>UQDP01000014.1 GCA_900539845.1 uncultured Oscillospiraceae bacterium | reverse complement strand
GCGCTGTCAAACTTCAGTGCCGACTTTCAGTCGGCGAGCCAGTAGGCGGCCCTTTCAGGGCCTGTGCAAACCACCAGTTCAACTGGTGGTTATGATTTAATTAGCGCCTGCCAATTCTATTAAGAACAGCCACGCAAGACCGTAATAGGATACTGCGGCAACCAGATCGTTTACCGTTGTGATGAGCGGGCCTGACGCAACGGCAGGATCTATCTTCAGCTTTTTGAAGATGATCGGGATTGCCGTGCCGGAAAGGCTGGAAAGCACCATGGATATCACAAGCGCCGCGCCGATACAGGCTGAAACCGCAAAGGAAAAGCCGAGCGGCTCCTGCTTGAAAAAGTGCGTGTAAAGCCCGATGAGCACAAAGGAAACAACGGCAAGTATGATTCCGTTTACAAAACCCGTTCGTGTTTCTTTCGCTATCAGAAACAGCTTCTGTTTGGATTTCAGACCGTCGTTTGCAAGCACCCGGATGGTCACTGCAAGGGACTGCGTACCGACGTTTCCTGCCATATCGAGCACAAGGGACTGGAAACACACTAAAATGGTGAGCTGTGCCACGATTCCTTCAAAAAGCCCGACAACGCTTGAAACGATCATTCCGAGTCCGAGCAGCACGATGAGCCATGGCAGCCTTTTCTTAACGCTTTCTTTAAGCGGTTCTTTGATATCCTCCTCGGATGAAAGACCTGCAAGCTTTGCATAATCATCGCCGAACAGGTCATCCACAAGCTCAACGATATCCTGTGATGTGATAACGCCGATCAGCCTGTTTGAATTGTCCAGAACGGGGATGGAGTCCTCTGAATACTCTTTAATCCTTTCAATGCAGTCCTCAAGCTGTTCGCCTGCATATACATAAGGGTAGGACGGCAGGATTATATCCTCCAGCACGGTTGTGTTTCTTGCAACGATCAGGTCTTTCAGATCTATTGCTCCGCAGAATTCCCGGTTTTCGTCAACAACGTAGATCGTTGAAACGTTATCGTTTTCCGCCGCCTGTGCAACAAGCTCGTTCATAGCCTCCTTAACGCTGATTCCCGATCTGATCCTTATAAAATTCGTTGTCATCTTGCTGCCTATCTCGTCGTCATCGAAAGAAGCAACAAGTATAACGGATTTTTTGCTGTCATCATCCATCAGATCAATCAGCGCTTTTCTTTCGGATTTACCGAGCTGTTTCAGATAGTCGGCGGCTGTGTCGGCTTCAAATTCAGAGAGGATTTCTGCCTGCTTTTTTGTGCCGAGCTCGCTGAAATAAACGCCGAAATCATCCGTGTATTCCAAAATGTCCGAAAGCGTTTCGGAATCCAGAATATTGTATATTTTGAGCCGTTCCTCTTTGCTCAGCACTTCCAAAACAGCAGCGATGTCGTTTTCATGATAGTCAAGCAGCCTGTCCTTCAGCGCTTTCGGCGTCAGGTCGCTTCTAATTATTTCAATAAGTTCATGCTGATAATCAGGCAGCTTTTTCAAACGGTTATTTGTGTTTTTGATTTTGTTTTCCATTTTGCAATCTCCCTTCTCCGTATATTTGTGTGCAGAATTTAAAAGGGATCTTTGCGCAAAAAAGGCATAAAAAATCCACTGCCCTCAAAAGCGCAAAAATCTTACAATATGCGTTCTACGGGGTAGGGCAATGGTAAACAATACTCATTCAAACTGCTGCCAAACGGGCGCAGATCTGTTATTCAGCCGGAATACGGGCGGCAAAAGCCTGCCGCGCTCTCCCGGTAAGTATTGCCTGCCGAGCCCGTACTTCGTGAACTGCCGTCCATATTCTCACCTCTTTTTTCCAAATTTCGCGCTTATTATAATATGTATAAAAACGGATGTCAATATTCTTTGATTTCTTTGTGTATAAAAGCTCAAATTTGCCGGAGAGGAATTGAAAAAAGAAGTAAGCGGTCTGAAAACAAAAAGTCTTGCGATTTTTTAGCAATATTCCACAAATTTTAACAATATACTTGACAATATATATATAATTGAATGTGCAAGACGGTCTGTTTTTTTAGACTGAAACGCGAAAATATCAAAAAGGAGAGATTTTGATGACAAAAAGCAAAAAGCTGCTCAGCGTTTTCCTCGCGGTAGTTATGGTGCTTTCCACATTCACGGTCGGTTTTTATGCCATCGCCGCGGATGAGGGCGCAACAGAAGATACGGCTGTTACGGATGTAAAATCAAAGATTGACGCATTCTATAGTAACAGAACCTATCTTTTTGACACATCCGACAGATATAAGGAACGACATGAGCAGGCAGTGGCGGATTACAACGCTTCCACAGCTGCTTTGAAGGCTCTGACCGATGATCAGAGGGTGGAGCTTGACAAAGCTTATTACGGATTTATTCTGTATTACGTTGTTCGGTCCGTTGCAAGAGACCTCAATGAGGGTTCTGCGTCAACCGCACAGTATGTGGACGTCACGATGAACCACCTTTCTGAAATTGAGGCTGTAGCCGGCACAATTCCGGCAAAGTACAAAGAGGTCTATGATATTTTCAAGACCTTCTACGGCGAAAACAGCATATCCACTTCCACGGATTGGAAGGATAACGACACAGCGATTACCGCTTATGAAACATGGGCAAAAGCGGTTGCTGCTCTGGATGCGGATCAGTTTGCGTTTGCAAACTATCTTTATCTGGGCACAGGCGGTTTCTATTTCTATAATATAGGAACCAGTGCAAGAAGCAATGTGCTTCCGAATATCGTTACTTATGAGTACAATATTATTCAGGATAATGAAACGGAAGCCGGAAAGAATCCGTCACAGCCTTCGTATAGGGATTATATTAACTACAGTTTCAGCAACAGAACGGGAACTTGGCAAGAAAATCAGAACGGTGCAACTTATCTTGCAGCTTACGAGGAGTATTTAGCTCTTGTTAAGAGTGATAGAGTTGCCGTTGCCGAAAAGGCTCTTGATTTCGTGCTTGAACTGTTTGAGCCCTATTATGACGGTCTTACAGACGCTGTAAACAGTGTGGTAGAAGTCGGTCAAGCTCTGATCAATGACAGAGAGAACGCCGATCTTGACGAGATCAAAGCCACGATAGATGAATACAACAATATGGATGAGTCAATCAAGGGAATGGCAACATCTCTTCTTGGTAATTCCACTCTTGTGCTTGCCGCAACACTTACAACATCTATCGAATTCAACGAAAATACGGATGCAACTGAGGCGTATAACAACCAGCCCAGAGTAAACACCTATTACGGTTCTCAGCTTGTTGAGCAGATGAACGCTTACATCAATGAAGCGCTTCTGAATGATTTCATTGAATATGTAAACGGTGTGGATATGGACGCGCTTACCGATGAGATCGTAGCTGAAGCACAGAGCCAGTATGCACAGCTCAGCGGAGACAGCAAGGGCGCGATCCCCGAGGAAACATACAACAAGTTTGTTCAGATGGTAACGCCGATCAAGGATACCACGGATTTCTCTGATGAGATCGCGGCGTTCCGGCCGACTGCTTTCGTTCGTCCCACCAACAGCAAGGTTGCATGGACGGAAGGCGGCATTCAGAATTTCGTAGACAGCCTGGAAAATCTTCTCGGCGGTTTTGTAAATATCGGCGATATCCTTTCCGATAATCTGTATCAGGTATCGGTTTTGAAAGCCGTTCTCGGTCTGTATGCAACGCTTTCGCATGACACATCTGAGATCAGCGCTTCCGGTTTAACATTTGAACTGGGCGAAGTTATCAGCTGGATCGTAACGCCTGACACGCTTGCAGCGCAGCTTGAAGAAGAAAAGTTTGCAGGCGCTGTTGAAAAGATCGGTCAGATCGAAGTTACCGAGGAAGAAGCTGCTGAAGGTATCAATGAGTATGATAAACTTGCCGCTATTGAATTCACGGCAGAGGACTGGGGCTTCACGGCAGGCGATCAGGAAGGCTTTATTGACGCGCTTCTTGCAACTCTTCGTCCTATCACGGTTCTTCTGGATCCCGATGCTAAAATTAAGGCAATGGGCATCATCAGCATCGGTGTCGGAATCAAGATGTTTGATTACACGATTGGCGGAGACGGCTCCTATACGCCCGGCGCTTACGAGCAGTTGATTCCGCTTCTTGAGCAGCTTGGTCTCAACGATCTCCCGACCGCTGCTGCGTACAAAGAAAACTATTATACAGTTAAGGAAGCATCAGGCGCAAATATTGCAGCCGATGAATTCCTGAGACCGATTATTGAATCGCTCTTCACAAATGTTGTTGAGCCGCTTGCCGCAGACCCGGTAAACACCCTTGTGGATGTTCTTCCGAGACTGGCATATGTTGTAGACGGTGACAGACTGAATACTGTTGTGAAGGGTGCGCTTTCACAGTTTGGTCTTCTCAGTGGTCTTGCAGGTTCTCTTGACCTCTCCACAGCTGCAATCAACAATATGATCCCCGATTCAATTGACATCGGCGCTTTGATCGGCGACGGCACAGAGCTTGTTCTCAATATCGGCGATCTGCCGTGGAGCACGCTTGCAAATTGTGCAACGCTCAGCGCTGTACCGAGTAAGTCGATCTACAATGAGAACGTACTGCTCAGAACAGGCGATGCGGACAGCTGCTTCTCAACCGTATTCTACTGGCTGTATGATGTAGCTCTTGCAGATGAAGACACCTATGCAGCGCTTAAAGATCTCATCGTAGGTCTTGTTCCCGAAAATCTTACAAGCATTATTAACACAGTCATCGCACAGGTTCTTGATCCGATTGTTGACGAAGGCAAGGTAGGCGGATACGGACTTCTTCTGGATAACGTATTCATCGGCGCTGTTCCCACAGGCAACGAGATTTGGAGAGTAGAGGCTGCCGCAGGGCAGGGCGGTTCGATTGATCCGACCGGCACGGTAGAGGTTAAGCAGGCTGATTCCAAGACCTTCACGATCACTGCTGACGCAGGCTACACGATCGATTCTCTCACGGTAAACGGTGAGGCTGTTGCAGCTGCGGCAGGCAAGACGGCTTACGAATACACCGTAAACGGTGCAGAAGTCACATCTTCCGATGCGGCGAACTATTATCCGACCGATGTAACGATCAGCGTAGTATTCGCGGATGAAAGCGGCGAACCCGCTCCGGGTCCTGATCCGAGCGATCCGACAGATCCTTCCGATCCGTCAAACCCGAACGGCGGAAACACCGGCACAGGCGATAACAATAACAACAATAACGGCGGACAGCTTCCTTCCGTAAACAATCCGAACCTGCCGAACACAGGTGCGGAAGTAGCGGGAATGAGCTTTATCACAGTTATCGTTGCTCTTGCAGTCGGCGCTGCTGTTTGGTTCATTCTCAGAAAGAGAATCGTTAAAGACTGATCTAAATAAGAAAAGTTTATAATACTTTTCTCTCCTAAACGGCGGGCGTTCTCCCGCCCGCCGTGATAGTTTCAAAATCATCAGGACTGTCTCTTGTATGAGAGACAGTCCTTTTTCAATTTATTCACATGGCTTTTATTATTGCAAAACCATCGTTTCAATGATAAAATAAAACTGAAGTAAGTTATACGGAGAGAGTTATGAGTTCATTTCTTCCGATCAATGCAAAAGAATGTGAAAATCTCGGCTGGGATTCGGTGGATTTTGTTTACGTCACAGGGGATGCGTATGTTGACCACCCGTCCTTCGGCACGGCTATTATATCAAGAGTGCTGGAGCACGCGGGTTTCCGCGTGGCAATACTGAGCCAGCCGGACTGGAAACGCGATGCGGATTTTACGCAGTTCGGAACGCCGCGTCTCGGCTTTCTTGTTACCGCCGGAAATATCGATTCCATGGTGGCGCATTATACCGCCGCTAAAAAAATACGCAGGAACGATGCGTATACTCCGGGCGGCAGAGCGGGAAAACGGCCTGACCGCGCCGTCACTGTGTATTCACGGATCATAAAGCGTCTTTACCCCGATTCACCGCTCATAATAGGAGGGCTTGAAGCGTCTCTTCGCCGTTTTGCGCATTATGATTACTGGGCGGATAAAATCATGCCGTCCGTGCTTATAGATTCGGGCGCCGACCTGCTTATCTACGGAATGGGAGAAAAACAGATCGTTGAGATCGCGCGGCGCCTGGATGCCGGCGAGAATATAAAAGATCTGAACGATATAAAGGGAACATGTTATGCCGTTGATGTGCGGGATACGCCTTACAAAGGAGTTGAGGTGCCTTCGTTCGAAAACTGCGTTCATTCAAAAAAGGAATACGCAAAATCCGTTCGTGTTGAGCAGGACGAGCAGGATCATATCCGCGGCAGAGCCGTGCGCCAAAGGCATGGCAGTCTTATGCTTGTGCAGAACGAGCCTATGCCGCCATTGGAAACAGAAGAACTGGATGAAGTCTACGCTCTGCCCTATATGCGCACGTATCATCCGTCCTATGAAAAAGACGGGGGTGTGCCGGGCATAGAGGAAGTGCGTTTTTCCATAACGCATAACAGAGGCTGTTACGGCGGCTGCAATTTCTGTTCCATTCAGTTTCATCAGGGAAGATATGTAACGTCACGCAGTAAAGAGAGCATAGTCAGCGAGGCAAAACGGATTACAAAAATGCCCGGGTTCAAGGGATATATCCACGATGTGGGCGGACCTACCGCGAATTTCCGCCGCCCGTCCTGTGACTTTCAGCTTTCTCATGGGCTTTGCAAGGGTAAAAAATGCCTTGCGCCCAAGCCATGCCCTAATCTGATAGCGGATCACAGCGAGTATCTTGATATCCTGCGTACGGTGCGCAGCTTGCCGGATATTAAAAAGGTGTTTATCAGAAGCGGTATCAGATATGATTATCTGCTTCAGGATAAAGACGACGCATTTTTTAAAGAGCTTGTTAAATACCATGTGTCGGGTCAGCTCAAAGTGGCGCCGGAGCATTGCAGCGCCGCTGTGCTGGACAAAATGGGCAAGCCGCATATAGAGGCTTATATTGAATTTTCAAGGCGTTATTTCAGCTATACAAATTCGGTGCATAAGGAGCAGTATCTCGTTCCGTATCTGATGTCCAGCCATCCCGGTTCAACACTTGATGACGCGATAGAGCTTGCCTGCTTTTTAAAGAAACATCATATCCGCCCAGAGCAGGTACAGGATTTCTATCCCACTCCGGGCACGATCTCCACGTGCATGTTTTACACAGAGCTTGATCCTTACACGCTGGAGCCGGTCTATGTGGCGAAAACTGCACATGAAAAAGCGATGCAGAGGGCGCTTTTGCAGTATTATGACCCGTCAAAGCGCGGGCTTTGCGAGGAAGCGCTCAGAAAAGCCCGCAGGCAGGATCTTATCGGAAACGGTAAAAACTGCCTGATACCGGCTGCGCCGCATCGCCCGTATAACAGAATACAGCGTTCTTCGCGCGTAAAAAACACCCGAGCAAAAAGCAATACGGGCAAGAGGCGTTAAGTCGGCGTTTAATAGCTAAACGCAGAATAGAGAGGGAATTATGAGATATTTTTTAGCAGTGATTTTAACCGTCTTAACTGTTTTTTCATCTTTTCCGGCTTTAGCCGCGAATTTGGAAAACACGGAACTTATGTCCTCCGAAACGCTTAATGTGGTTTCGCACCTTGACGATTACAATGAGACAAAGGTGCGCGAAAACTTCGCAGCAGGGAGCGAGGGGGAGATCCTGTTTGCGCAGGACGGCTCCAGTGATTTTGCCGTTGTTTATCCCGACGGCGCTTCGGATACGGTGATTGAAGCGGCAGAGGAGCTTTCCACCTATCTGAACAGGATCATTGATTCGGACGGATTATTCCCGACTGTGAATGAAAGCAGTTTTTCGGGAGGCCATTTTATAAGCATAGGGTACACGATGCTTGCACAAAATGCCGATACTTCGCAAATCAAAGACGACGGCTATATGATAGAGATTTCCGATCGAGGTATCTTTATTCTGACGCTTGACGATGAAAATATTTACAACGGCGTTTACGGTTTTCTTGAGGATAAGCTTGAGTGTATGTTCGTGCGCGAGGACTATGACTATGTGCCTGTATTTCCTACGATCTATTTTGAGCCGGAAGTAACCGTAAGTAATCCTGATTTTGCGTGGCGAAAGGTGTTTCAGTATGAAGTCGCTCAAAACGGGTGGTACAGGAAACTGAAAAATAACGGCGCCGTTGCGGATAATATAGAGCAAAATGAAGGCTGGGGCACTTGGTGCCATTCCAGCTTCACATTTGTAAGCCCGGAGGAATATCAGGAAACACATCCCGAATATTTTACATATAATGAGGCGGGCGAGCCTCAGCAGCTGTGCCTGACTAACCCGGAGATCTATCCGATCATAGAGGGAAAAATGGCGGAGCTGATAGCTTCCGAGCCGGATAAGAAATACTGGGATTTCAGCCTGAACGACAATTATTATTACTGCACCTGTGAAAACTGCACCGCAGTGCTTGAAAAAACAGGCTCTATGATGGGAACGATGTTGCCGATCATCAATTCCCTTGCGCAGAGATTCCCGGATAAGATCATATCGACTCTTGCGTATTTTTATAATGAGACCGTTCCGAAAGGCATGGTGTGCGAGAAAAACGTAAATATCGTGCTGTGTCCCATCAATACTGGTCAGCTTTACAGTTATCAATACGGCGCAACGGAAAAGGCGCTGAAAACCAAAAACCTTGTGGAAAGCTGGAGCGCTGTCTGCAGCAGCCTTATGATATGGGACTATGTGGTGGATTTTCAGAATCTTCTGATGCCTTATCCGAATTTTGATGTGCAAAAGGACAATCATGCATTCTATATTGACAACAATGTCAAGGCCGTGTTCCATCAGGGCAGCAGAGAAAAAAACGATGAAATGGCGCGTCTGCGCTCCTATGTGCTTTCTAAACAGCTTTGGGACAACAGCATTGACGTAAGTGCGCTGATCGCCAAGTATCTTAAAGTAACATACGGCGCTGCGGCGCCGTATATAGCCGAGTATATGGATATCATGAACGGCGAACTTAAAAATAAAGCGAAAGATCTGGATCTGTACGACAGCGTTGCGTTCCACAGCGGCGATTATCTTTCCAAAAAGAATAATGACAAATATTTAGAATTGATAAATGCGGCGCTGAAAGCGGTCGAAGGCAATGAAAGAATCACAGGCTATCTTGAAGAAATTAAGATCAATATTCTGTATGCCGTAATGAACGAGGATAATCTGCTTTATAACAGAAAGAAAGACGCTTTTTCAGAGTTTACCGCGCTGATGCGCACGCACGATATAGAGCAGCCGCACGAAGTGGGTGTTACAATGGAGGAGTATATCTCGTCCGAATACCCTGTTATTTTAAGAAATACCGCTCTTAAAGTCACGGCTTGTGTTGCAGCGCCGATCGTCGGCGCAGGCATTGCCGCGGCAGTTGTTTTCGTTGTTAAAAAGGTTAAAAACAAAAAGAAAAACAAGATCACATCGCAATAAATATAAGCAGTTCCATGAAAAACACCCGGACTTAAGTCCGGGTGTTTCTTTGCTGTTGCTAAGGCTAACAAATAAGTTATATTATTTTCAATAAATGTGCAGTGCTGTTGATTACCACTCGTTAAAATATCTGTGCAGCGCGTTCTCAACACCGCAGGCTACGCTGTTGGGGTCATCCATGGTTTTATCACAAGCCACTCTGAAGACCATAACACCGCCGCAGCCGGAGAACAGCGCGTAAGCCGTTTTATCGCCTGCAAGCGCGGGGGAGCAGAATGTGCCTTCGTAGACCTGATCCGCGTCATGAACATTATAATATTTGTTATCCCAGTAATTTGCCTCGTCAAGGTCGCGCCAGGTCGCCCAGTAAGGCGTGCCGTTAATCGGTCTGCCGTATGCTGCGATGCCGATGTTTATCTTGCTTATGTCAGCGCCGTTGTCAATAAACGCCTGAATGCCCTCCTGAGCCTGCTGAAGCGAGCTCTGGTATCCGTCCTCGTCGCTGCCGTCATATGCCATAAACTGGATCTGGTCAAGCCTGTCAAGTGTTTCCTCGCTCATACCGAGACTCCAAGCCGAGAGCGCTGCCGTAAGAATAGCGTCTGGATTTGCCTGCTGCAATTCATCATCCAGTCTGGCAATGAAATGATCGTAGCATTCCCAGTCGGCTGCAGTTTGGGGATATTCCCAGTCAATATCAACACCGTCAAATTCATATTTCGCCGCAAAGGCCGCGATCTTGTCGGCGATGGATTCCCAGTAATCCGCCATATATGCGTTTACGCCGTTGTGACCGTCGCCCCATGTGCCGTCGGCAAGCGCGGTTATAACAAGTTTAACCTCATGCTCGGGGTTCGAGCGGCGTGAAATGATTTCCTTGAGCGCTTCTATCTCACGCGCGAACTGCTCTTCGCCGCCTTCGCCGAAGCCCATGTTTCCGTTCTCATCCCAGTGAACGGCGCCGAACACGATGACAGTGCTGTAAACGTCGTAATAACGGGCGTAATTTGCAACGTATTCATCACCGCGTGCAAGAATTTCTGTCGGTACATCGCCGTCAAGGCGCTGATATGCCGTGACCTCAAAATTCTCCGCGTCGCGTTTCGGCTCATTATAAAGCTTGATGGATTTGATCTTAACAGGGGTGTCATTGCTTCTGAATTTGTCTATGGAAAGGCGGATGCGGTCGGTAGTGACAGCGTCAAAGCTGCATATGCGCTGAGACTGGATCTTTTCGCTCTGATAAATGATTTGCCACTCATCGTCAACAAGCGCCTGAAGACGGAAATACTGAGCCTGATTTCCTACCTCCTCGATGATTGCCGTATTGAAGGTTTGTTCGCCTGCAAGCTCGATCTCCACATAGCTGTTGTTTATATCGGACTGGGCGTCTGCCGGCGTGCGGTCCGGGTATTGTGCGGTCCAGCATGCATTGTTGTCGGCAAGCAGGTTTTTCGCGTCTGCTTTTTCACCTTTTTTAAGGCTTTCATAAACAATTTTTGCGCCGTCCATAAGATCCTCCGATTGAAGTGTGATCTGTGGCAGGTCTTCGCCTGAAGTTTTGCTTCCTATGCCGGAAAGTGCCGTGGGGCTGATCATGAGAGCCGCTATAACAACACAGGCTACAACTGCCTTTGCCGCTTTTTTAGGTGTCTGCACAACCGTAAATACAAGCGCGGCCGCGAGCGCGGCTCCGAGATAACCTATATTCGGGAGAAGGCTGTTGAAGCCCTTAGCAAACCCGGCGGCGGTAAAGCCCTGATCGATTCCGAACAGCAGAATAAATGTGTATACAAATGTGATGATGCCGAGTATGGCGGAAATAATATGTATGATTCCGTATACTTTAACGCCTTTGCTGTGTATCTTGCTTTCGGCGAAAGCATGAATAAGCAGCATAACGAGCGATAAGCCCGCGCATACGCCGGTAAGGCACAGCATCAGCGTGATAAAGCCCTCGCCGAGCGGGTACAGCTCAGCAATCCAGCCGTAAGCCCAGTTGCTGCTGGAAAAAAATGTGAATGCCGCGGCTGAGAGCGCAAAGAAAATAAACGATCCTGCGCGCGAGTTGATTGCCCCGGCAAGCTTTTTGATTGCTTTCATAATTGCAAACCTCTCTTTTGCGTTTTTAGGGTGTGATCCCAACCTCATTTTATCATATGCGGTCGATGCTAACAATATAAAAATCGGCAATTTCGGACTATTTAACGGCAATGCATATATAAATCGGCAGCTGGTTTGCGTGTTGCCATATCTTTCGGATCGTTGTATAATCGGATCGTGAGGTGGCGGAATGAAGCTTATAAAGGAGATTACGGATCAGGATGTTATCGGAACAAGCGGCAGGTCGGCTGCAAAGCCGCGTATCACGGCAAGGGCGATATTAAAGGATTTTAAAAACCGTTATATTCTTATTTACAGCGGCGATTTGGATTTTTATTCCTTTCCCGGAGGCGGTGTAAAAGAAAACGAGAGTATCGTCAGTGCCCTGAAAAGGGAAGTGTCAGAGGAGACAGGCTGTTCCTGTGATGTGATCGAGGAATTGGGAATGATCTGGGAGAACAGAGCGCACTGTGATTATACGCAGATCTCATATTATTTTGTTGTAACCACTGCGAGTAAACGGATCAGCCCGTCATTCACAAAGCTTGAAACCGAAAACGGCACAAAGGCAGACTGGTATACTCTGGATGACGTTGTTGAACTTATAAAACGCCCTGCCTGCGGCACTGCGCAGAAAAAATTTCTGATGGCAAGGGATATAGCCGCTCTTGACGAATATTTGCTCAATTTTGGCAGTGATGTAAGAAATTCATAAATATTCTTTCAAAATGTTTATCGCTCTGCTATAATAGTATCGGTATAAAGTTTAAAGGAGAAATGATTATGAAAAAGCTTGGTTTCGGTCTTATGCGGCTGCCGAAAAAAGGTCCTTTTACGGATATTGAGCAGGTCAAGCATATGGTGGACGCGTTTTTGGATGCAGGCTTTACCTATTTTGATACGGCGTATGTTTATCTCGGTTCGGAGGGCGCCGCAAAAAAGGCGCTCGTCAGCAGGCATGCGCGGGAGTCCTATACTCTTGCCACCAAGCTGAACGTCAATGTTGCCGTAAATGAAAAGGCGGCAAAAAAGCAGCTTGAAACGAGCCTTGCCAGAACGGGAGCAGGTTATTTTGATTATTATTTGCTGCATGCGATCATGAATGATAATTATAGTAAGTATGATAAGTTTGGACTTTGGGATTTTGTTTCGGAGCAAAAGCGCAAAGGCGTTCTCAAAAATATAGGCTTTTCTTTTCACGCCGGACCCGATCTGCTGGATAAGCTCCTGACGGAACATCCCGAGGTTGACTTCGTTCAGCTGCAGATCAATTATGCGGACTGGGAAAATCCGTCCGTTCAGTCGCGCGCCAATTATGAGATCGCAAGAAAGCATGGCAAGCAAATCGTTGTAATGGAACCCGTTAAGGGGGGAAGTCTTGCCGATCCGCCGCAGGAAGTCAAGAAGCTTTTCAAAGAATATGCCCCGGATATGTCTTGTGCGTCATGGGGAATCAGATTTGCCGCTTCGCTGGACGGCGTTTTGACCGTGCTTTCCGGCATGTCCAACACGCAGCAGATGCAGGATAATCTTTCCTATATGCGTGATTTTCAGCCGCTGAATGAGGACGAGCAAAAGATCATTCAGAAGGCGCAGCAGATCCTCGGAAAATCTTCGGCAATCGCCTGCACCGCCTGCCATTACTGCACGGAAGGGTGTCCCAAAAATATCCCGATTCCCGAGATATTTGCCGCCGCGAATAAGCAACTTGCAAACGGGCAGATGACAGCGGCGAAAGAGGCGTATGAAGCGGCGGTAAGCGGCAAAGGCAAAGCGTCCGACTGCATAGAGTGCAGACAGTGCGAACGCGTGTGTCCGCAGCACCTCAAAATCACGGAATATCTCAAACAGTCCGCCGATATGCTTGAGAAATGATCTTATTGTAGCATTCGTTTGAGTCAAACAGATTTTTAGCCTAATGTGCAACTACGGCTCCCTTTATGCTTAATTTTTCGGTTTACGTTTGTTTTGCTCGAAAGGAAGCGGAATAAAGGGCATACTTCTTTGTTTTAAATATTTTTATGCGCTGCGCGGCAGAGCGGTTTTTACAAAGCCGATTTTGCCGGCAGGCTGAAATCGGGGCTTCTTTTGAAGCCTCGGTTTTTTTCATGAAAAGGGCAGAGTACGGATGGCTTTCACACAATTACGGTCGGCTGCTGAAGAAACTGACTGCGGGAAAATAAAAATGAGTGGAGTTGATCTTTTTTGTTTCAGATATTCATATTAGCTATATTGACCGATACAATATAGGTATTTGCTATTTCTGTCTTTCAATGATAAGCTGTTCATGTAAAGAGTATTTTCTTTGTTTGAACAATTTAGGGGCGGGATTATGAAAAGAATATTTGCGGCATTAACGGCGGCAGCGATGTGTGTTTCATTTGCGGCGTGCGCAAGAGAAACCGAACAGAATACGACCGCCGCAGAACAGACCACGGCGGAAATCTTTGCCGTAACACAGGCGGCGCCCGAATGGGAATGGCAGAAAGATGCGCCCGATAATCAGGGGCTTGACAGCAGCGTTCTCGATGATATACATTCAACATTTGATTCGTTTAATCTGCTCAGTTCAGTCATAGTGAAAAACGGTTATATCATTGATGAGTATTTTAAAGACGGGTATGATGAATCAAGTGTATTCGTTCTGAATTCGGCGTCAAAAAGCGTTACCAGTGCGCTGATCGGCATAGCGATAGATAAAGGCTATATAGAAAGTGTGGATGTTCATCTATCCGAATATTTTCCGCAGGTTTTGCAAAACGGCGATGCTCGCTGGGCTCAGATCACGATAAGGCATCTGCTGAACCATACTTCGGGGATAGACACAACCGATGATGCCGGATGGATGGAATGGAGAAATTCCGAAAACTGGATTGAATATATCCTAAACAGCCCCATCATATCAGATCCCGGGGCGGAATTCAGCTATTCAACAGGCAACACGCATCTGCTTGCGGCGATCTTGGAACAGGCAACGGGAATGTCTGAATATGAATTCGGCAGACAATACCTGTTCGGTCCCGTGGGAATGGACAGCGTCCGCATTGATACGGACGCGCAAGGCGTTTCGGACGGCGGCAACGGCATCCATATGACGCCGTATGATATGGCAAGATTCGGACTGCTTTTTATGAATAACGGAGCATGGCAGGGTGAACAAATACTATCCCGGCAATGGGTTGCGGATTCCACAAGCGTTCAGTATGACAGAAATACAGGCTGTGCCGATTACGGTTATCAGTGGTGGGTGCGCACGTTCGGAGATAACGATTATCCGGCGTTTTTTGCCCAGGGGCATGCCGGGCAGTATATTTTTGTGGTGCCGCAGCTGGAACTGGTCATTGTGTTTACAAGTAATTACACCGGCAGAACAAGTATTTACTGGCAGCTTGTGAATCAGATCGTAAATGCCTGTTATGAATAATCTCGGGCGTCAGCCCGTGTTATTATAAAATTTTTAAGGAGAGAAAACTATGAAAAAAATTGTTTCACTGTTTATGGTATTCGTGCTTGCAATGGCTTTCACCGCCTGCAGCAGTAATACGCAGGACACAACGCAGCCGTCAGATGCCGGCAACACAACTGCTCAGAGCGCTACGAATGCTTCAGCGGAAGACACAGAGGGAGCGAAGAACGGAAAAACACTTGTTGTTTACTTTTCCGCAACGGGCAATACCGAGGAGGCGGCAAATTACATTGCAGAGGCAACAGGCGGAGATCTGTTTGAGCTTGTTCCCGTTAATCCGTATACCGATGAAGACCTTGACTGGACGGACAGTAACAGCCGCGTGACGCGCGAACACGAGAACCCCGACCAAAGAGAGGTCGAACTGACGCAGACAACGGTGGATAACTGGGCAGAGTACGACACCGTGTTTATCGGTTATCCTATCTGGTGGGGAATTGCCGCATGGCCGGTGGATGGCTTTGTTGAATCGAATGATTTCACGGGCAAAACCGTTATTCCGTTCTGCACTTCTTCATCTTCGGGACTCGGCGAAAGCGGTGATCTGCTGGCTGAGGCAGCAGGCACAGGAAACTGGCTTGAGGGAGAGCGTTTCCGTTCAGGCGTTTCACAGTCCGATGTTCAGGAATGGGTTGACAGCCTCGGTCTGTAACCACGTCATCTGAGCTAGGGAAAAATATAGGCAAGCATGCAGCGAAAGTATATTTTCAGGATACGGATAAAATCCCCGCTTGAAACATAAAAGAACAAACATTGTGCAATATAAAAGGCAGACGCATTACTGAATGGTGCGTCTGCCTTTTTGTGTTGTGAATATTTATGATTCCGCTAAACGAAACGTAACTTCTGCGTTTCCGTTTCCGAGAGCAGTTTCAAGCCCTTGTGGGTTTTCAATACGGCCGAGAGGTGTGTAACTGTATGAGGTTCTGAAATCTTTATAAAACAGCACCAGACAGTTGTAGCCGTAAAGCATCAGATCGCCTGTTCGGATAAAATCCGGCTTTTGTGCATCAACGGATAAGGTGTCATTGAGATAATAGTATTTCTCATTGCCGTTAAGCTCATTCATTTCAGCGGTCATAGGCAGCAATGAAAGAAAATCCGCCGAAGCGGCGTTGTTGTATAAATTTGCGGAAAAAATGTTCTCACCTATTATAATTTCAATCTTGCTTATATTTTCGTCCTCCGAATTTTGCGTTGCGGTTCCGGCTGCTTCTGTTGTGTTCGGCACAGCAGGTTGTGTGCTTGCTGCTTCGGCTGCTCCTGTATTGTCAGTGCCGCAGGAGGAAAGAAGCAACGCGATCAGCAGCGCAGGGCAAATGACTGCTCTTTTAAAAAAACTTGTAGTTCTTTTCATAACATTTTATTCCATTGCGCAAAGGAAAAATTTCTTTATTTTATCAAACGGAATAATGTCTGTTTTATCATAGAGATCGGTGTGAACGGCGTCGGGTATGATCATCAGTTCTTTGTTTCCGCTGTACGGATTATCCTTTATCATATTTTCATAAGCGTCCTTGCTGAAATAGCAGGAATGTGCCTTTTCCCCATGGATCATCAGAACAGCACTGCGTATCTCATTGCTGTATTGCAGGATCGGCTGATTCATAAATGACATACAGCCTGTCATGTTCCAGCCGTTATTTGAGTTGAGCGAACGCTTGTGATAGCCGCGCTCGGTTTTGTAATAATCATAGTAATCCTTAACGAAGAACGGCGCATCGTCCGGCAGGGGATCAACCACTCCGCCGCCGGCAGCATATGAGCCGTTTCGATAGTCCTCGGTGCGCTGCGCGTTTAAGACCTTGCGTTTTTCATATCTTGCCTCTTCGCTGTCCTCAGCGTCAAAATAACCTTTTGCATTTACGCGTGCCATATCATACATCGTACTGGTAACCGTTCCTTTGATGCGGGTGTCTATTGCCGCGGCGTTCAACGCCATTCCGCCCCAGCCGCATATGCCTATGATCCCTATTTTGTTCGGATCAACATTGCTTTGCACGCTGAGAAAATCCACGGCTGCCTGAAAATCCTCCGTGTTGATATCGGGCGATGCCATGTATCTCGGCTCTCCGCCGCTTTCGCCTGTAAAGGACGGGTCAAAGGCAATCGCAAGAAAACCTCTTTCAGCCATTTCCTGCGCATACAGACCTGCCGCCTGTTCCTTGACCGCGCCGAACGGACCGCATACCGCTATTGCGCCAAGTTTTTCATCGGCATTTGCAGGCTCATAAAGATCTGCCGCCAGTGTGATACCATAGCGGTTGTGAAATGTTACCTTTCTGTGATTGACCTTTTCGCTTTTCGGGAAAGTTTTGTCCCAGTTATCTGTTAAAACAAGCTGTTCGTTCATTTTGTTTCCTCCGGGTTATAAAGTATGGTGATTCAAAAGCGTATGATTACAATATACTTTTGCTGATTTGATTTTAACCTGTATCGGCGAAAATAGCAAATACCTTGTTTCTATTCCGTGATATGCTTTACACGCATATTGAAATGCTGTATACTATAAAAGTAAAGGGGCGTTTATTATGGAAATCCGTGTACTTCGATATTTTCTTGCCGTTGCAAGGGAAGGCAGCATAACCGCGGCAGCAAATTATCTGCACCTAACGCAGCCGACTTTGTCGCGGCAGATACATGATCTTGAAGATGAGCTGGGGCAGCAGCTTTTGATCCGCGGCAGTCACCGTGTAACGCTTACGCAGCAGGGCATGCTTTTCAGAAAACGGGCTGAGGAGATCATTTCAATGGTGGATAAGACGCAGGCGGAGTTTTCATCCATGGAGGATTATATCAGCGGGGATATCTATATCGGCGGCGGAGAAACGCAGGCGATTCGCCGTATCGCCGTAATCATACATGAAATGCGTGCGGAATATCCCGATATCCATTATCATTTTCACAGCGGAAACGCGCAGGATGTAACGGAGAAACTGGATAAAGGTCTGCTCGATTTCGGCATCCTCATACAACCGGCGGATATCTCAAAATATGATTTTATAAATCTTCCCGAAAAGGATGTTTGGGGCGTTCTTATGAGACGGGACAGCCCTCTTGCCCGTAAAGAAATGATCAGAAAAAGTGATCTGATGAATCAGCCTCTTATATGTTCGCGTCAGGTAATATCCTCTGAAAAACAGTCAAACAGTTTTTCAGACTGGTTCGGCGAGGATTTTGAAAAGTTGAATATTGTTTCAACCTACAATCTTGTTTACAATGCATCGATTTTGACGCAGGAGGGCGTTGGATGCGCCGTAACGCTTGCCGGACTTGCGAACACATCAAAAAGCAGCGGATTGTGCTTCAGACCTCTTGAACCGCGCCTGGAATCAGGACTGAATGTGATCTGGAAAAAGCATCAGGTATTCTCGCCGGCGGCACAGTTGTTCCTTGACAGGCTCAAACAAGCCTTTCACGGCTGAGTTTTAATCTGTGTTAATAAATTTGCTAAAGCGGCAGAGGCGGTGCAAACCGTATGATGCACATCCGATTTTAGACAGCCGGTCAGAATTTTTATCTGCTTTGCATGATATGGATTGACAAAAAGAAGCGGAAAAGATATAATAACTTTTAACACCCTGTGTCAAAAGTTTCGGAGGTGATCTGATTGCTTGAACAGGATGCTTTGAGAAATATCAGAAATAAAAACCTTTCCGATATATTACAGGCGCTCAGAAGAAACGGTCCCTGCAGCCTTGCGCAGCTGACCGACCAGACGGACGGAGGTCTGACAACGGTAAAAAAATGTGTTCTTCAGGCAATGGAATACGGTATGGTCTGTGAAGGCGATACAGCCGATTCCACGGGAGGGCGAAAAGCGAAGCTTTATTTTATCAACAGGAACTATCAGCATTTCTTATTTATTATTGTTGATAATGATCATTTGGTGTGCAAGATATGCGATTTCGGGTTTCAAGCTGTTGATGAATTCAATATCCGCTTTGCATTCGGGGAATTTTTGAAAAATATTTTCCAGATTATAGATAAGGCAACGGATAAATATGAAATCGGAACAGTCTGCCTTGCATTGCCTTGCGTGCTGAATGACGGAGTGATTATGGACTGGTTCTATAATCCGGGAGCCGTTGGTTTAAACATAAGAAACAAGATCCAAGAAAAATACGACCTCAATGTTGTGATTCAAAATGATATGAAGCTCACTGCCATAGGGGAATGCGCAAAAAGCAGAAAAGCATTGGGAAATATTGCTACTGTGCAGTTCGGTCATAACGGAATCGGCGTGGGTGAAACGGTAAACGGAAATGTGCTTGCGGGAAGCACGGGCTTTGCCGGTGAGGTCGGATATACCGATGATCTCAGAAAAAGTATTACGGGGATATCGTTCCCTGCGAAAATAGTCAGAAACATCATTATCTTTCTGAATCCCGAACTGATTGTGTTTTATAAATCGCACAGGCAGAATCAGTTCGAGAAAATATTTAACACAGCCGTAAAAGATCTGCCGTCATATGCCGTTCCCGAATTCAAGGTATCGGATGATTATTTCAGCAGTATTACCGGCGGATTCATTTCGCTGATAAATAAATACGGTTATTTTAAAAAGCCGGGGGTAAAAAAATGAAAGATTTATCAAGAAGCAAATCCACAAGGGAGATCCTTGCCTATTCGCTGCTGCCGTTCGGTATCAGCACGATTTACAGCATCGTCGGTACGGCGCTGAACATGTACTTTACCGATGTGTTGGGTCTCTCGCTTTCCATGACGGGTATTATGCTTGCCGTTACCAAGGTGTGGGATGCCGTTAACGACCCGCTTATGGGTATGATCGTGGATAAAACGAACACGAAATGGGGTAAATGCCGTCCGTATGTGTTCTGGATGTCGGGTCCGATGATCCTTGTAACGGCGCTGCTGTTTGCGCCGGTTGATTTCGGGCAGACCGGCAATTTTATTTATGCCATCATCGCCTATATTCTTTACTATACCATATATACAGCGCTCGATATTCCGAACAAAGGCCTTGCGCCTCTTGTTTTCCCGGAGGATAAGCAGCGCGTAAAAGCTCTTTCCTGGAGCAATATTCTCGGTTCCCTCGGCTCGGTTCTGCCGTCGCTGCTGTTTTTTACGGTCGCCGGTCTTTGGGGTCGTGAGCAGCAGAAACAGGGCTATTTCTTTTCCGCTCTGATTTTCGCAACGCTCGGCGCTGTTCCGATGTTCTTTTCCGCTTTCGGATTCAAGGAAAAGATTAAGATTCCCCCGAAAAAAGAGAAGTATGTTGACGGTCTTAAAGTTGTTTTCAAGGATAAAAAGTTTATCGTTTTAACGATCGCCATGTTCTTCTCGTCGATCGTCAATATCGGTTCCATGTTCCTTCCGTATTTCGCAAAGTGGAACTGTATCGGTGTGCTGCCGATCGATCAGTTATGTGCATGGATTTATGATACGTTCGGTATCTCGCTTCAGCTTACAAGCGAAGGTCTTTTGACCCCGCTCCTGCAGATCGGCAGCGGCGCTTCGTATATGCTTTCCATGGCGCTGATTCCGCTCTTCCTTAAAAAGATGGATAAAAAAACGCTCTGGATAGGTACTTCAATCATCGGTATCGCTGCGGATATCATTTGCTTTGTAGTCGGCATTTGGATCGTGCCTTACAACACATTTGCCGGCGCGGTAGTTTATATGATTCTGCGTTTCTTTACAAATTTCCCGGTTGGTATTATGACGGTACTTACCACTGCGATGTTCTCCGATGTGGTAGAGGATCTGGAGATTCGTACAGGCAAACGCCTGGAGGGTACTGTATTCTCTTTCCAAAGCCTGATCAGCCAGATTTCTGTAGCAATTTTTAACGCTCTGCTCTTGAATGTTGTGGATGTGTTCGGTTATAATGTAGATAAGATGAACGCCCTTACCAATAATCTTACACAGCCTTTGATCCAAAGCCCCACACAGGCGTTTGTTTCCGGCGGAGTGGATTACACAATGCTCCTGAACGTCATCTTCTTCCTGCTGACGGCATTCGGCGCAATAGGGCTTCTTCTTCAGACGATTCCCATGTTCTTTTATAAATTTGATGAAAAGGCGCAGGCAAGCAAGCTGAAAGCGTTCAGAGAAGAAAAACAGAGACGGGAAAATGAAGAACTGAATGCACTGGCAAAGCAGAATGAAAGCCTTGCAAACTGAAATACTTAGTTTTCTGAATAACGATTATAGTGTTCTTAATTTGTAAAAGGAGATTTCGCAATGAAATACAGTATTCATCGCAATTTGCACACGGATTTTAATGTTTATGAAGAGAACAAGCTTGATGAAAGAAGCTACTTTATTCCGTTTTCAAGTGAAGAAGCGCTTGACAGCACAGATTATAAAAACGAACGGTACGGGTCAGACAGAGTGACCGTACTCAGCGGCGAGTGGGATTTTGCCTATTTTAAGAAACTGAGCGACGTTCCGCAAACATTTGATACAGATGAAGCGTCTTTTGACCGTATCCATGTTCCGTGCACTTGGCAGAGAACGGGCTATGACCAGATAGCATACATAAACACCAGATATCCCTTCCCTAAAAGACCTCCCCATATCCCTGCCGATGTCGCAACGGGTATTTACAGAAAAACGGTTGATATAGAAGATTCGGAGAAACGCCGTATCCTCACGTTCCTCGGCGTTGCCGGCGCGCTTGCGGTGTATGTGAACGGAAAGTATGCGGGATACAGCGAAGGCTCTCATAACACTGCTGAATTCGATATAACCTCTTTTTTAAACAGCGGAAAAAATGAAATCGTTGCTGTTGTGTATAAGTGGAGCAACGGCACCTATCTTGAGTGTCAGGATATGTTTCGTGAAAACGGCATTTTCCGCGATGTTTACATCATTTCTCAGGAAGACGACTATATAAATGATTTCCTTTTCAGACCCTCTAAGAATGAGGACGGAACATATAATCTTAAGATATCCGTCAGCGGTAAGATCTCGTCTGAAGCGGAAGTGGCGGTTTCTGCCGAAGGTCTTTTTGAAACTGTTTTGAAAAAGGATTGTAAAACAGAACTGACCTCGCTTTCCGTTCATGAGTGGACTGCAGAAACACCGGCGGTTTATGAGGTTCGTCTGCTGCTGAAAAAGAACGGCACTGTTGTGGAAGCGGTGCGCACCTATATAGGCTTTAAGAATATCAGGATAGACGGCAATGTTTTTCTGTTCAATGAAAAACCGATCAAAATGCTCGGCGTAAATCATCACGATACGCATATGACCAAAGGTTATGCAATGTCGCTCGAGGATCTGGAAAAAGATATACAGCTTATGAAGGCGTATAACTGTAACGCAGTGCGCACATCGCATTATCCTCCGGATCCGGTGTTCCTGACGATGTGTGATATTTACGGCCTTTATGCTGTTGATGAAGCCGATATTGAAACACATGGATTTTATGCCGTTCCTCACAGCACATATAATCCAAACAGATTGAGCAATGATGAAAGATGGGCTTCGCATTATCTTGACAGAGTGAAAAGAATGTACGGCAGGGATAAAAATCATCCGTGTGTAACTATGTGGAGTCTCGGAAATGAGTCGGGCGGATATAAATGTCAGGATGTTTGCTATGATTATCTGAAAAAGATGAATCCTGAGATCCCCGTCCACTATGAGGGCGCAATACGCAGCAAACGCTGGGCATATGATGTTGTTTCAAGAATGTATGCCACGCCTTCGCTTATGAGGAGAGTATTAAGCGGAACGGCAGGCAATAAATACAAAAACAAGCCGTTTTTCCAGTGCGAATACGCGCATGCAATGGGTAACGGCCCCGGCGGACTTGAGGAATATATGCAGCTGTTCTATTCTTCAGATCAGTTTATGGGCGGCTGCATCTGGGAATGGGCAGACCATAGCGTATATGATGAAAACGCAAGGTATAAGTGGACATACGGCGGCGATCACAATGAGCCGATACATGACGGCAATTTCTGTGTTGACGGTCTGTTTTATCCCGACCGCAAGCCGTCAAGCGGCGCGATAGAGATGAAGATATGCTACCGCCCCGTCAGAGCAAAGTATATTAAAGAAAATATTTTTGAGCTTTGGAACACGAGAAGTTTTAAAGACACTTCGGATATCAAGGTAAGCTTTGAGATCACCGTAAACGGGGAAAGCAAGGAAAAGGGCGTCGTAAGCAGTGTAATTGATCCGGGAAGCAAAAAAAGATTCAGGATCAATTCTTCGCTGTTAAAGCAGAGCGAAAACGATGTTTTTGTCAACTTCAGATACTCGGATAAGGTTAGCGGAGCTGAAATCGCTATTGAGCAGGTAGTCGTTTCAAGCGCTGCGCTCAAAAAAGCGGAAATTTGCGCAGATCCGGCTGAAATAGCAGTCAATAACAATATAATCCGCGTTGCTTTTGACGGCGGCGAAGCGCTGTTTGATCAAAACGAAGGCCTTGTAAGCTACCGTAAAAACGGGCTGGAATATCTGAACACGGCTCCGATCGACGGAGCAAGCGGATTCGTTCCCCATATATACAGGGGAAGGCTGGATAATGACCAGTATATGGTCATATTCTGGAAGATAATCGGGCTTGACTGTGCTAACGCTAAAATGATCTCCTGCAATGTAAAGCGCACTGACGGTGTAAAATATGTAAGCACGGTCTATGATTTTGTCACAAGGGGATTGTTCGTGCTCGCCAGAGCGCAGGTCGATTATTTCTTTGATAAAAGCGGCAAAATGACGATCAGCGCATCGCTCAAAAAGGTTTGCCCGCTCACCGATCAGCTTCCTCGGTTCGGTGTTCATGCCGAACTCGGCAACGAGTTTGAAAACGTAGAATACTACGGCAGAGGTCCTCTTGAAAACTATTCCGATTTTAAGGAGCATTCTCCCATCGGTATTTACAGAACCACTGTTTCCGAGATGGCTCATAAGTATATCAAGCCGCAGGATTCGGGCAACAGAGGCGATGTCCGTTATAGTGCCCTCACAAACAAAGACGGGCTTGGACTCAGATTTACCGCGCTGGATAAATATATCAATTTCAACGCGAACCACTTTACTCTCGGTCAGCTCAGAAAAGCCGGACATATAGAGGATATTCCCGATCAGTGCACCACCTTTACCGCTGTTGACGGATATGTGCGCGGTACAGGTTCGGGAAGCTGCGGACCGATTCCGTCTAAAGAGCATCAAATCAGTTTCGGTTATTTCAGACCGCTTTACTTCTCTTTTGAGGTTGAGCCGGTTGATGAGAACGAAAAAAAGTAAACCGAATTGAAAAGATCGCGACGTGCGGGCGTTTTAAGCCGGGCTTTTAAATACCTCGCTGCGCATCCGATTCGGATATTCATACACTTTCAATTTAAAATGATTATCCTATCAAGCCAACAAGCCGGAAGCTTTAACTTCCGGCTTGTTTATTTCTTCAATGGGGTTCTATTTTATGATTTGTTTTAAAACCTCTTCTTTTTTCAGTTCATTATAACAGGCGTTACATATTTCGCAGTCTCGCAGCGCGCGGTGCGCGCCTTGTGCGGAAATCCCGTAATGCTCGGCAACAGTTGTCTGGCTTCTGTTTCGGAGGCGGGGCAGTGCCTGTCTGGCGAAACGGAGAACGTCCACGAAATCATTGGTGAGCGGAACACCGCAATGCTGCATCAGATTATCGTACAAAAAATTTATGTCAAAATGCACATTGTAGCCCATTAATATATCATTGCCGATAAAACCATAAAACGCCGAGACGGCGTATGTAATATTGGGCGCAAACTTTACCATATCATTGGTAATTCCCGTCAGCTGAGTAATGAAATAGCTTATTCTTTTCGCAGGCTTTACAAGTGTTGAAAACACGTCTGCTTTTTCGTGATTCCTGTATCGGATTGCGGATATTTCGATTATCTCACTTTCAGCCGGAGAAAGACCGCTCGTTTCAATATCAATAACGGTGTAATCTTTGGGAAAGGCAAGCAGGCTTTTGCCTTTAAATTCTCTTATCTGTTTCATATCTCTCGAATTTTATTCCTTAATGATTTTTCCGCAATTCTGCGCAAGGTGCAGCTTTTTTAAGTAATATCCTGTTTTGCTGTTTCGGCATTCGCACAGCTCCTTCGGAGTGCCCTGCGCAACGATCATTCCGCCCTCAATGCCGCCGCCCGGGCCCATATCAATAACATAATCTGCGTTGCGGATTACATCCAGGTCGTGTTCTATTACAATAACGGTCGCGCCGCTGTCTATCAGGTCTTTAAAAACCTGCAGCAGTGTTTCCACGTCAAGCGGGTGCAGTCCTATCGTGGGTTCATCAAACACAAACACAGAGTCGGACTGACCCTTTCCCATTTCACTTGCGAGTTTCAGCCTCTGTGCCTCTCCGCCCGAAAGGCTCGGTGTCTCCTCGCCGAGCGTGAGGTAACCGAGTCCCAAATCATGCAGCACCTGCAATTTTCGCTTTACTTTCGGTAGATCATCACATGCTGCCAGCGCCTCATCAACGCTCATATCCATAAGCTCGGGCAGGGTATAGCCTTTTTGACTGTTTTTGGCGTATCTGCGTATCAAGTATGCGTCTTTGGAATATCTTGAGCCGCCGCATTCGGGGCAGGGTATATCCACATCCGGCAAAAACTGTATGTCAAGGCTGATCGTACCTGTGCCGTCGCAAACGGGGCAGCGCAGTTTACCCGTGTTGTATGAAAAGTCACCCGCTTTATATCCTTTTGATTTGGAGTCAGGGGTCTTAGCGTATATTTTTCGCAGTTCATCGTGTATATCGGCATAAGTCGCAACGGTTGATCGTACGTTTATGCCTATCGGCGTGGCGTCTATCAGCTTTACTTGGCTTATGCCGTCCGCCAATATACGCTTTACATGCTCAGGCAGTTTTGTTCCTTTTATCTGAGCGTCAAGGGCGGGTATCAGGCTTTCAAGAATCATGGTCGTTTTGCCTGAGCCGGAAACGCCTGTTATCGCAGTCAAACGCCCTTTCGGAATATCCACTTCCAAAGGTTTTACCGTGTGGATAGCGGAGGTGGAAAGATGTATCGTGCCGAGATCAAACATGGCTTTCGCCGCAATAGGATTCCCGATATGGATTACCTTATCGCCTGTCAGAAATCCCGCGATCTTTGAAGCGGGTTCTTTTTTTATGTCCTCTATGCTGCCTTGTGCAAGGATCGTTCCGCCGTCGGCACCCGCTCCCGGACCGAGCTCTATCAGCCAGTCTGCCTCTTTGAGTATGTTTGTGTCATGGTCAACAAGAATAACGGTGTTGCCGTCCGATAACAGATCGTTCATAACGCCGATCAGACCCTCCATATTAGATGGATGCAATCCTATTGACGGCTCGTCCAGCACATAGAGAACGCCCGTAGTGCGGTTGCGCACGGCTCTCGCAAGCTGCATACGCTGGCGCTCTCCGGTTGAAAGGGTAGACGCCGCACGGTCAAGCGTAAGATAGGAAAGCCCCAGATCGGTAAGCCGTTTCGCCGCTCCTTGTAAAGAATCGCAGATGCTTTCCGCCATGGGTTGCATCTCTTCCGGCAGGGAGGCAGGTACGCCTTTTACCCATTCCGAAAGTTCCGAAAGCGTCATCCTGCAAACGTCCGCAAGGGAGATGTTGCGAATCCTCGGCGCGCGGGCAGCCTCGGAAAGTCTTGTGCCGCCACAGTCAGGGCATATATCTTGGCGCAGAAATTTTTCAACCCGTTTCATTCCCTTTTCGTCTTTCACTTTGGAGAGCGCGTTTTCAACCGTGTAAGTGGCGTTGAAGTATGTAAAATCCATATCTCCCGCCGCCCCGCTTGTTTTGTTCTGGTAAACGATATGCTTTTTTACTGCCGGTCCGTGAAAAACGATATCACGTTCTTTTTTCGTCAGGTCTTTAAAGGGCACGTTTGTGCGAACCCCCATCTCACGCGCAATGTCTTTCATCAGCGACCACATCAGCGTTTGCCACGGCGCAACGGCGCCCTCATCTATGGTCAAATTTTCATCAGGCACAAGCGTGGATTCATCAATAATTCGCACGATTCCCGTGCCATCGCATTTTTTACAGGCGCCCTGACTGTTAAACGCAAGCTCCTCTGCGCCGGGCGCAAAGAAATGTTCACCGCACACAGGGCATATAAGTTCAAGTCCTGCCGCAACATTGAGCGACGGCTGCACATAGTGACCGTTTGGGCACCTGTGGCTTGCCAGCCTTGAAAACATAAGACGCAGACTGTTCAGCAGTTCCGTTCCCGTGCCGAAAGTGCTGCGTATTCCCGGAACACCCGGCCTTTGTCTCAGCGCAAGCGCTGCCGGCACGTAAAGCACCTCATCAACCTGTGCTTTCTCTGCCTGTGTCATTCGCCTTCTTGTATAGGTCGAAAGGGATTCCAGATACCGCCTTGAGCCTTCGGCATAAAGAATGCCCAGAGCAAGCGATGATTTTCCGGAACCGGATACGCCGGCAATCCCTACTATTTTGTTGAGAGGTATGTCAACATTGATGTTCTTTAAATTGTGCACATGCCCGCCGCGTATTTTGATATGTTGCGGCGTTACCTTTTTATTCTCTTTCACAGATTTCACTCCGGTCAAGTTTTTGATTTTTACGTCTTTTTTATTCTTTAAAGTCCGATTTATAATGTCACATTTATTTTACTATGCAGCCGTGCTTTTGTAAAGTTTTAGAATACCTGCAAACGGAATAAAACGCTTTTATCTGGTAAGAGTCCGAAAAAGTTCTCTGTTTTGTAATTCGCTTTCAAGTACTGTAAAAAATGATTGAGTTGCAGAAAAAATCCATAAAAGAGTTTTAAATATAAGCCAATAATATGATTAAAAAGTATATTTTGAAATGATCTTAAATGTTAATAATTTGCTGATTTGTACTACTCTCAAACTATGTTATCATTGCTGTTGTTTTCTTGGTTTTATCTTGTGTGCATATAAAAAGATAAATTGATAAAAGCGAACCCACAGCCCTTTTACGGCTGTGGGTTCTTTCTACGCAGCTATAGCGATTTTGTTACTTTTTAGAGCCGTTTTTGTCGAAAGACGGGTTGAATGCGTAAAAGTTTTTGCTGTCCATCTTGTCTGTAAGAAGCCTCAGCGCTTCACCTCATCAGCAATCTTGTAAAAAACACTGACCGATAACTCAAATTCAGAATCACCAAAATCAAGTCACGCGGCTTAAGTGTTCGAAACAAGATAGATATTAAAATCCTTGCGTTTGCCCTCAACAACTACCCGTTCAACCTCTTCATCCCAAAATGGGAGCAGATAGTTTTCATAATAGTCCTCAATTTCATGCTTTTCTTCGTTATTATTTTTCATGAATTTATCATAATTTTTAATAACAAAAACATATTTGTCCTCAGGTAACTCATCCATTTCTGTCATGAAATCATCTTCGGTGTGAAAATCTTTTTTCCAGCCTTCGGGTATATCGCTGAATCCGAAAACTTCCCACAATCTGTCAAAATACTGCTCATATGTTTCTATTCCGGCGCCGTCCATAACAATATATTTTGTGTCCGGAAACTTATATAATATCTTCTTTTTTTCAAATTCTTCATTTGTCAACTTGTATAATTTGTTCATGTGTATCTCCTTTTATATTATTTTGAAAAATGTTTCATAATGATCGTTAGAATAGTAGGTATTCCCATCGCTTCCTCTAATGAAATATTTGCATGCGGTTATTTTTTAAGTACCGTTTTTGTTAAAGCCGGGGTTAAAGGTGTGAAAATTCTTGCCGTCCATTTTATCTGTCAAAAGCCTAAGTGCCTCACCTGGGCAATAATTTTGTAATAATGACCGAAAACTCAATAAATATAAACGTCAACAACTTTATCCCAAATGTCTTTTAAGTATTCCTCGTCAATCTTAGCGTTATTCATAAAATCTTCGGCGCTTGTAAATTCAGAGGGATCACAATAAAATTTGCAAAATGATATTAAAGTCTTTCCGTTTTCTTTTACTGAATAGGTTACAGAATATTCTTCACCTTTGTAAGTGAATTCAATTTCATTGCCGATGTTTATCCATTCTTTAAATTTTTCAAAATTATTCATCTGCTTTTCCTCGCTTTCCGTTCCTCCAGATATGCTTATGCGGAACATTTGGATGTTCTTTAGGATTACCGTGGTCTGTATAATCAGTATCTACTTTAGGGTCTCCGTTTTCATCATATTCTCTTTCCTGAACTTTTTTACCGTTTTTATATAGAACTTTTTTAGAATTAGGTTTGCCTTTTATAGGTAAGGAATGCGGAGGTGAGGAGCCTAATGCCGAACCTCCGCCTTTATTTAAAGGCATAATATAGCCGTAAAACTTCTTTATGTAAAAGCCTTTATCAAGGTTGTTTGTTTCGGCATAATCGACTTCGATTATATCGCCTTTCATATCGTCAAAAGGTTTTCCGTAGCAGATGATCTTTTCCGGCTTTATGCGCCGCCGCATCTCATTGTAGCCGAGCATGAAGTGCGATTTTTCATTCTTTACGCCGAGCGTTGAAACAGCAACTACACAGCCCTTTTCAATGCCGTCAAAACAGAAGTTAAAACTTTCAAGGCTTCCCCAGCGCACGGTCGGTATAACGGTTATGCCGTTTTGTTGTAAATACGCACCTGCCCAACGATTCCGAAAACAGTTGTAGAGTTGAAGTGCAACAGGCATTTCCGTATACATACTGAAATCCGGTGATAAAACAGCGTTGAATTTTTTTAAACGCTCTATTTTATCATCTGGATTTTTGTAGATACTTTCAAAACGGTAGTCATCGAGAAAGAAATGTACCGTTTTGCCAGCTTCATTGCTTTGATTAATCTTATCATAACCGATTAGCGCAAAATCTTCAAGCCGCACCTCCTGTTTCCTGATGAGCGGAATGGAAAACATTCCAACACCGCTAAACTGATTACGCAGAAACAAAGGTTCGCTTCTGTATTCATAACTTGTAATTTGAATCACTCCTGTCCGAATTTTGTAAAGAGCATATAAAAAGTCCCTTCACTTATAGCCGGAAAAGAGGATTCCTATGCAGTGTTTTAACTATATTTTTTATATTTTATTAATTTGAATTTTTTTGAATTTGTCGTGAAACAGAAGTGCGAATATGATTAGATATTCTAAAAAATAACGAGGGTGTTTCACAGAAGTAAACCGGTTTGCAAAAATAGTTAAAGGTAATTCGTTAAAATACAGCATAAATTGTTTTAAATAGAAATTATAGATTACATACCAAATCGAACTGAATATGAGTTCTGTATATTGTAACGGTCATATGATATTTGATGACTGGCTAAGCATATTTATGTTTTACTCTGTTGTAAAAGTGTGGTACAATATATGCAGAAATTATAAGGCGTGGTTATATGGACAATTCAAGAAACTGGAATTTTGAATTAAGTGAATATATAAAACAGGGAGAGCCTGATAAAGCGCAGCGCAGCGAGTCTTGGAAAGCCGCAATTGGTCTCCAGGATGTGGATGGGCTTAAAACTTCCGAATATCTATTGGATACTGCTAAAGAACATATTGAGGGGAAAATCAGTATAGAGACTGTTCAAAAACGGTTGAACAGTTACTATGAACAGCAGAATGTAAGAAAAGCCACAGAAGAAGGTTCGGAGGAAGCGGATAAGGTTGCTGCGAGAATTGCAGAGATCTTAAGCGAAAATACTTTTCAGTTTTCTCCTGCTGAGTTTAAGGCGATTCATAGAAGGCTGTTTTCCGATGTGTTTAAGCATGCCGGTGAAATCAGGCCTTATAATATAACAAAAAAAGAATGGGTACTTAAAGGCGATACGGTTTTATACGCTTCGTTTGACAGTATAAATGATACGCTTGATTATGATTTTGCCATGGAAAAAGCGTTTTCATATAAAGATTTGCCTGCTTCCAAGGCAATAAAGCACATTGCAAAATTTACTGCCGGGATCTGGCAGATTCATCCTTTTTGCGAGGGCAATACAAGGGCAACAGCGGTTTTTATCATTAAGTATTTAAAATCATTTGGATTTAATGTAAACAATGATCTGTTTTCGGAAAACTCGTGGTATTTTAGAAACGCGCTTGTCAGAGCAAACTACAATAATTTGAAGATCGGTATAACGGCTACTTATAAATATCTTGAGCAGTTTTTTGAAAACTTATTACTTGATAAACACAACAAATTAAAGAATCGGTATTTGCATATTGATTTTCAAAGTGAAGTTCAAAGTGCAAATTCGGATGCTTCAAAGTGCAATAATTGCACTTTGGAAGAACTTTCAATCTTAAACGAAATTAGAGAAAATCCTTTCGTAACACAAAAAACATTGGCGAAAATAACCGGCAGATCTGAGAGAACAATAAAAACAAAGACCGTTGAAATGCAGGAAAAAGGGTTGATTGAAAGAGTAAACGGCAGGCGAAACGGATATTGGAAAATACTTGTTGACCTCCCAGCGCAGTAATTCGTTCGTATAGATAGTGCCTGAAATAAATGAACCGTTTGAATGTTGATTTAACATTGAAAAGATTATAATAAAAGGGGTCTGCCTTACCAATAAGCGTGAGGCAGACCCCTTTTATTAACTAAATCATTTTGTGTCAAATATTTTAAAATACTGATAGGAAGCAACAGAAAAAACAGCCATGCATTACGCATCCAGTTGTTTGATAAACGCTTCTATGATGCTTTCTGATATTTCCTGCGAATAGGTCTTTTCAGACAGCGCAAGGTAATCCAAATAATCCTTGAAGTCATTTGCGATGACTTCATCGTCTGTATAGTATGTAATTCTGCCGTTATAATCATCCGGATTTTCCAATCCCCGGCAGGAGGCTATGACCAGATAATTGTTGTTGATTTGGTAATTTATATCATAAGATGTTTTGAATATATGCGGGTTTGTAAGGACTAATTTCTCCAAATTGTTTTTATCAATAAGGGCTTTAAGAAAATGAGAGCGCATTTCTTTTGGCACAGGATTCGCAAGTGTTCTGGGAAAGCCTCCAATATAACCGTTTTCTATAAAATCTTTGATTGCATCATATGTAATGATTAGGAAATTCAGCAAAGATTGCTGACCGTTGTTTCCGATAATCAGACTGTAGTGTGATATAAGCTGTTGTATGACAGAGGGGATGTTTTTCACTTCCGGCGTAGCGATGCGCTCTATGATTTCAGGCGTGATAAAGGTGGGGCATATTTGATTATCAAAAGCTGCCATGATGCTCGACAGGGAATTTGCCGTTATTGAGCTTACCGTTTTCATATACTCAAAAGCGTTTTCGGTTATCAGAATCAGCGGATGAGATTCCCGCTTTATGTCGTTAATTTTCTTTTTTAAGAATAATGACATAAGGTCCGTGTTAAGCAATACCGCGTTTTCAGCGGATTCATCAAACGATAAAAAGTACTGATCGGCAATCATAAAATACGGCATCAGCGAGTCGGCGGAATATTTTTTGCACGAGTATGTAAGATAGCCCGCTTCCGCATAGTGAAGGGCGTTGAATACAGTACAAATATTGTGTATGCTGCTGAACGCATCCATATCAACAAAGTGAAAAAAATCCTTGATCTTGCCTTGCTTGCAGGAATAATAAACGATTCGGTTTATTTCTGTATTTGAAAAATCAAAATTGGAAATAAAGCTATGGATTTCGTCTCGATTCAATATTGTGTAAATAAGATTCAAAACCTCTTTTTTGCCTGAAAAAAAGGAGGTTTCTTTTTTGATATCTATAAACTCAGCCGGATATTCTGTACTAAGTTCTTCTTTGATCTTTCCTGTTATGCCTTTTTCAAGATACTCAAAGCGTTCTACTTTTTCTTTGCCGAAACGCTCAAGAAAATATTCCTGGCAAAGCGCGTGTATCTGGCTTTCTGTAAAATAGTTGGAATTTACAATATCTGAAAATCTCTTTTTGGGTAATTTGCGCTTGCCGTTTAAAACGCCCTGTAAAAAACTGCGGTCGATGCCTGTTTCTTTCGCAAGCTGATAGATGGTTAAGCCCTGCTTTTTTATGTATTCTTTCAATAACATCCCGAATTGCATAAATATTCACTCCTACTGTTACCAAATTGCGGTGGGTGGGGTAACAGTAATACTATACATAAAACGGTCACTATTTGCAATATGTTACCTGATGAAAAATTATTCCAGCAATCCAAGTCACATCTTGTAAATGTGAACAGACTGTGAAATAATTTTTTGTGTATATTTTTATAATAATATGTTTGATTTGCGGAGGTAATCATGAAAAAAGCAGTTAGTTTTTTGCTTTCAATCGTAATGACGGTCAGTATCGTTGGCGGCTTGGATTTTTCGGCGTATGCTGCTGAAGGAACTTCTTATTTTTCGGAAGAGGATATCCAGTTTTTAACCAGTAAGTTTTCATATACACTAACGGAATCAGAAAAAGCCTTGTATACAGACACGATAAAAAATATAAGTCCGGACATGGAATGGAGTGAAACAGATTGGGATGTTGTGCAATTTTATTGTAATAACATTCAAAAAGTTTGGGGCGCTGCCGACCTGATGTTACCCGACTCCATTACTGAGAACGAGTTCGCAAAGTTGGGAAATCGTTCGTTAACCTATATAAGTAGTTCTATAGAAATTTTCAAAAATATCTACTATATAACGCAAACTGATGTGAATAATATAGAAAAAGTCTATCACGGAATCGGAATATTTCAATCGGTATGTAATATATTGGGCTGGAGCCTTGGAACATTCGGTTCGGTTTTATCAGTGGTAGGTGCAACGCTTCCAATAGCGAATCTTTTATATAATTCATCGATTCAGGAATCACTCGCTTTTTATGAGGCTGAATTGGCCATATCGTATTATGCTAAATCTCCGCTTCCAAAACCGGATGAAGCTATGATGAAGCCGGCGTTTGCCGATTATTTGGGTAAAAAAGATTTAGAAAATGGTTTGTATGCGCTGTATTTCAAATATTCTTTTATGAAGATTGCTGATGGTATGAAAAGTATGACAGAAACAAATCCGATAGGAGAAAAAAGTTATTATTCGGGCCATACTTATCAGGTACTTGATGTTAGTATGAACTGGAATGAAGCAAATAATTATTGCGAAAGTTTAGGAGGACATCTTGTAACAATTACTAATGAGGAAGAACAAACATTTATTTTTGAACTTATCATATTAGGAAACAAGTCAACATATTGGATAGGCATAACCGATGTTGAAACAGAAGGTGTTTGGAAATGGATAACCGGAGAAAAGTACCAATATACCAATTGGAATAGGGGCGAACCTAATAATGGTGGACCTGGACCTGAAGACTGGGGCGAAATGATAGCAAGTACCGGTAAATGGAATGATGGTGAATTGAATGGCGATCAAGGTATACATTCACTTGACAATCATGGCTTTATCTGCGAGTGGGATTATTATGTAGATCCTTATCCAACAATGAATGATGAGCATAATTATGAAATAACAGTTATAAATGAAACCTGCACGGAAGCAGGGTACACCATACATCAATGCACGGATTGTGAGCTTTCGTATTACTCTGATAACACCCCTGCAACAGGTCATAATTTTACTTATAATAATACAATATCTCCAACCTGTACGGCACAAGGCTATGATTTATATAAATGTTCTAACTGCGGCAAAGAAGAGCAGCGCAATCAAGTAAAAGCATTAGGTCACAACTATGTATACGATAGCACAAAAAAACAGACCTGTACTGCTCAGGGCTATGATACATACAAATGCAGCAGGTGCAGTGCAACGGAAAAAAGAAATTATGTCAGTGCGTTAGGTCATAATTATATTTATCAATACACAGTTGACCCTACATGTGCAGCTCAAGGCTATGACTTGTATACCTGCTCGGTTTGCGGCGCAACAGAGCAAAGAAATCATGTAAACACATTAAACCATAATAATATTTTAACCGATACGGTACTTTCAACTTGCAGTACGGCAGGGTACTATGAATACACCTGTTCTGTCTGCGGAAATATCAGTCAAGAAACGATTGCTAAACTTGACGGCAGTGTCCTGACGGGAGTATTGGAAGACGCTCAGGAAAAACTTAATAATAACACTTTTTCAGAAGAGGGGTATACAAACCTAAAAGCGGTTTATGACAAACATAAAAACGGATTATACACATACACCTCTCAGATTGAAGTGGATCACGCGGTCACAGAGATAAATACAGCAATCAATATGGCTGTTTCGGAAACTGTTTTAGGAGATACTGCCGGCGACACAACTGAAGATGGACTTAGCTGGTCCTGGAGTCGAGAGACCGGTGTACTTACAGTGACCGGAGAAGGTGTAATGGATGGCTATGATTCGGCAACAATGCCATGGTATGAAGTATTGCCTTACACAACATCAATTATAATCGGAGAGGGCATAACATCGATAGGCAGATATGCTTTTTATAATGCGGTAAATGTTACAAATATTTCATTGCCGTCTACGCTTACAAATTTAGATGAGCGGGCATTTGAATATTGCACATCAGTTGAGGAATTGGTAGTGCCTGATTCCGTAACAAGCATTGGATATGGAGCGTTTGGCAATTTGACAGGCTTGAAAAAAGTTTCCGTCCCAGCATCCGCTACATACCGTTCATACGGTTTTTATAACGCGAATGCAGTAGAAGAAATCATAATTACACCCGGTACAGACGGCGTTATTCCAGATTCAAATGTTACTGCTGAGCAGGGTTGGCTATGGGATTGGATGATGAAATCAACCGGCAACTTCGGTCCTTGGAAATACGCCGACAACGCTGTTGTAACTATATCGGAAGGTGTAACTTCCATCGGTGCAAAAACATTTTATAATTGTGCCGGTATTTCGGAAATATCTATTCCAGAAAGCGTTATATCCATAAGCTCAGAAGCGTTTTATAACTGTGATATGCTCAGAAATATTGAACTTGGTAAAAATGTTGAATCAATAGGCGTAAGTTCTTTTGCTGAATGTGACAATTTGCAGAAAATTACCGTACTGAACCCGAATTGCACATTTTCTGATTCTTCCATAGTCGGAAATATGGATATTGAGGGTTACAGAAATTCAACAGCGCAGGCATATGCAGAAGCCAATTCAATAAATTTCATACCTATTGAGGCGCCGGATACGCTGAAAATCAGCACCGTATCATTATCCCTTGAAAGCAGTATCACAATGAACTTCAAGGTGTTGAAAACAGATCTTGCCGATTTTGAAGATCCGTATGTTGTATTCACCTGTGAAGGTGATGAACTGACTGTCACAGAGTACAAAGAACAGGGTGAATATTATGTGTTCTCTTATCCGGGCATATCCCCTCAGCTGATGAATGATGAGGTGAATGCGGTTCTTTATGCCACATACAGTAATGACGGCGAAGTTTACAACAGTCCGGCAAAGGTCATGAGCGTCAGGGAATACGCGTATACTTTGCTCGAAAGATATAGCTCAGCCGATTATGCACAACTCAGAACGCTGCTTGTTGATCTGCTGAATTACGGCGCTGCAGCGCAAATATATGTAGGTTACCAAACAGATGAGCTTGTTAATTCGGATCTGACGGAGGAGCAAAGGTCATGGGGCACAAATGATGAGCCGGAGTTTGAGAATATCAGAGATTATCACTATATGACGGTCGATTCACCTGAATCGGAGTGGCTGGGTTCAGGTTTGGTCCTGAATAATTCCGTAACGATCAGAGCGAAATTCTCGGCGGATGATATTGAAAACAAAACGGTTGTCATCACATGCGGCAACGGCGAATTTACATATTCTAAAGATGATTTCGTAAAAGCGGAAGACGGCAATTACTATGTCTATTGTGATGAATTGTTCGCAAATGAGATGAGCAAGGAAATACTGCTCACAGTTTATGATAACGGCATCCAGTGCAGTGACACAATGCGTTTCAGTATTGAATCCTATGCAAAGCTTGTGCACGATAGTTATGCGGGTACAGCGTTAGATGATTTAACAACAGCTATGATACGCTACGGCAGATCAGCCGAAGCGTATGGCTCATAAATAATTACGAAAGGAGAATAAAGTTGAAAGAGTCTTATACAAAACCGAATGCAAAGATCGATACATTTTCAACCGTAGATGTTATCACAACAAGCACGGGCGGAGATGATGTCAGAGATCCTATAGAGCTTCCGGATCTTTAATAACTAAAACATCCGAGGTTTACCGAAAGGTACCTCGGATGTTTTTCTTTTAATTTTGTTGGCTTATACCTACTCTTTTGGAACGATAAATACAATGAACGATTTGATTTCGTATTTACATGTATAAAATTAATGCTTTTTGTAAGATGTTACCTGATGAAAAATTATTTTAGCAATCCAAGTCACATCTTGTAAGTGTGAACAAATTATGAAATAATTTTATTGTTATTAATAATAGGCGACTTTTGTAATTTTGTTCGCAGGAGGGTAAAAATGGCTTTTTTTGATGAAATAGGAAGAAAAATTGTTCAGGTTGGTACTGATGCCTACGCTAAGACAAAAGATGTAACGGATATTGTGAAAATCAATTCCATGATTTCAGAACAGCAAAAAGTATTAAATCAATATTATATGGATCTGGGAAAGAAATATTATGATTCTGCAAATGTTGATGAAATTTCTGTCCCGGATCAGCTGGAGCTGTTTAAAAAAATACATGAAACGATTGCCGCTATCGGTGTATACAATGAGCAGATAAAAGCGCTTAAAGGGGTGGAAAAATGCCCATATTGCAACGGAGATATTGTTGCCGGTTCTCAGTTTTGCTCACATTGCGGAAACAAGATTGTTAAAACAGAAAGACCCAAATGCTCAGTATGCGGTGCACCGCTTGAGAACGATGCACTGTTTTGTACAAACTGCGGTGCAAAAGTTGATGCCACTGAGTCGGATAAAAACACGACGAAAAACCCCGGTTATGACAACAGCGATCATTCAATAGAAATTCTTAAAGAGACAATACGGCAAAGGGATCCGGATGATCATGAATGGAAATGTCAAAATTGCGGAAATATTCAAAGCCGAACCATAAAGAGATGTCTTAGCTGCGGCGAGCTTATATCTGAGGTTGCCGAAAATGGCGGGGAAACAGACAGTGTATCACATGATGAAAATATTTCTTCTGATGGTGATGCATCAAAAAAAGATCACCATGATTCTCAATCAGACCCGGATCATGTAACAAAGGAGGTAGAAGATAATAACTCCCCCGCTGAAAAGCAAATGAAAAAATGTGCCAAGTGCGGTGCAATTATGGAAATGGAGAATCTGTTTTGCACCGAATGCGGCCATAAATTTGACGCTGAATAAGCGTAATGATAAACTACAGCAACGAACTTGAAATAACGATTTAAATAATTTCTTAGAAAAGTCAACGGTGTAATGTGGAGGAATAAAATGTTTTGCCCAAAATGTGGAACCAGATTAAATGAAGACGAAAATGTATGCTCAAAATGCGGTTGGTCAAAAAATTTTCTGAAGGAAGATTTGCCCGCCCCGAATGCTAATTCGATTACGGAATCAGGATCCATTTCAAATAATAAGCCGATTCCGCCATTTAAATATAGAAACACAAAAAAGATTGCTTTTATATGCGTTGCTATAATTATTGGAATTTTTATAATTGGCATTGCCGTGCATTTCAATTCTGATTCATATAAGCTTAGCAAAGCTGCGAAATTAGTATACAATGCAGAATATAATGAAGCCGTAAATAAATTGTCCAAAGTATATGATCCGCAGGCAGAACTGATACGAAATTATATCAAGGTTTTGCAGGCGCGCGATAACTTCATGGATACATATGATACGGATGCAATTTCAAATGTGTTGGTTAATGACAATTATGATTATGTTGTTGAGGCAGCCAATCAATTTAAAACGGCAGTATATGAGTTTAATCAAAATCAAAATCTTTATTTGATGCCCGAGCAGTTAAGAACGCAATTTGATTATTATAACAATTTCTGTGAGCAAATAGATTTGGTTTGCTATTCTGATGAGAATTTTGAAGATACACTTTATAATTTATACTATCAGTCTCAAAACGTGTTTTTAAACAGACCCTCAAGAAATCGTGATGACACATTTACATTAACAAATATGCAGTACAATGTTGATGTTTCGAAGGCAAGTGTAGATTTATTAAATAATTGGCTATATGCGGACATCAGCGATTTCAGTAATTCAGAAAATAAATTTACCGGATTAAGTGACGACAATTGTCCAAATGAACTTTTGTATTTTTACAATTCAACGGTCGATTTTATTTCGTCTTGCAATGCAGAAATAGAATCTGAGCAAGCACAGATTGATGAGGATTTAAAAGAGTTTGAAATGGATGATGAACTTTATTTAACGAATCCGGATGCTTCTTATACATCGTATGTGACATATGATTTGGAAGAAATAGCAGATATGTCTAACATAGGAAATAACGCGACAACATTTCAAAATACATATTATGTAGATATGCTGGCATATTGCTTGCATAATGAATGATTTTTGTTGGAGAAGTTCTATGGATTGCCCAAAATGCAAAAGCGAAACAAAAGATAATCAAAAGTTTTGTCCTAAATGTGGAGAAAAGTTCATTACGGATGCCCATATTTCCTCACCGTGAATTTCAACTCATTTCTCAAAATGTTGAAGAATTTGTGGGATTCGAAGATTATTATGACGAAGAAACAGCAAGTCATAAAATAAGTTTTAAATATTTCAATACCAAAACTGGTAAAACTAAGGAAATTTAATTTGAAAAAAGGAGAATAAATTATGTATTGTAAAAATTGCGGAGCTGAAATTGAAAACAATTTAAAGTTTTGTCCTAAATGCGGTAAACAGATCAATGTTACAGTGACAGATGTAAATGAGCCAATTCAGGAAATGAAAAAGAATAAGCCGATTAATGTTTTTATGAATGTTATTTGGGCCATTCTGGGTGGGTTGATCAATGCGCTCGGATGGTTATTGATCGGCGCGCTTTGGTGTATAACAATTATCGGGATACCCATAGGAAAACAGTGTTTTAAGTTTGCAAAGCTTACGCTTGCGCCTTTTGGCAAGGATATTGTTTACGGTGGCAATACAGCTAAAGTGATTGTAAACATAATTTGGCTTATTCTTACAGGTTTGTGGTCAGCAATTGCATATGCTGTTACAGGTCTTGCATTGTGTATCACAATAGTAGGAATTCCGTTTGGATTGCAGTATTTTAAATTTGCTAAATTAATGTTAATGCCGTTCGGTGCAAAAATAACAGATAAATAAAGAAGAATATAAGCCCCAATAGGGCATATTTGATTTTTCTAAAAATTAGAAGCGAATCAATTTAATAATATTTTGATTTAAAGGTTAAAGGAGTTCATTTATGAAAAACTGTCCGAAATGTAATCAGGAAATTAAAAACAATGATAAATTCTGTCCAAACTGTGGTGAACCGATTACATATGAAAATACGGAATATACGAATGCAGATAATCAAGAACAAAATATGTCATATTCATTGGGTACTTCTTTAGATCCATATGACCATACTTTTGAGTTCAGCAAAAAAGATATTTCTGAAAATAAAGTGATGGCCATGGCGCTTTATCTCATGGGCATAATGGGCGTGTTTATCGCACTGTTGGCTGCCCCTCAGTCAGCTTATGTGTCATTTCATTTGAAACAGGTTATGAAATTTTTTGTTGTTTCTATTCTTATGACAATTTGCACTGTGCTTTTATGTTGGACCGTTATTGTTCCTGTTGCTTATTTGGTAATGACAGTAGCGCTTGCAGTAATTAAAATTATTTGTTTTGTTCAAGTATGCAACGGTCAGGCAAAAGAGCCGGCTATTATTCGTAATTTGTCGTTTTTGAAATAAACAGTAACGGTGTTTAAAAGGAATTTCAGAGGAGAATTTATTCATGTATTGCAAAAATTGCGGAACTGAAATACAAGGCAATTTGAATTATTGTCCCAAGTGCGGCAGCAAAACAGATATTCCTATTTGTAACGAAGTCGCTCAGTATGATTCAAATCAAAAAGTTGTAATTAAAAATAAGAAAACAGGATTATTTTTATCTATATCTGTTTTTCTTGTAATTTTTGCTGTAATATTGACTCTTATAATTTCAAGCAATGAAAACACCAGTGTTTGGAATGATTATTTAAATAAGCACCAAGTTGATGAAAGTGCTCAAAATATTACATATTATATAGATGGCAAAAATGAAAGATACGATTTTTCATGTGACTTGGATACGCCAAAGATAATTTCCAGTCAAGAATACGATATTGATGAAGATGGTGAGGAGGAATTATTGCAGGTATCAGTTGTAAAGAAGCAGACGGATAATCAAATATATCCCAGTCTGCAAATAACCAATATAATCAATGATGAGTATATAACTGAAACCTACAATTTTTCAGATGCAAATTTTTATGTTTCATCATTATTTGAAGGTCAATATTATTTATATAAGAGTAATCAATCTACTTATGTATTAGTTGAGAAAGACGCTCCTTTGGAATCATCTCAATATTATGCTGCGGGGGTAATTAGCCAAAACCATAATACAATCGCAAATTATTCTTATATTAGTTATGCTAACGGGAATATTGAATGCTATGACCATTATAATGATGAAATGTTTTTGTCAGTCGAAGATACTGATTCTGCTTTTGCCTTAACACAATTTTCAAATTTAAGAACATTATTTGCATCACTTGGTATTAAGGGCTTTTTAACAGGTACAGATGATATTGATAATATAACGAGTTATAATGATATAATACCAATAGGTCAGTTTTCAGTAGATATTAATGGCTGTCAAGGACATATTGCTTATTCAGATTTATTAAATCAAAATAGATAAGGTGGAGTTTTTTATGTATTGCAAAAATTGCGGAAATGAGATAAACGAAAATCAAAAATTTTGTCCGAAATGCGGTGCGAAATGCGATTCTGCATTATCCAAAAGCAGCAATGCTTCTGAATTTGAAAATACTTTGAGTTACACTGCAAAATCCAAAAGCATGGCGTTGCCGATCTGTATGGGTATTGCTGTATTTTTAATACTCGTTTCTGTTATTTCACTTACAGTTTCTAACGGAAAGCCTGAGCATAAAATCTTAGGCTCGTGGCAAATTAGTGCTGCAAGCAGTGAAACCGCAGATTTCGATAATTATCCGGAAAACGAATATTTAACTTTTAATAGTGATGGAACAGGATATTTAGACGGAGATATGGACAGTGTGTTTTATTACATGATTAACGGTGATACGATTACACTGGATTGTGATGACTGGCTTTTTAGTTATACATACAGTTTTGAGATCAAAAGTGACGAGTTGATGCTGAAATATGTTAGCGACATGCCAATATATTATAACAAAATCGATATTTCGGAAATCACTACCGAACAGCCTGTAAATCGCTTTGGACCGATGTATCCCGTTGAAGGTGAAGATCGTTGGTAAATGCATTGGCTTTATGAGTCGATTTTAAACAGGATTAGTAATCATGGGGAGATGAATTTATATTGTATTGTAAAAAATGCGGAACGGAAATTAAAGATAACACCCAATTTTGCACGAAATGCGGGAGCCTGGTAAGTGAACCGCCAGTCCAAAAAAGTACTGCTATAAATGCGAACATGCACCAATGCCCAACCGAGCAACAGGCAGTGTCGCAGAGCGGTATGGTAAAAGCGGCCAACCGTCTGTCTGGGAAAAGCATCATTGGTATTGTTGGGACAGTTTTGTTGATTGCGGTTGTAACTGTGATCGGAATTGTTGCCGTGCGTGTGGCGGGCAGTGATAAACAGCTTGTGCAGAGCAGCGTGGTGTACTACGATTCGTACGGCGCTACATCCTCAACATACAATTATTATTGCGAATATGAAAACGGGCGTATTTGTAAATATACGGAAGAATCTTTCTCCTTTTTAAATTCGGAATCAGGGTCACATGCCGATCGGGAGGAGGCGTTGATAAGCTATACAGAAGGAGAGGATATGTATTTTGGCTCCGGCGTATCTTACGATCAATCCGGAGAAAAGCAAAGTGATATTCAGTTTGTTTATGACGGAAAAAACAATCTTTTATCTGTAACAATCATTCATGACGACGAATTTGGATATAGCTTTGAAGAATATACTTTTTATGACGAAGAGGGCTGCGTAACGGAACGCGGTTTTAAAGAAGACGGTGAAAAGATAGAATACTTTACCTACGAATACGGTAAAGACGGTGAATATACAGAGTGCTACTATTTTGACGGCAATTTAGAATATAAAAAAGAAGGTCAGATCCTAAGGGGTGACATGTTTTCCGGGCAAGTAACGGAATATGATAGTGATGGCGATATTCGGGATATTTACAATGTAACAGTAGACGAAGTTGAAAGAAATGTTTATAAGCAATATGATGGCAACTATGAAACCTACTATTATTATGAAGGTTCGTCAGACAGATGTATCAAAATCGAAAACTATCATGATGGCATTCTTGCGTCAAAAACAGAAACTGTTTATCAATAACATATTTTTTAATATTTAATTTAATTCAATGATTTTGATGCTTATTGGATAATTGCAGAAAGGAACTTCATGATTTGTAAAAACTGCGGAACGGAAATTAATGAAACCCAGAAATACTGCCCCAGATGCGGAGCGCAGATATCAACTGATTATTCAAAAAATAGTAAAAAAAACGAAAACGCCAAATCTAATAAATTAAAAGCGATGATAGCCTGTGTTTGCTGTATTGCATTAGTAATATGCGCAACAATAGGAACAGTTGTGTGGAAAAAACATAACAGCCCGCAGTTAAGCGAATCAGATGAAAATTATGTGTATTTAGACGGCGGCTTTTCTGATATTGAGATAACTGACAGCAGCAGCGCTCTTGAAGCGATCACAAGCGTTCAGGATATGATCGGCATAGAAAATGCACAAGAGGAATTGAAGCCAAGCAGCGTGGATGCGGTAACGGATTATACATATTACAGGTTTCAGCAGTATTACAAGGATATCCCAGTCTGTGGCAGAAACATTGTTGTGGTTTCAGGTGCTGATAGACAGGCTTCTTTGCTGACTTCGAATTATATTCAGATAAATGATACGGTAAATACAGAAGTAAATGTTACCGCGCAGCAAATTCAACAATCTGTTCATCATTATTTTGAAACAAATGATATAAAAATTTCAGAAATAGATAATCAAAACATTGTAATCTATTCCTTTGGTGATGATAGCGAGCCTGTTTTGGCTTACCGTCTTGAGATTTTATATGATGATGTGGTTTATGAAATGATTGTTGATCTGCAAAACGCAGAAATCTTATGCGTTCGCGAATTGACAATGTCTGTATCTAAGAAAGTTTATTCATCAGATAGCGGTATAGCAACTATGGGTTGGAAAAATGATGACGGGCGTTATCTTTTATATAACGAAGAATATAATATAAGTATTTTTGATGTTGCAAATATTAACACGAGAGCCAAGAACGGAGAAATCAAAGAGGATTTTACCGAGTACGGTATAAGCACGATTTCAGCAGACACAAATAAATTTGATGAACAAGCAATAATACTACTCGATAATATGATCAAGTTTAATGAATATTACAATGCACTTGGTGATAAAGGTTTTGATAGTGTTCATGCTGCAATAAATTGTTCATATGATAACGGAAACAATGCCAGTGGTGGGGGAATTGTTAAAAATGATAAAAGAATGGCTGCTATTTTAGTTGGAAGCAATATGGACGCGTCTCAAGTGGACATTCTTGGGCATGAATATACACATGCCATTACAGGCAGTATAATTGATTTGAATAGTTCACAAAGCGTAGAGACGGGCGCAATCGGCGAGGGAATATCAGATGTTTTCGGCGAATTAATTGAGGGGAAAGTTTTAAACGAAAATATTCCGAATTGGTATCTGAACAACTCGGCAGCCTCTTTATATCGTAATATCTCCGATCCTCAGGATTCCGGAAATAAAGAAAAAATAACTGAAAACAGCAAGATTGATTCAGAATATGAATATTCAACTGTAATATCTCATGCAGCGTATTTAATGTGGAACGGCGGTAAATCCGGTCTTGATATATTTAAGATTGACATTGATAAACTTGCTCACCTTTGGTACAGATCTTTATATATTATGCAGTCTGACGCAACATTTAATCAATGTGCTAACGCCGTTATACTTACAGCTGAAACTATGCAAAATTCGGGAGAACTTACACAAGCACAGGTTGCATGCGTGAGAAGAGCGTTTGAGTCCGTTGGAATATACTCGGATATGCTTTTAAGCCTAACGGAAAGCAGTACAAATGGGGCAAAAGTGAATGTTATAGATATAAATGGCAACTCTCTCTCAAACTATTATTTAAAGGTAACGGATCAGGATTCGAATATCATTGTTGATGGCGAGTTTACAACATCTGATCCGTATATTATAGATGTTGACGAAAATGGTATATATAATTTTACAGTTAAAAAAACAAAATCGTCTTCAGCAGAATTCAACTACAAAGTACGGATCTTGAATACTTATAGAGAAAATAGTGAAGTTGAACTACAGACATCTTTGAACTTAGAAACTACTGATTTTATTTTTGATGCTTCAGGCGGAAATAATCAATCTGTAAATGGTGAAAATGTTTCCACAAATATAACAACAAGTTCAAGTCAATCCGAAACTACAAATGCTAATTCTGGCAATTTGAGTAATGACAACAATTCTATTGAAAATCAGAAAATAACTTGGTCATTTGACGATACAAATGGTACTCTTACAATTTTTGGAGGTGGAAAATTATCCTCGAATGATGTTGGGTGGAGTCAGTATAGTTCCGCAATTACTAAAATTGTTATGAGCGATAATATAACAGAAATTGATTCTTGGATTTTTGCAGGATATAGCAACATTGAAGAAGTCAAATTGCCACTAAACTTGATAAAAATAGGAAATCATGCGTTTGATGATGTTCCAAATCTAAAAGAAATTGAGTTCTTTGATAATTTAGTGGAAATCGGAGAGGAAGCATTTAAAAATTGTAAAAGCTTGAAGAATGTCAATATTCCCAATAGCGTTACTTCTTTAGGCGGAAGTGCTTTTTCAGGGTGTAGTAGTTTGAGAACCTTGTCTATAGGCAAAGGACTAAAGTCATTGCCGTTTTCTGCTTTCAGTGGAAATAGTAGTTTGGAATCAGTTGAAATACCTGAAAATATCAATTCTATTGAATTGTATGCTTTTTCAGACTGTACCAATCTTAAAAAAGTTGTAATTGGTAATGGCGTAACAGTGATTGGCGCATGGGCATTCTCAAATTGTACAAGTTTAACGGATATTACTTTAGGCGACAATGTTGTAGAATTATCACTTTTATGTTTTTCAAATTGTACAAGTTTAAATAATATTGTTTTACCAAAGACTTTAGTTATTATTGGAGAGCAAGCATTCAAAGGCTGTATAAGTTTAAAAAGTATATCTATACCTAAAAGTGTAAAAACAATAGGAGCTTATGCATTAAATAATTGTAAATCATTGACAGATATATATTATTCCGGAACAAAAGCCCAGTGGGATGAAATAGAAAAATGTAATGATTACGGAGATACAGATAAAATTTTGGCTAATGTAAAAATTCACTATTCATAATGGAGACCAGGAATGAACATATACTGCAAAATTGTGGAAGCGAAATAAATAATGGCCTAAAATTCTGCTCATTTTGTTGTACGGATTTGCAAAGTATTAAGAAATGAAATTATGAAAAGCTTTCAAATTAGGATGGAAATCATGAAAAAGTATTGTAACAGATTGATATCGATATTGGTCGTCCTTGCAGTAATTGCAGCAGGTTTTACAGGGTGTTCGGATGGCGGCGGCATTGATTTAACTATAAATATTGAAAGTGAAACGGTAACTGAAAAAGATCAGATTGTTACTGGAAACTTTTCCCCTAACAGTAATGTTGTTTCGGTCAGCTATTCAGTTCGGCATAATAAAGATGCAGATGTAGCGGATAGCGGGGAAGCTCAGATTACAAATAACAACTTCTCTTTTAAAACGCATTTGTTGCTGGGCAAAAATACTGTAACCGTAAATGCAATTACCGAAGACGAAAAAATATACAGTGAAGAAGTAACGATTACCTATGACAGCGGTACACCATATAAATTAAATGTAAATGCAATAAGCACAGATGCCGAGACCGGTACGGAATATGTAAATAATATCGTAATGATTTTTCTAAAAGATGGTGTTACAGAACAAAGAAAAAACGAAATCGTTGATTCTATTAACGGAAGAATTGTTGGTAATGCATACAGTATCAACGAAATAGATGTCGAGATCCCGTCAACAGATCTGAGCACATTAAAGACTATCTGCGCTGAATTGGAACAGAATTCTGAGGTTGATAAGGCATTTTACGATACGGTAAGCTATGTTTATCCGGATATTTCAATCAATGATCCTTATAAAGATGCTGACGGCGGAGATTGGTATTTGGAAGCGATAGACGCTTATGGAGCATGGGATTATAACGATAGATTCAGCGAAATCAATATCGGGATTTGCGATACGGGATTTGATACCGGACATGAAGATTTGGATGAGAAGATAAATTTTCCGTCCGAATGGCTGGAAAGCATCAATGAAAAAGATGATCATGGCACGCATGTTGCAGGTATTATCGGAGCCGTTGCTAACAATGAAAAAGGTATGGCAGGGTTGTCATGGAAAAGTAATCTTTACTGCATAGACTGGGAACCGACCGAGGAGCAATCAAATAATGGCTTAGGCTGGAATACAGATGCAAGGGTTTTGTGCAGCCTAAGATATGCTGTGGAGTCGGGTTGCAAGGCAGTTAATTATTCGTTGGGAAAATCCGGTGGCTTACCGAATGGATATACAGAATTTGATCAAACTGCACTCGACCGTGAAGGTTCGCTTGCATCATATTTTATTGCAAGGCTGTTGGAAGAAAACTATGATTTCGTAGTTGTTCAAAGTTCAGGCAACGGCACTTCGGGAAAAAATGACCCGAATAATGAAAATGAAAACTGTGACCCGAAACAAGTATTAGCTATAGATGCAAAAAATAACTGCTTATTTTGTTCTGTAACAGAGGATAATATTTTGCTTCCCAAGGACTCCAAGATAACAAAAGAGGATATCCTTAACAGGATAATTATTGTAGGTAATGCGGAAAAACTTGACGACGGAACTTATCAGCAGGCTGTATCTTCAAACGGAGGATCGCAGGTGGATATCTGTGCTCCGGGTACAAATATTTACAGCACCGTTCCCGGAAGTATTCTTGACGGACTTGGTTCGTGGATAAACGGAGGCTATGAAAATAAGAGCGGCACATCTATGGCCGCTCCTATGGTAACGGCTGTCTGCGGTATGGTATGGTCTGTAAACAGCGTCTTTACAGGCGCAGAGATAAAGGATATAGTCTGTGGTAGCTACGATGAAAATATTTGGGTAAATGACAACACTGACAGCAAACACACTACAACAGATAAATACAGAATGCTGAATGCAAAATTAGCTGTTGAAGAGGCCGTCAGAAGAAACGATAACGCTGAAAATGATGAAAGTGCCTCTAATCATTTGCGGGCTGACCTTTTAAATTATTATTGGTTTAATAATATTCAAACACCATGTGTTTACGAATTTAAAGATGATAACACAGTTATTGAATATTGGGGTTCCCCATATGAACCGAAATCCAACTGGATACTATCAAGTGATACAATTAAATATGAATTGAAGAATAATGAGTTAACTTTGTATTTCAAATCTGATTATACAGCTTCTACCTATGTTCACGAATTGAACTATGTCTCTTTGAAGGAAGATATAGTTTGGGACACAGGCTTGCATTTGGAAGAAATAATACAAAATAATGAATGCTTTTTCTACGAAGTCGATTTTAAGCCGGCTTCTTATGGCCCAGCCGGTAATGCTTTTTACTTGCAAAAAGGTATTAATAAGGATGAAAGCAATAATTTTGCAGCAAATAATTCAATCTACGATGCTTATTTAGAACAAATAGAAAAGGCAGTTGAAAAAGTTAAGCAGGAGTCAGGTTATGATTCGGTTAATGCAATGTTTGATCCTACATATACTGTTTACGATATGAACAATGACGGCATAAAAGAATTGATATTGGAAACAGGTACTTGCGAAGCCGACTACACTTATGAATTTTACACATACAGAGATGGATTGATTTTGCTTGGTGAAGCTCATGCAGGTCATTCAGGCTTATATATTCCGGATGATAGCGACGGGCTTTATCTTCATTATTGCCCTCCTCCTGGAGATATATGTTATGTCTCGCTTTATAAACTGACTATTGATTCAGAACATTTAAGTCAACAGACTATTTATAAAAACAAGGGAATGTCTTTAGAGGAAAGAGATGCATTTTCCGATCAATATCAATATTTGGACGAATTTTATGCCAGTGATTTAAGTAAATTAAAAGAAGTAACAGAACGGTAGTTTACTAAAAGGAATAGAATTATGTATTGTAAAAATTGCGGAAGCGAAATAAATAATGATCAAAAATTCTGCCCGTCATGTGGTACGGAATTGCAAGGTATTAAGAAATGGAATTATCCAAAGCCTTCAAACAAAAAGATTTTGTTTGTTTTCATTTTAATATTTATAATAATTCTGGGAACTGTATCCGGAGGAATAGGATATTACTATAAATATAAAGATATAGTGATGACGGTTGATGGATATGATGTTTCAGAGGGTCTATATAATTGTTATTTCAAGGGGATTTATGATGAGTACAATATGTATAAAGATTACGGCTTTTATGATGATGTTACGGAAGAGAGTATACATGAAAGAACAGAAGAGTATATTAGAGAAGTAATTGCTTTAAGGAATTTATTTGTTGAAGAGGGTTTGTCAATAACTTCCCAAACACAAATAGATTATATTAATAAAAATGTAAAATCAAATCAAGGCGAATATCCATATACTAAAGAGGATTGCATGGAACGGTTAGAGATTGATGTTTCTGCTGCAAACTATTATGCAAAAATAATTGAAAAAATAAGTGATAGTGAAATTCAGGAAATGGCAACTCGTAAAGAATCATCTAAAGACTATTATAATGTTAATGTTGTGTCTTATTCTGTCACTGCCAATTCTCAAGAGGAAGCGTTATCATACTTGAATGATGTAAATACGGTTTCAGATTTTATAAAATCTGAAATAAATTATCATAAAGATAATAACTTTTCATTTTATAAAGAATATTCTGAAGATGAATTGTATAAAATGTTTGAACCTTCAAAAACAAGAATACGAGATTTAGCAAGTGTTGATGTAAAAAATTGGATTATATCAGCTGATGTGAACGCTACTTATGTAGAGGACTGTGGTGACAATACATATAATCTATATATGAAATGCTCAGATTTATATATGGATGATACGGATAATAATAGTTCCTATATTTTAATTTGCAATTTTTCTGATTCAAAATTTGCTTACTCGGATTCTTTGACTGATTATTCAATACAAGCCGAATCCGGTTTAATGTCAACAGATTTTTCTAACGGTGAAATATTTCTTGAAGAATTTAACGATTATGTTTTGAATTATTGTTCTAAATATGGGGATCAAGCGTTATTTATGTTTGCTGGAGATACTCAGTATAGTAATGTGTTTTTCATTCGCTTAATAGAGCATTCATATTATCTATATGCTTTTGAGGATGTTTTAAGTGAAAAAATAAACAGTATATCAAATCAAGTTGAAGTTACAAAACGCTTTGCTTATAATAATACAGTTGATTTATCGTTTATTGATATTAATTTCAGTCTCAAAACCTTTTAACATACATAACCATAATGAATAAATACTAATTTAATCATTTGTTCGTCTTAGCCTTAGCCCTTGATTTATAAACATTAAATTGGTTACGGCAGCGCTCGGAGCAAAATTCCGCTCGTTTGTTTTGTGAGATAAATGCCTTTTGGCAGTGCTTGCATATCTTCAGCGGAGAGCCTTCTGCCGACAATAAATTCGCCATTGTAAAATTCAGAATCCCCATCAGAGAATAAAATTCATACTGCATTTGTATTCTGTCCGTTACAGTCAATCTGTAACGGATATTTGTTTTTAATCTGTCATTGAGCAAATAAGAAACTGCATCTGGCTCCGTCTTGTATTTTACCGAAAGCAACAAGATTTCGTACAGTTCATGAATATACTCTGCGATCCAAGTAATTGGTTCACTGTAATTTCTTGATGCAATGTAATCGTCCAGTTTGAATGATTTCGTGATCTTTGGTTTTCTCTTTTCAAAAAACAGATCTTCAAAATCTTCCGTTGCCATTACTCCGCTTGCCGTAAACAGATTGTTATCAATAAAAACTAATTCGTGGTTATAGAAATCTTTATTCAGCGGTAATTCAGTGATTGCTCCGAGAAGTCCGTATCGGTTTACAAAATCCAATATCAGTTCTTCTGTCTTTTCTATGGCAGTCTCTTTCATTGACCGTCCTGTGTTCAGCAGGGCGGTTAAAATTTCTTCTGCGTTTTCTGTCGGATCATAGGTTTCAAGTTGCGCAGTTCGTGTTGGAATAACGACTCTTTTTCCTTGCTTGTTTTCTTTGATCGCATATTCTGAATATCTCGCATATTTCATTTAAGTTCCCTCCTAAGTAACATTGGATTGATCTATCTCAAGCGTTTTCATAATGCTCCTCTTGGCAGATTCCAAATGGTTTCTCACACCCCGCGGTGATATGTTCATGATCTTTGCGATCTCACTTGTCTTGTACCATTCCACACCATACATATACAAGACGAATTTTTGCTTTTCTGTTAATTTACTTAAAGCCACTGAAAGTTTAGAATCGCTTACGATCTCATGAATGTTCATATTGTCAAAGTCCAGACTGTCTGTATCACAAAGATTATCTTTGCATAGTTCATTCACCTTTTCCAGGTCAAACAGTTCCTCGTCATCCGGAAATACCTTGTCCATTACTGTGATATCTATGGAATCCTTATGTCGATAATATGCCCGGTTCCTTTCACGGTCTCTTGCGTCCCAGTAGGCGATTAGTTCTTCCCATTGTCCGTTCTTCGCGAATGTTTCTTCTTTTGCAGCAATTCTGTCTATCAGCAGTATTTTTTACCTCCTAAAAATTTTTTGTTTCGGTACTACCGTTTTTTGTTTTCAACTCGCCTATAATATGTAATAGTAATAGCGATAGTACATATTACACTTACAGAATATCACAAAAGGTATTCTGTGTCAATAGCAAAGAAAGGAGGTCCAAAAAATGTACGGTAATTATTTTACTCTGCCGAATCAAATCTTTGACGAAGGCTTAACGGCAAGTGAATTTGTCGTCTACAGTTACCTTGTGAAATGCTCGGACAAAAGCCACAGATGTTTTCCGAGCAGAAGAACGATTGCAAGGCAATGCAATATTTCCGTCAGTACCGTAGATAAGGCGTTAAACGGTTTGATTGATAAAGGATTGATAGAAAAGACAAGCCGGTTTGACTTTTCAAAAGAACAGCAGCAGTTATCAAACATTTATACGCTGAACAAAATTCAGACCGGCGCCGGCAACAGATTCAGACGCTAACAACTGAAATGTTAAAATTTTGCGAGTAACGGCAGTGACGCCTTAAGCACGGCGGTGTGAACAAGGTGTTCCTGCCGTTCCTGGCGGCACTGTCCGCCCTGTTTGGTAGAGTTGAAGAAAATACGGAAAAAAGTACCCGAAAGCAATAAAACAAGCCGAAGTTCAGGGCAGAAAAAGGAGACGAAAACAGGTAAAAAGCGGCGGTCGATGGACAAGCAGGATAAAGGCTTGGCGTCAAATCTCATTCGCCAAGCCGAAAACATCGCACGGCAACGCCGTTCGTTGGGGTTTCGGGTTTGGCATCAAAAGGCAGTTTTGGGGCTCGTTTTTGAGCGAAAAAGAACAATCGTTTTGATGCCAACGAATCAAAAAACTGCACAACCATGCGGTTTTGAACAAACAAATGTTACATCAAAAATTATGTCATCATAAAGGAGATGGTATGTTACGGAAAAAGATGAAATGAAAAGGGTATCTTTTTATCTTCCTCAGGAAATCATCGATCTTTGCGACGGCGATATGAATCTTGCGGACGCAAGAAGCAGAAATCAATTCGTGATACAGGCGATAAAACTTTACGACTGTTACCTGTACAAACAGGTCAACACAGATCTGCTGACACCTGCTTTTGAATCCGTAGTAGGCGCAAAGATCGACCTGAGCGAGTACAGATTATCAAGAATTATCTTCAAGTTAGCCGTTGAGATGGCGGCAACAATGAATGTTCTTGCCGGAGCGTTTGAACTTGACGATCAAAAAGTGCAACGAATGAAACACCGAGTAATCAGAGAAGTAAAAGAACTTAACGGCTGGATCAACCTTGAAGACATTATCCGTTACCAGAACGGTGAAGATTAATTACAACCATAAACAAATGCCCTGCCGGATAACGGCAGAGCGGAAAGGATGATTATATGCTTAATACAAACAAAATTAAAATAGTCCTTGCTGTAAAAGCGGACTGAAAGAGAGGGGTGATACAGAAATTTCATAAGGCCGTGGCATTATGCCACGCAAAACTACAAAGCTGAATAATGCGCCTTGTCCTTGCAATATAAATTTGAGTGAAGGGAGTGTGCGCTGTGGATAAGCCGGTAATAAATGAAAAACGGATCAGAAGTTACGAGATGAATTTCGGCAAAGGCAAAGCCACAGTGAACGAATATGCCCCGAGCCTCACCAAAGACGAGTTGGAGTTAAACCGAATGACTGTAAAAAATATTCTTGCAAAGGCGTTTGGTAAGAATGAAAATTAGTCTGGACTTCGCAAAAGGCTTCGTATATAGTGATGTTGAGTTATCGGTCATAGGAAAGGAAAGATTCTTATGATCGCAATTTATGCTCGGCAATCCGTAGAAAAAGAGGACAGCATTTCCATCGAATCGCAGATTGAAATGTGTACCTACGAGGCAAGAGGTGAGGCGTTTTTAGTATACAAGGATAAAGGCTTCAGCGGAAAAAATACAAACCGCCCTGAGTTTCAGAGAATGATGCAGGACATTAAATCAGGGCGAAAAGGAATAACAAAAGTCATCGTATACAAGCTGGACAGGATTAGCAGAAGCATTCTCGACTTCTCAAACATGATGGATATTTTCGGCAAACTCGGTGTGGAATTTTCATCGGCAACGGAAAAGTTTGACACGAGTACGCCGATGGGCAGAGCAATGCTGAATATCTGCATCACATTTGCCCAGCTTGAACGAGAAACGACGCAGCAGAGAGTAAAAGACAATTACATCTCCCGCAGTCAGAAAGGATTTTATATGGGCGGACCCGTTCCCGTGGGATTTAAAAAAGTGGATTTAAATATAGACGGTGTAAAAACTTCTATGTATGAGCAGGTGCCGGAAGAGGTGAAACTCGTCAAAAAAGTGTTTGAGATGTACGCCGATGTGAATTATTCCAGCGAAGATATCGCAAAGGCAGTGCGTGCCATGCCTCCGGAATGCAGACGCAACCGAACGGTGACAAGAGCAAGGGTGCAGGACTTTATCAAAAATCCCGTTTATGTAAAAGCGGACTTGGATTTTTACAACTTTATGAAATCAAAAGGCGTAAAGATCATCAATCCTCCTGAGGAATTTATCGGCACCAACGGCTGCTATCTCTATACAGGCGAAAAGAAAACGAGAAAGCAGACGGACCTTTCAAACGCGGTGCTGGTTATCGCTCCGCACGAGGGATTTATTGATTCCGATCTGTGGATGCGATGCAGGGAAAGAGCCCTTGACCAGCAGCAGATCAAGCGTAACCCGAAAGCGAAAAACACATGGCTCGCAGGGCTTATCAAATGCGGAAACTGCGGCTATGCCCTTGTGAGAAAAAATTATGTCAAGAAAGATTGCAGTTATTTTCTCTGTTCTCACAAGATGAATGATAATCTGTGCTGTGGGTGCGGTACTATACACGCCGATGAATTTGAAGCTTTTATACTCCGAAAGATAAAAGAAAAACTTACCGATTACAGGGAATTTGAAATCAAAGGCACCAATTCCAACGGCTCTAAAATCGAAAGACTGAAGGCAAGGCTTGCCGCGATAGAAAACGAGATAGATGAAACGGTTAAAAATGTTGCAGGCGCAAGCGAAACGGTTATGGCTTACATAAACGAAAGCGTGGAACGCCTGCACAGCGAAAAATTGCAAATCCGGGCGGAAATCCAGCACCTAAGCGAAAACGGATACTCGGCAAATGAAAAGATAATCTGTGATTTTGATAAATTTGATGCACTGCCGTTTGAAAGAAAACGGGAACTTGCAAATGCAGTAATTAAAAAGATCTACGCAACAAGTGATAAGATCGATATCATTTGGAACATATAAACAAAAATCGGTGCAGGGGTACACCTTGCACCGAAAATTTAGGGAAAAGTTTACAAGATTGCGGTAGGGTATCACCGAAACGCTGGTAGTGAACGATCTCGCGCTCACGCAGGAATTTGATGGGCTCAATTACATCGGGATCGTCAACCAGGCGCAGAATGTTGTCATAAGTTTTCCTTGCTTTCTGCTCTGCAGCAAGGTTTTCGTTTAAGTCCGCAATAGGGTCGCCGGTGGACTGCATAGAAGCCGCGCTCCACGGAAAGCCGCTTGCGGCGGTGGGATAAACGCCTGTTGTGTGATCAACAAAGTATGAAGCGAATCCGGGATTTTCCTCAATCTCTTTTTCAGTCAGATTTTTCGTAAGCTGATGAACGATCGTGCCGATCATCTCAAGATGTCCAAGCTCCTCCGTGCCTATATCGGTGAGTAAGCCTTTTAATTCCGGCAGGGGCATGGAAAAACGCTGCGATAGATAGCGCAGGGACGCTCCGAGCTCGCCATCGGGGCCTCTTGACGGTAAAAAGAGATGATTTAAGTATAAAAAATAATATCAAGCCGGTTTTCCAGCTTAACATATATGATTTTGCTGATGATCGTCCGCAGGGCTTCGTTTTTGGCTTGCTCTGAAACATCGGGCGATTTGATAAAATCAAGCACATTTATCACGCGTTTTGAAAATTCCTTTTTGTTGACTTTGCTGCTGTCCGCTTTTGCTTGGTTGGCTTTTTGTTCCTTTTCAAGGCGGTTAATGGTTTCTTGTATTTCTGCCTTGCTCTGCTGGTACTCCTCCAGCGTGTCTACGCCGCTCAAATACGCCTCTTTGATCTTCTTAAGTTTATTCTTTTCGGAACTGATCAATTTATCAAAATTGAGCCGCTGTGGCTCTGATTCTGCAGCAGCAGGCTCAATCGTAAACTGCAAAGTGTTTACAGCTGTTTCCAGTGCTTCGATTACCGCTTTGTTCGCTTTGGCTATAGAAAGACTGTGAGAAACGTCGCAGGAGCCGCGTGCGTAATTATGGCACTGCATAGATGGGCATTTCGTAGATTGCATAACCAGAGTTGCGCCGCAGTGATCGCAGCGCACAAGACCTTTCAGCATAAATTGAACCGGCTGTTCCCGGCGCTGATAGCGCTTGTATTTGTGCTTGTTTTCCATTAGTAACTCCTGTACTTTATTCCATGTGTCCAGATCTATAAGCGGTTTATGAGTACCGTCAACAATCATTATATTTTCATTATCGTAATCCCGTGTTGATGCCGCCCTACCGTTCGTAGACCAACGGATCTTCCCGATATAAACGGGATTGTGAAGTATATAATCAATCAAACGGTTGTCGGGTGGATTTCCCCTGTGTGTTCTCACGCCCTGTAGGGCTAAATTTCTGGCGATCTCTCTTTCGCCCATACCGTTTAAGTAACTTTCAAAAATCCGCCTTATATAAACACTCTCAGCGTTAGGCACATATTGTTTGTTAATCAGATCATATCCGAGAGCAGGGTGGCACATTGGTTCGCCCCTTGACGCTTTTTCGGTCATACCGCGTTTAACTTCGCCGCTTAACCGAATCAGGTAGTATTCGTCCATCCATTCAATGATGCGTTCGATCAGACTGCCGAAAACATCATCGATGATCGGTTCGGATATACTGATCACGCTTACGCCTTTTTTCTTAAGCAGTGACTTATAAACTATGCTCTCTTCCTGGTTACGGGCAAATCTGCTAAACTTCCATACAAATATGGTCTCAAAAGGTTTGTCATCGGATTTGGCAAGAGAAATCATCCGATTGAACTCTACTCGCTTTTTCGTGCTTTTTGCGCTTATACCGTCATCATAGAATATGTATTCGTCAGGGATGATGTAATCGTTATTTTTGGCATACTTGCGTATCAATTTAAGTTGGCTGTCCGGAGAATATTCGTCCTGGCGCTCATCAGATACCCTGATGTAGGCGGCGCCTATCTTCAGACCCATAGTATCACTCCCTTTTATTTTTACTTAAAAAAGGGCATAAAAATACCCTGCTTGCAATTTTAAGCAGAGTGTGATACAATTCTATTGTTCAGGTAGGGTGTACTGCACTCTGCTTATTTAAACCTCTATTCTGTTGGCGCAGGATAGGGGTTTATTTTTTTGTGAATAATTGTTGACAAAAAAATAATGTGATATATTATCACAAAATGCAAGTCTGTCTCCTTTCTCTTTTTTACTTTTTTTGCATAACCATCAGACTTGCCGGGCGGCCGAAAGGCCGCTTTTTTTAATTTAAAATATCTTCGCTTTGGTCTTCTAATTCTGATATATCTTCAAGTTCTGTAGTATATAATTCATCAGAAGATAATGATTGTCTAAAATCTTCTGCCAGCATTGTCTTGTTGAATTCTGCTGTTGGATCAATTTCATTTACTAAAGCTTCCAATTCATCAACTGTAGAATAAAAGAATTCTTTTCTTAGGTTGACTTTATTCACTCGCTTTTCATTGAGTCTATTATGTAATTCACTTTCAAGACCTACAGCATCCTCAGAAAAAATGAAACTGTGTACGTCATATTTAAATGGAACGCTGGCGTCTCCGAGCTCGTTAACTCGTTCTTGAGGGTTTAACCTACGAGTCATACCTATTTTGAATACCTTATCTCCAAATGAGCCCAAATTGCTTATAATGTATACATTTCCCGCTTTTCCGTTTGCAAGATTGGCGATTTCTTCTTTTTTTATAACCACTTCTGCGAGTTGTGATTGTAGTTTGAGAATTCTTTCGTTAAGTTTTTGTATCTCCTCTTCCTGCGCAGTTGAAAGCTGTTCTTTAAGTTTTTCAATTTCAGTATTATATTTTGTTTCTTCGTTTTCTACTTTTTTTCTCTCCGCCTCTAAAGCCTTCCGCTCCTCGGCTTCTTGACGCATCTTTTCCCTAATTGCAAGTTGTTCTTGGCGTGCTTGCTCTTTTTTTACATAGTAATTGTATTCAATTTTAACTGCGTTGATAAATAGATACTCTATTTCTCCAATAAATTTGGTTAAAGTCCCGGCGATATTTTGATTACCAGTAGAGGCAATAGCTAAATACTTTGAAGTAACGTCTTTTACATGTTCAATGGCTTCATCAAGTTTTTCATACTTCAAATTGTAAAGAATATTCTGTAATTCTGCTCTAAGTGCGATAACCATTAAAGAGTAAATGGTTTGGTTTGCCTTGGTTGTATACCGGCCTTCATACTGTTCAAGAACCTTTTGTATTTGCTTTTCATTATCGCGATAAGCTTTACGAAGGGCTTTTACATCCATATGATGTAGCTTTAAAATAACTGAGGGGCATAGTTCTTGATAAGCTTCGGCAGCTGCATATGGAATTTTGCAATGCTGCAAATCGGGCGTAAAGTCAAAATAATTGTTTATAGCATAATTTATACTTTCATAAAGCTCTTTTGACCGCGCAAGCTTATTTGTAGCCGTTTTAAGTTTTTTATTTAATTTTTCTTCATTGCTTGTTAATTCCGATATCTTCTGATTTAGTTCAGCAATAATTCTATTGCATTCAGCTATTTTATTATTTGCGGAAACAATGCGATTCCGAGCGTCGGACGTTTGTTGCTCAATCTTTGCTTTAGAAGCTTGCTCCATTTTTGCAATGGTTTCTTTAACTTGGAAATAGTCCATACCTCCAAGTTCATTTAATTGAGTCTGTAATTGCTGAAGTTGAATGTTTAATTGCTCATTTTCTCGTTTTATCTTGCCTGCCTTAAAAATGTCAAAAAATCCCATAGTATCTTAGTTTCTCTCCTTTTAATCAAAACTTCGCTCTTAGTTCAACTACTTTACCTATAACATTTACAGGCAATGATTCAATTTGCTCATTTGTATATGTCATTACTTCATAAGCAGGATTATTAGGAACCAAATTGATTCCACCTTTAAATTTTGTAACCTTTTTTATTGTAGCTTCATCACCATTTACAAGTACAATAGCGATGTCACCGCTGTCGATATCTTCCTGCTTACGAACAATAACTACGTCTCCGGCAGATATTTTTGGCTCCATAGAATCCCCTTTGACTTGAAGAGCGAAATATTCTCCTTGCCGTGCCATTTCCACAGATATTTCTTCATAATCAATTATGTCTTCAACCGCTTCCAATGGGATTCCGGCAACTACGGTGCCCAAAACCGGAATCTTGACGGATTTAGAGTTATATATTTCATCCTTTTCATCAACCAAATCTGATATATCAACATTAAAATAATTAGCCAAAATCTGAATAGTTCCCATTCTAGGAACTTTTACACCCCTGCACCAAGTAGAAACCGTAGATTTGTTAAACCCTAAATCTTTTACTAAATCTATTTGATCTTTGCCATTGATGTACATATAATAATTTAGCTTTTTTGAGAAAATAATAGCATCGTTATTACTCATAATTCTCACCTCCTAAACGCATCTTACACTAAAAGTAGAATGATGTCAACAAAATTTTGAAAATTATCTACTTTTTGTCTTGACAAAGAAATCTACTTATGGTAGACTGTAAATGAACTTACGAAAGGTGGTGAAACAATGAGCGCTGAATTTAAAATTTCCATAGCTGGAGCACGGGTGTCTGCAGGGCTAACTCAACAGGAATTAGCAAGACAAGTGGGAGTACACCGCTCAACAGTTGTTAATTGGGAAAAAGGCAAAACTTTGCCAGACTTACCTCACCTAAGATTGATCGAAAAGGTGACAGGTATTCCTAAAGATTATATTTTTTTGCCTACTAATCTACCAAAAGTAGATTAATTGTTCAAAATAAACAAATTATCTCAAAAATCTTTGTTACAAATTTCCATACAAATGAAGGGCGCAACTATGGCAGATAAGGAGGCTATATGATTATCTGCTAGCCAAATAGGAGAAACTATGACAGAAAAGGAATATGATGAAATCATTTCTAAACAGAAAAAATGATATCTGAGCTTGAACAACGGAATAAGGAAGAGAAAGAAGAGCAAATGAAAAGAACTTCAAAAGTTTCCGAAAATCTGGAAATGGCATTTAATGCGTTTATGAGCGCATCGTTGGCATTGACAGCAATTACTTTAATATTAATCGTTATAAAGATTTTATAAGTGTGATTATTGCAATTGCTAAAGAAATTGCGCTGAGTGCATTTGCAATAACACTTTGCCTATAAGCCTTTTTTGATTCTTTTTGTGAACTTAAAGCATTTTGCTCAGCCAAAGCAATTTGTTTAGATAACTGATCTATCATTTTAGTTTGATTTGCGATTATATCATCTTGCTTGTTGATTTTTGATTAATTGAATCTAACAGCTCTGATGGACTTTCGCCTTCATCATATAAAGACGGATAATTTTCTTCATCAAATTCATAAAATGCCATATTAAAACTACCTTTTCACAAAAAAGTATATCAGTTGAAAGCGTGAATGTCAAAATAAGGAGTAAACAAAAGGAGATAAAAACATGGATAACAAATATGATGTCGCTTATTTTTTAGGAGTATTAGTTATATCAGTAACTGTTGGCTTAATTTTATATTTTGTTGGTTAAGATTTCCACTTGTTTAAATAGTTGGTTAAGAGCCTTGTAATAAAACTTGAAAGGGCGGAAAAGAGGAATGCATATCCGATAGTTATTGAATTTTTTTCAAAAAAGTAGGCAGAAATTACGAATAACATTAATGGTGAATAAGCAAGAAAAAAGTCAAAAAATTCTAAAATATTATTTTTCTTCTTGAAAAAGTCTAAATAACAATAATCTTTAGCGTCAATTTTTTCTGATACGTCATATCCGAATTTTTTTCTTAACCAATTATAATTAACCATTATATGTTTTTTAACTTCTTCGTCAAGTGGAGTTTCCATGTCATGGACGAAGTGGCTGTCTTTCTGAAAGTCCAAAAAGTATTGAGGTATGTCATTCGGAAAATCCGTTGAAATGTTTATCACTACAGATAAAAGATTTTCATAATTTTTTATGTTACCTGTAATTAAGCCGTTGTAAATAGGTGCATAAAAATTATTCAATTGATTTTTTAGTATATTCATTTTGCTTTTAGAATTGATTATACGTTTTACCAACCACAAAATAAATCCAATTAATGCAGTTGCTACAACACTAACTAAAGGTATTATCGTTGAAGTATCCATCATACATCCACCTAATCTTTTTTTGTTTAATTATATCATAAATATACAAAAAATGTCAAAATAAACTATATTAAGGGGAGGTGAAACGGAATGAATGCTGCGGAAAAGAAGGAACTGCTATCAGCGCTGAAACTGATCCGGGCAGAGTGCAAAAAGCACAAAGGGGATATTCCGTGCTATGAGTGCCCGCTTGCATCCGAAAGCCGGGGTTGTTGTCTGAATGACGACCCGAGAAAGTGGGTGCTTGCGGATGAAAAGCCGGATATCTGGCGCGCGTTCAGGGAATAAGAAAAGCCGCCTGCGGGAACAGGCGACTGCAAAGGATATTTGCTATAGATCAACTTAGCACCTTGATTATAGCAAATATCAAATAAAAAATCAAGGGAGTGATGTGAAAGCACTCTTCTTTCATAAGACAGGCACACGCCGAAATAGACTTTAAAGAGGAGTGAAAGGCTATGAATAAACCGCTTACGATCAATCTGCTCATTGAGCGGGAGGGAAAAATAGAACCGTTTGCCGGCTTTACGGAAAACGAAACCGCCACAATAGGCGAAAGACTCTCCCGCACGATGAGCCGTTTTTACACCAATCATGCAAATGAATTAAAAAATAAGGAGTTTTAAATCAATGAACATATTTGAACAATTAGCCGAAAACCCTGAACTGCAGTTCTGGACGGTGGCAGGCATAGTTGCCGTCTGTATGGCGCTCGGCGCGTTTGTAGTATTCATCTTTGGTGTTTTACCACTAAAAGAGCAGAAAAAGCAACGAAAGCGGACAAGCCGCCGCTGTGATGACGGTACACCCGTTGAATATTATACCAATATTATAAGCGACCTGCAAAATGAAATCGAATTTTGGCAGGGCAATTGCAAGACCGCAGAAGACAGATACAATAAACTTTATCAAGAAGTACAGAGCGGCGGACAAGATCAACCTCAGGAGGTACATAAATGAAAGGATATAAAGGATTCTATCCAGGGCTGATCTGTGAGCCCGATAGCGAGCATAAAAAGCAATACGCTGAAAATACAGTTTACGAAGAAGACAAGGCGGAAT
>UQDP01000013.1 GCA_900539845.1 uncultured Oscillospiraceae bacterium | reverse complement strand
ATAAGACGGATTTATTTTTTCGCGCGGTTCAGCCGACTTTATCGACAGCCTGAAAGAGGCTGTTTGCACAGCCTCTTTGATTTTTGCTTCGTTACGTGATCTGCTTCCACCCGGTGGAAATAATATTTTCGTGCTTTCCGACGTGGGTTATGATATGTTCAACAAGCTCATTATTCTTTCTTTTTGTTGAAATATCAGCCCGTACCTTCACATTGCCGCCGTCAATATCGTTCATCTCAAGGTTTCTGAGCAGCACATCGTTTATCTCACGGAAATATTCAATAATGTTCTTTTTGATCTCGTCCGCATTTTCTTCCGAGCACACAATCGTAATCCTGTAAAAAGTCTCCCTTTTATCGGATTTTTCCTTATCATATTCCTGTTTTTTGGTTATAAACTCGGTGATGGGGTGAATCACCAGATGCGCCAGCACGATGGTGCCGGCAACAAGCGCCGCAAACCACCATTTATCAAGGCAGCACAGAATTCCCACGGATGCCGACGCCCAGATCGAAGCGGCTGTGTTTATTCCTTTTATTTTCGTGCCGTCGCTGATGATAACACCGGCGCCGAGAAAGCCTATGCCGGAAACGATCTGCGCCGCAACACGTGTAACATCAGAATTTCCGTCACCTGACAGGTATGAAAACGAAGTGAACGCAAACGAACCGACGCATACGATTACATTTGTCAGTATACCCGTTCTGTGCTTCGTAAGCTGGCGCTCCGCACCTATAAGTATACCAAGCCCCACTGCTATAAGAAGTCTTATTACAAATCCCCATGCTGTGGTGATAGCAGGCATTTTTATCTGCTCCTTTAAATCAAGCAAGAGAGATACATACAAAACCGTTTTTCACAGCGTATCTCCCGTAACGCTTTGTTATAATACAAAATAATTAACGCAGCGGCAGTTTGTCAAAATTAGGTCTGTCCTCGGCAAGCTGAATATTTGTTTTGTTGTAAATACTCTGCTGCAAAAGCTGGGCGGTAAGCGGAAAATCCACTTTCCAGCACCATGTTCCGTAAAAATTACCGCCGCGGCAGGTGGTGATCACCGCGCCGTTTTCATCTGTTGTGTTTTCAGGCACGGTCTGCGTATATGTGGTGAAGCTCAGCCAGCCATGGCGCAGCGCGTAAGTGCCTATGTCAATAATCTCGGACTTTGAAAATCCCGTCATAACATAAGGCATAAGGCTGTTTGCCACCTCAAGCGAGCGAACGGTCGACGCGCCCGACATTTTTTCAAATATCTGAAGAAGCACCGTTTTCTGGCGGTTTGCTCTCTCGTTATCCGAATCGATCTTTCTGATTCTGCAGAACGCAAGCGCCTGTTCGCCGTTCAGATCAACAAGACCGGGCTGCGCGTCTATTCTGACGCCGCCGTATCTGCTGGGATGATTGTTTATTTCATTTATTTCTTTCTCTGTCATTTCAACGGTTATGCCGCCGAGCGTGTCAACGATGCTTGCAAAACTGTCAAAATTAACAATAACATAGTTGTCTATATTTACTTTAAAATTATTTTCAACGGCCCTGATATAACAATCTATTCCGCCGTACATCATGGCTTCGTTTATCTTGCCGTATTTTCCGCTTTCCTCATCTCCCTCAGTCACCTCATAGTAGCAATAAGAATCGCGCAGGATTGAAGTGAGCGTTATCGCTTTCGTATCCGCATTTATGCTTACGATGATCGCCGAGTCCGCTCTTGTATCCTCGTCCGTGATCTCCGTGCCCCTGGTATCTTCGCCGATAAGAAGCACATTGAGCACATGCGTTGAAGATACCGGCGTGCCGTTATAATACCATGATTTAATCATATCGCGGTACGAATAAACGTCCTCATCCTCATAGATCGGGCTGAAGTCCTCTTTCAGAACATCCATACCCGTCCATTCATCGGTAGCTTCGGTCTTTTGCGGCGGATTTGTCATCTGGTCAAGTCCTTTGTTTACATAAAAATATATGCCGACCGCTCCGCCGATAATCAAAATCACAAGAAGAATGATGACCGCTCTTAAAATTTTTGTGAGTTTTGAAGCCTTTTTCTTTTCTTTTTTGTTTTTCCTTTTCTGTTTTTCCTGTTCCTGAACGGGCGCGGCATACTGAAGAATATCCACATTTCCGTTTTCATCAACATCATAATGTATTGTCTGTGCATTCTCTGTCGCTTTTTCTGCGGGAACAGAAATCTTTTTTTCTTCTTTTTCCTTGTTTTTATTGTTTTCGGAAAGAGAAACCTTTTTCTCTTTTTCCGAAACGCTTTTTTGCGAATGATTTTCCGGCACAACGGATTGGGTTTCTTTTATTTTATCCTTTTCTTTGCTTTGCGCCTGCGTGTTTTTTGTTCCTTCGTTTTGTTTTATATGATCGTTATCGGTTTTTTCAGCCTTTTTTTCAGGCTGAATTTCCGTTTTATTTCCGCTTTTTTCCGCAGATGCAGACGCCTTTATACGCGCCTCGTTTTCTTCTCTTCGTTTTCTTACTTCCTTGAGAATCTCATCCACATCGAAAGAAGAATCTGACACCGGCTTTCACATCCTTTCAGGCGCAAAACGATCCGTTATGCACCCCCGATTGATATAACACGGAAACATTATATAACATTTACCGTTTTATTTCAACAAAAAACGATTAATTTACATATAATTAATAATACCCGGCCGTTCCTATTATTTCATAAATTCTTGCCTGTTAAACGGTTTTTTATAAAAACAGCGAAGCTCCGCTGTTTATTGAAATAATACACCTCATTGATTATTAAAAAATGCCTGAACAAAAATTCAGGCATTTCATTTCTTTTATTCCGTTTCTTTTTCGGAGGTCTCGTTGTCATCGGGCTCGGTCTCGTCCTCCTCAAATCTGTCCACAACAGATATGGTGGCAACCTTTTCGCCCTCGTTGACCTTCATTACTTTAACGCCTTTTCCGGGTCTTAAAAGAGTGGATATCTGGTCAACATGGGTTCTGATCACAATACCGTCGCTCGTGATCATAATAACGTCCTCGTCCTCTTTCACCGGCGCTATCATGGCAACCTTGCCGTAAAGCGCCGTGCGGTAATTGATAAGACCTTTTCCGCCGCGCGACTGAACACGGTAATCGTCAAAAGAGCTCTTTCGTCCGAATCCCGTTTCCGAAACCGTAAGCAGCGTATATCCGTCAAGAGACGCGGCAAAACCGACAACATAATCGTCTTCCTCAAGCGAGATCGCGCGAACACCTCTTGCCGTTCTGCCAATAAGCCTTGCGTCAGATTCCTTAAAGCAGATACTCATTCCGTTGTGCGTCGCAACAACCAGCTTTCTTTCGCCGTCCGTTATCTCAACATACGCAAGCTCATCGCCCTCGTCAAGATTAACTGCAATAATGCCGCTTTGGCGAATATGACGGTATTCATCTATATCGGTTCGTTTGATGACACCTTTTTTTGTAACCATGCACAAATATCTGCGGTTTTCGTCCTGCGGGATCTTGACCATTGCAGAAACTGTTTCTCCCTTTTCAAGCGGCAGCAGGTTTACTACGTTCATACCCTTGCCCGTCCTTGAGGACGCCGGTATCTCATACGCTTTCTTGCGGAACACCTTGCCCGTGTTGGTAAACAGGAAGATAACATCATGCGAAGAGCAGGTGAACATCGTTTTGGCAACGTCCTCCTCGCGGCGGCTCATTCCCATTATGCCTCTGCCGCCTCTGTTCTGCGCCTTGTATGTATCCACCGTCATACGTTTCATATATCCCATATTGGTGAGGGTAAGTATGCTCTCCTCAACCGGGATAAGATCCTCATCATCAACAGAGCCGATTACCGCGCTGATCTCGGTCTTTCTGTCGTCCCCGAATTTATCAACGATCTCCTTTGATTCGTTTTTGATGATTTCAAATATTCTCTCCTCATGGGCAAGAATATCGTTATAATCAGCGATCTTCTCGTGGAGTTCGTTTAACTCATTCGTGATTTTTTCGATTTCAAGTCCGGCAAGCTGACCGAGCTGGAAATTTACGATTGCCGTTGCCTGCGGATCATCAAAGCCGAATTTCTCCATTATGGCAAGCTTTGCCTCCGATTTTCCGCCCTTGCAGGCTCTGATCGTGGCAATGATTTCGTCCACGATATCTATTGCTTTCGCAAGACCCTCCAAAATATGCGCTCTTGCCTGCGCTTTCGCAAGATCGTATCTTGTGCGCCTTGTGATGATATCCTCTCTGAACTTAATATAGTTCTGCAGCATTTCTTTCAGTGAAAGGATCTTCGGAACGCCGTCCACAAGCGCAAGCATGATCACGCCGAAGGTGATCTGCATCTGGGTCATTTTATAAAGATTGTTGAGAACGACCTGCGCGTTCGCGTCTCTTTTTATCGATATCTCAACATGCATGCCTTTTCTGTTGGTGAAATCCTTGATTCCCGAGATACCTTCCAGGCGTTTGTCCTTAACAAGATCCGCAATGCTCGAGATCAGCGCCGCTTTGCGCACCTGATACGGAAGCTCGGTAACGATGATCTTATAGTGATCGTTCTTATCCTCAACAATCTCCGCGCGTGCGCGCAGATATATCTTTCCTCTTCCCGTTGCATAAGCTTCTTTTATTCCCTTTGTGCCCATAATGATGCCGGCAGTCGGAAAATCGGGACCTTTTATGAACTGCATCAGATCAAGTGAATCACAGTCCGGGTGGTCGATAAGATAATTAACGCCTTCCACAACTTCTTTCATATTGTGGGGCGGTATATTCGTTGCCATACCAACGGCGATACCCGATGAACCGTTTACAAGCAGATTCGGAAATCTTGTGGGCAATACGGAAGGCTCTTTTAAACGATCGTCATAGTTCGGCGCAAAATCAACAGTGTCCTTATCTATATCCTGCAGCATTTTCATGCTGATCTTGCTCATACGTGATTCCGTGTATCTGTATGCCGCGGCGGGGTCGCCGTCCACAGTACCGAAATTTCCGTGGCCGTCAACGAGCATATATCTCATTGAAAAGCTCTGCGCAAGCCTTACCATAGCGTCATAAACGGACGCGTCCCCGTGGGGATGATAACGTCCCAGCACGGCGCCGACGGTGTCCGCGCATTTTCTGTATGCTCTGTCGGGATACAGATTATTTTCAAACATCGTGTAAAGAATTCGCCTGTGTACGGGCTTTAAGCCGTCTCTGACATCGGGAAGCGCACGCTGAACGATAACGCTCATGGAATAGTCAAGAAACGCTTTTCTCACTTCTTTGTTTATTTCTACGTCAACGATCTTCTGATTGTCATAACGCACTATATCGTCTGCCATTTATACCTCTCCTGTTCCTGTCTGACCCTGTTATATCCGTTTTGATCAGACATCCAGATTTTCAACATATTTTGCGTTTCTCTCAATAAATTCTCTTCTCGGCTCAACATTGTCGCCCATAAGAATACTGAATGTTTCATCCGCCTGCTGCGCGTCCTCAACCGTAACACGCAGCATGGTTCTGAATTCGGGGTCCATCGTTGTTTCCCAAAGCTGTTCGGGATCCATCTCACCAAGACCTTTGTAACGCTGAACATCGCACTGTCCGCCGAATTCTTCTATCATTCGGTCTCTTTCCTCATCGCTGAAAGCATAGGCATTTTTTTTGCCTTTTGTTACCTTGAAAAGCGGCGGCTGGGCAAGATAGATATATCCGCCCTCAACCAGTGGCTTCATATATCGGAAGAAAAATGTCAAAAGCAGCGTTCTGATATGCGCGCCGTCCACATCGGCATCCGCCATAATAACAATTTTGTGGTATCTCAGCTTTGAGATATCAAAATCATCGCCGATACCCGTTCCGAGCGCTGTTACGACCGGCATAAGCTTTTCGTTTCCGTACACCTTATCCAGCCTTGCCTTTTCAACATTCAGCATTTTGCCCCAAAGGGGAAGAATCGCCTGGTGCACTCTGTCGCGTCCCTCTTTTGCGGAGCCGCCGGCGGAATCTCCCTCTACAATATAGATTTCACAAAGCTCCGGTTCATTTGACGAGCAGTCTGCAAGCTTGCCGGGAAGCTTGGTATTTTCAAGCCCCGATTTATTTCTTGCGCTGTCTCTTGCCTTTCTTGCCGCTTCGCGCGCGCGGGAGGCGTCAAGCGCTTTGTTGAGTATCGTTTTCGCTGTCTGCGGATTTTCCTCAAAATAGGTCATCAATTTCTCATAGACCATGGAAGAAACAAGCCCTGTTATATCCGTATTGCCGAGCTTGCCCTTCGTTTGCCCTTCGAACTGCGCCTCTGTCAGTTTAACGCTTACGATTGCGGTAAGTCCTTCGCGCACATCATCGCCCGAAAGCTTTTTATCGCTGTCTTTCAATATATTAAATTTTTTGCCGTAATCATTAAACACTCTTGTCAGCGCGGTTTTGAATCCCGTTTCATGCGTACCACCGTCAATGGTGTTGATATTATTTGCAAAAGAGAGCAAAATTTCGTTATATGAATCCGTATAACAAAGGGCAACTTCCGCGCTTCTTTCTTCCTTTGTTGTGGAAATATGGATCACTTCGTTCTGAATCGGATTCAGTCCTCTGCTTTTATTGATATATTCCACAAAGGAGCGTATGCCGCCCTCATAGCAATATTCCTCACTGCGCTGTTCTTCGGGATCGCTTTCCCTCAGATCCGTAAGCGTGATAGAAAGCCCCGCATTCAAAAATGCCTGCTCGCGAAGTCTTCTTGAAAGCACTTCAAAATCATAAACAAGCGTTTCCGTAAAAATCTCACCGTCCGGCTTGAATTTGATATATGTGCCATGCCCGTCGGAATTGCCGATGATATGCAGATCGTTGACGGGATTTCCTCTCTCAAATCTCTGCGAATAGATATGACCGTTCTGTGTTACCTCTACCTCAAGCCATTCGGAAAGCGCGTTAACAACCGATGAGCCTACGCCGTGCAGACCGCCGGAAACTTTATATCCGCTGCCGCCGAACTTACCGCCGGCGTGAAGAACCGTCAGTACGACCGTAACGGCGGGAAGTCCTGTTTTATCATTGATTCCCGTCGGTATGCCTCGTCCGTTATCACGCACGGCAATCACATTATCCGGCAGAATCTGGCATTCAATATGTGTGCAGACTCCCGCTAACGCCTCGTCTATTGAGTTGTCAACAATTTCATAAACAAGATGGTGAAGACCGCGCGGTCCTGTTGAACCGATATACATACCCGGTCTTTTGCGCACAGCTTCAAGTCCCTCCAAAACCTGAATATCCTTTGCGGAATATTCTTCGGTAACGGAGGTGTCCATATCCTCTTCTTCAAGCACAATTTTGTTTTCTTCGCTCATACTTTTTACTCCCGTCTGATCCGCTTAAGCAGCGTGCTTGTGTTAAGCGGACTTACATATATATTTTTTTCGGTAACTATGAAGCTTTTCGGCAGATCATAGCTTGTATATATAATTCTGTTTTCTTTCTGTGCCAATGAAAGATAATCCCTTGTGGCCTTGTTTACCGTGGTTTTATCCATATCAAAAACAGCGATGATATCCCTTGTTCTGAGAACAAAATTTTCTCCGATATTAAGGTACATGGCTATTCCTCCGTTACAGCGGCGCCGTTTTCAATTTTGATTGTTTTACCCTTTTTCAGACGCAGGATGCTTTGCGCGTCACAGCAGGTTATAAATACCTGCCAGTCTTTTATATGGTTCAATATGTAATCCTGTCTGTTTTCATCCAGCTCGCTCATCACATCGTCAAGCAGCGCCACCGGCTCGGTATCGGTTTTATCCCTCAGCAAACTCGCTTCGGCAAGCTTTAACGCCAGCACACAGCTTCTCTGCTGACCCTGACTGCCGTATAGCTTTGCTGATTTTCCGTTTATCAGGATCTCTATATCATCCCTGTGCGGGCCTGCTTTTGTGATATGATTCAAGATATCGGAATTTTGATTTTCATTCAATATTTTTAAAAGCTTTTCTTCGGCTTCCTTTTGATTTATATCTTTATAATCAAATTCCCCGGCAATTTTTATTTCTATATTTTCCCTGCCGCCGGAAAGTCCGCTGAATATCTCTTTTACATAAGGCAGAAGAGCTTCAATATATTTCTGCCGCTGATAGATAATTTTTGCTCCCTCTTTTGCAAGGGCGGCGTCCCACACATAGAGCATGCTTCTCAGATCCGCGCTCACGGAAATATCCTTTAAAACGATATTTCTCTGCTGCAGCGCTCTGTTGTAACTTTTCAAGACCGAATAATAATTTGTTTTGATCTGGCACAGCGCGTCGTCAACAAATTTTCTTCTTTCGGCCGGTCCTCCCTTGATCATCATAAGATGAGAGGGTGAAAACACAACGGCTTTGATTTCTTCTCCCAGCAGTGCGGCTGATTTTTTCTTGATTCCGTTCAAACTGGCGCTTCTTTTCCCGTCAATCGTAAGCTCGGCAAACTGTTTTCTTCCGCCGTTCTCAAAATCTATCTTGAGCCTTGCTTTTTCCCGATCAAAGCAGATAAGTGTTGAATCTCTTGCGCCTCTGAACGACCTTGAGCCTGTAAAAAGATATATCGCTTCTATCAGATTTGTTTTTCCCTGCGCATTTTCTCCGTAGATGATATTCACGTCTTCAAAATCAAGCGCCGTCTTTTTTAAGTTTCTGAAATTTTCCGCTTCTAATCTATTTATCTTCATTTAAAATCTCATAGTCCGTTTTTAAATAAGAAACAATATCTCCGTTTTTTATCTTTTTTCCTCTTGCCGTGCATATCTCGCCGTTTACTTTTACTTTTCCGTCCTGCACAAGCTGTTTAGCCATTGCGCCGCTCTCGGCAGCGCCTGCAAATTTCAAAAGGCTGTCCAGTTTTATAAACGGAGTATTGATTTTTATTTTTTCTTTCTGCCTTTCGGCGATCTTTGCTTTTATTTTCATACTTTATGCCCTTCACATATTTTCCGCGCTCTTAAGACGCATAGGAAGAACCAAAAACAGAAAATGCTCGTCGTTAACGGGCAGTATTTTAACAGGGCTGACGGGACCTCCCAGCTCTATCTTTACCTGATCCGTATCTGCCGCGGAAAGCGCGTCAAGGATATATTTTGAATTAAAGCCGATCTCCACTCTGTTTCCGCTTATATTCGCATGCGTATAGTCTACCACTCTTCCGAGAGAGGAAACGGTTGAAACGCGCATCTCATCATTGTCAAACAGGCATCTGATCGGGTTCTTTGCATTGTTTTCTATAACAGGTATGGTTCTTTCTATGCAATCTATCGCGTCATTTGTGTTAATCAGCACCGTTGTTGTTGAGGATTTCGGCAAAGCCGCTTCATAATCAAGAAAATCTCCCTCAAGCAGGCGGCTTATTATGCTGTAATGATCAACTTCAAAGATGATATGCCTTTTTCCAACGCTGATCTGGATATCCTTGTCCGTATCCGTTCCCGTTATCTTTATCAGTTCTCTGATCGTTTTTTTCGGAACGATAAAGCTTACGTCCTCGCCGTCATATTTGATTGTTTCCGTTCTGATCGCAAGCCTGTATCCGTCAACACCCACAAGCCGCAGCTGATTGAGACTCATCTCAAATTTGAGTCCTGTGTGAACGAGCTTTGAATTTTCATTGTCCGCAACGGCAAAAAGAGTCTGCATAACCATCTGCTGCAGGATTGCCTGATTGATAAACAGCGGATATCCGCCCGAAACGCTCGGAAGTTCCGGATACTCGTCGGCGCTGATACCCATAATATTATACTGCGCCGCTCCCGCGCTTATCGAAACGGAGGTGCCGCTTGTTTCAAAGGTTATGCTTTCCGATGACGCTTTTCTTAAAATATCGCAAAGAACCTTCGCGTTTATAACAATAGCGCCCGGCTCAGAAACAGTTGCCTGCATAATTGTATTGATTCCGAATTCAAAATCATATCCCGTAAGACTCAGCGTATCGGAGCCGCACTCCACAAGGATACCTTCGATGGTAGGGATCGTGACCTTTGTGCTTACCGCTCTTACAACATTGTTGCAGGCGTCATTCAGATTTTTAGTATTGCAGGTGAATTTCATAAAGTTTCCTCCGTTTCCTATGATCATGATGATAATTACAGTAGCAGTAATAAATAGTGTTAAAATTGTTAAAAATTACTGAAACCGTTATAAATATGCCATTTTCAGAGCCTTTCTCATTGTTCAATTTTTATTAAAAAATTGTTGTAATTGTTAAAGATTTTTATTTTCAACAGCCGTGTTTAAAATCTTTATGTTCAAACAATAAGAATTTGTTGAAAAAAATTTTTATTGTTCTGTTTTCACATTATTGATAATATCGTTTATTTTTCTTTCCAGCTTTGAATCTTTTTCTATGTTTTTTGAGATTTCTTTGATGCTGTAAATCACCGTGGAATAGTTTTTGTTGAATTCGTTTCCTATCTGCTCATATGTCAGATTGGTCACTTCCCTGATGATATACATGCACATTTTTCTCGCCTGGGATATATTTGCCTTTTGTTTGGAAGATCTGATATCCTCTATAGATATGCCCTGCGTCCGAGAGACCTCTTCGAGTATCCTTTCAATGGTTACGGGAACAGGGGGAATCTCGTCATCTATAACATCCTTGATCACCTTTTGCGCAAGCGCGATCGTTGCCGGATGGCCGGTCAGGTTGCTCATGGCATAAAGCTTTTTCGTTGTTCCCTCAAGCTGGCGTATATTGGTTTTGATTTTTTCGGCTATGTATTCAACAACATCTTTATTGATATCAAAGCCGAGCAGCTGAGCCTTGTTTTTAATGATCGCGCAGCGTGTTTCATATTCGGGCGACTGAATGTCCGCAAGAAGACCGTATTCAAAACGAGAGCAGAGTCTTTCGGTCAGGCTCTGTATCTCTTTCGGGGGTCTGTCCGATGTTAAAACAATCTGTTTTCCGTTTTCAATAAGAGAATTAAAGGTGTGGAAAAATTCTTCTTCCGTTCTGTCTTTTCCTCCGATAAACTGAATATCGTCTATCAGAAGAACGTCAATGTTTCTGAATTTCAGGCGGAAGTCGTCAACATTTTTCTGCCCCAGCGCTTTGATAAATTCATTTGCAAAATCCTCGGCGCGCACATACAGTATCTTCATCTCCGGGAATTTCTTTTTGATCTCGCAGCAGATCGCGTTTAAAATGTGCGTCTTTCCGAGACCCGATTTGCCGTAAATAAAAAGAGGATTGTAATTTCCGTAGGAGAGATTTTGTTTGATATGTCCGCCCGGATCTTCCGCAACCGCTATCGCCGCGCGGTAAGCAAATCTGTTTGACGGTCCTTCAATAAAGGTGTCAAAAGTAAACTGATAATTTGTATTTATCTCTTCTATAACTTCTTTTTTTTCTGTTTGCTCGTTTTCCTTTTTCAGCGGCTCGTCAAGAATGTATTCAACCTCAACGGGAAATCCCATAACGCTTTCAAACGCTCTTTTGATGAGATCGCCGTAATGGCCTTTAACGATATTCATTCTCATTTCGCCGGAGATGTTTAAAAACACAGTGTTGTTTTCGAATTTGCTTAATTTTATGTAATCATTTTCGTTATTTTTAAGCCACATATCATAGCCGGTCTTGGAAATTTCCGGTCTGCAGAATTCTAAAACGGCAAGCCATATGTCGTTATATGTTTCCATTAATATCTCCTTTTTTCAAGTTTTTAATATTTTTATATAACAATGTTGAAAACTCAAATATATGATTGTATTATATCATTAATTTTAATAATATACAATACTTAAAATAAATATAATATCTATAAAGATATAATTAATATTAATAAAAAAGCAGAGCTTGTTTTTTCATATATTTTTACAGGGCTTTTTTAAAATATTTTCCTTGTTTTATATATTTGCTTAATGTATAATATTTTTAAATAAGGGAGAGGAGGGTAAAAATGAGGCTTTTTAAAAACCGCGGGGATATATATATTCCCTCAACGCGCGAAAAGGCTGATATAGAACAAAAAGTCTTACTTATCGTTCTTGTTTTTGTTGTGATTTTTACCGCTGTTTTCCTTTTGATTTTCGGTATAAAATATGATTTTTCCGTAAAAAATTTCTTTACGCCCGATGATCTTCAGCAGCAGGAGGAAGAAGTTGTGCAGCAGCTGCCGGAGGTTCAGGGCAAAACAAATTATCTTTTGATTCTGAGCAATAAAAATACGCAAGAGATGTATTTTTGTTCGCTTTTTCAGGCGGATATGGACACGGTTTCTTATAAATCCTGCACGTTTTCTCCGCAGACGGTTGCAGATGAAAATTCCGTTTCTCAAATCTATAAAAATTCAGGCGCTGCCGGAGTGGCAAACAGTCTTTCACGCTTATTTGGAATAGAAATAGATTTTTATATTGATATGGATTACAGCGATTATGCAACTATGTTTGATTATCTCGGAAGCGTAAATTATACCGTTTTGAATGATGTAAGATATAAAGATACCTCAAGATATGGTTATAATATAAGAATAAGCGCCGGAAATCAGAAGCTTGACGGGGATAACGCAGTAAAGCTTATGCGCTATTATGTTTCTCAGGAAAATAATTACACGGCGGTAAACGATATTCTTCTTTCAGCCGCGTCGCAGCATATGAATGAGGGAAACTATGCAAACAGGGAAAGCGTTTTCAGCCGGTTTATAGAGTATTCGAAAACGGATTTTACGGTTCGTGATTTCACGCAGAAGCAAAATAATCTGCTGGTGCTCTCCAGCAGCACAACAGGCGTTAATATTTACAGCGTTCCCGTGATTTACGAGGGCAAGAATCTCACATCGGATTCCGTAAGCGATATACTCGGTTATTTTTCAAAATAAATCAGAAGGAAAAAAATATGGATAAAGAAAAAATAATGAAAGCCGTAACGGAAATTCTTGAGGCCGTCGGTGAAAATCCAGAAAGAGCAGGATTAAAAGAAACACCGCGCCGTGTTGCGGATATGTATGCGGAAATGTTCAGCGGACTCACGGAAGATCCCGAAAAACACCTTAAATTTTTTGAGGAAAAATCCAACGATGAAATGGTGATTGTCCGCGATATACCTTTTTCATCCATGTGTGAGCATCATCTGCTTCCGTTTGTCGGAAAAGCGCATATCGCATATATACCGAATGGGAATAAGATCATCGGTCTTTCCAAAATCGCGCGTATCGTGGATAATTTTGCCAAAAGACCCCAGGTGCAGGAAAGGCTCACGCATGATATAGCCGATTTTCTCTATAAAAAAATGGATGCAAAGGGCGTTGCCGTTATCATCGAAGCCGAGCATATGTGTATGTCGATCAGAGGGGCGAAGGCGTCCGGCAGTAAAACGCAGACTTCGGCGCTCAGAGGAAACATAAGGTCTGACGCGCGCACAAGGGCGGAGGCTCTTGCTTTACTGGATAAATAATATGATCTGGGTATGTAAAGATAAAAAAATAGAATGCTCCGAAAGAACGCTGATCATGGCGATCATAAACGTTACCCCGGATTCTTTTTCAGACGGAGGAGACAGCTTTTCACCTGAAAAAGCGGCAGAAAACGCTATAAAAGCACAGGAAAACGGAGCCGATATCATCGATCTCGGCGCGCAGTCCACCAGACCGGGATATACGGAGATCAGCGCACGCGAGGAGTGGAGCAGGCTTGCACCTGTGTTTGAACGGATAAAAGGGAAAATAAAGATTCCGATATCCGTGGATACATATTTTCCGTATGTTGCCGAAAGGGCGGCTGATAACGGAGCGGATATCATAAATGATGTTTCGGGAATCATAAATCCCGAAATGGCGGACGTTATAAAAAAAACAGGCTGCGGCTGGGTGATTATGCATAACGGGGCAGGAAATATAACGGACGTAAAGGCTTTTTTTGAAAGAAGCGTAAAAGAAGCCTCCCTATTAGGGGTGAAAAAGGAAAGTTTATGCCTTGATATGGGTATAGGATTCGGAAAAAACCGCCGGCAGGATCAAGAACTTATCGCAAATGTCCGAAAATACAGACCGGCGGAGTATCCTCTGCTGCTCGGCACAAGCCGCAAAAGGGTTATTGCACAGATCAGCGGTCAGCCCGAGCCTAAAAACCGCGTTTACGGCAATATAGCGGCTGATACGGTCGCAATATTAGGCGGAGTGAATATTATAAGGCTTCACGATGTTGAAAACGAAAAGCAGGGAATAAAAGCGGCTGATGCGCTCAAACGAGCGTTGATGAAATAATATTTTGAAAAAAGGAGAATCATTATGATTAGCGTAACAACACAAAATCTTGAAAACGGAGTAATCGTTGAATATAAAGGAATCGTTACCGGCGAGGTCGTTGCCGGCGTAAACTTTTTAAAGGATTTCGGCGCGTCCATCAGAAATATAGTCGGCGGCAGATCAGAGGGCTATGAAGACGAGCTTGTTAAAGCAAGAGACAGTGCAATCCGTGAAATGGAGATGCGCGCGCAGCAGCTGGGCGCAAATGCCGTTGTCGGCGTGGATATTGATTATGAAACACTCGGAAACGGCGGCATGCTGATGGTATCGGCAACCGGCACGGCAGTTGTTGTAAAAAATAAAGAATAATGGATAAGATCATTATTAAAGGGCTTAAGCTCTTTGCGTATCACGGTGTAAACCCGGAGGAAAAGGAGCAGGGGCAGGATTTTATTTTTGATATCGTGCTGCATGTGAATATGAACAAAGCCTGCAGCAGCGATCATGTGGAGGACACGGTTTCCTACGCAAAGGTAGTTAAAACCGTGCGCCGCGTGTTCTGTGAAAAAAAATATGATCTGCTTGAACGATGCGCTCAGGTAACAGCGCAGGCGATCTTAGAGGAATATCCGGCGGTCTTTACCGTGGAGATCACGCTTAAAAAGCCGCAGGCGCCCGTAAAGGCGGATTTTGATTATATGGCTGTAAATATAGTCAGAAGCAGGGATTAAGCTTATGAAATATGTTTTGGGACTCGGCACGAATATCGGGGACAGACTTAAAAATCTTAACGAATGTATAAAAGCGTTTGAGCTTGCTCCCGGCACACAAATCATCAAAAAATCCGCAGTTTACGAGACCTCGCCCGTCGGTTACGCCAATCAGCAGGATTTTTATAACTGCTGCGTGCTTGCCGAAAGTGATCTCAATCCGCACGAGATGCTCGGTCTTTGTCTCGGCGTGGAATGCGGTCTGGGCAGGGTGCGCAGTTTTAAAAACGGGCCTCGTATTATTGACGCCGATCTGCTGCTGGCAGAGGATAAGATCATCAGAACACCAAATCTCATTGTGCCGCATGCGCGCATGAACGAACGGCTTTTTGTGCTTCTGCCGCTTCTTGATCTTTTTGAAAACGGCGTGGCCTTCGGCTTTGATTTTTCTTCCCGTATTTCGGAAATAAAAGACCAGCAGATCAAAAAAACAAAATATGTTTTGGATTGAATACATAAAAAACAGGCTGTCTCAGTTTTTTCTGAGACAGCCCCTTTTTTGTTACATCATCCCCGAAACGGTGTCAACAAAATGAGAAACGGAATTGACCGCTTTCTGCATCGTTTTCTTTGTTTTTCTGCTGTTTGAGCCCATCGTTGCGCTTGCGCCGGCTATAACGGAGCCGACTGCCATTGCCACGCCGAGACCTTTCATAATGTTCTGTGTTTTCTTTTTCATTTTTATCTCCTCAAATTAAAAAAATTACACGAAACCGTGCAATACTATTATTTGCAGAGCGCAAAAACGTAAAAGAATAAAATCTTGTTAATCCATTATATTTTTAGCAATCATAAAAAAATCCCGCTCCTTTAAGAAGCGGGAATTTTTGGAAAATTTAAACTTACGCTTTGCCGTTTGAGCCGAAAACAACTTCGATCTTGTGGGCAACAACTTCTTCAATAAGGTCTCTTGCCGGAGTAAGATACTGGCGCGGGTCAAACTGCGTGGGATTCTCGGAAAGGTGCTTTCTGAGAGCCGCTGTCATTGCGATTCTGATATCGGAGTCAACATTGATCTTGCACACTGCCATGGAAGCCGCTTTTCTGAGCATATCCTCGGGAATGCCGATCGCGTCCGGCATCTCGCCGCCGTATTGATTGATCATCTTGATGTGCTCCTGATTAACGGAAGAAGCGCCGTGAAGGACAATCGGGAAGCCGGGCATTCTTTCGCCGATCTCCTGAAGAATGTCAAACTTAAGCTCAGGCTTCTGACCCGGCTTGAATTTGTAAGCGCCGTGAGAAGTGCCGATGGCGATGGCAAGTGAGTCAACGCCTGTTTTTTCAACAAATTCGCATGCCTCGTCGGGGCTGGTATAGAAAGCGTCCTCAGCGGAAACCTGAACGTCATCCTCAACGCCGGCAAGGGTTCCGAGCTCGCCCTCAACAACAACGCCATGTGCGTGCGCGTATTCAACAACCTTTTTGGTAACGGCAATGTTTTCTTCAAAAGGAAGGGAAGAACCGTCGATCATAACCGAAGTGAAACCGCCGTCAATGCAGTCCTTGCAGGTCTCAAAATTCGGACCGTGGTCAAGATGAAGCGCAATGGGAAGTCCTGTTTCCTCTGCCGCTGCCTTAACCATGGCAACAAGATAGCCGTGAGAAGCGTATTTGCGCGCGCCTGCGGAGCACTGAAGAATAACGGGTGCGTCAAGCTTTTTGGCAGCGCGGGTGATGCCCTGCACGATCTCCATATTGTTTACGTTGAAAGCGCCGATAGCGTAACCGCCCTCATACGCCTTCTGAAACATCTCTTTTGTGGTAACAAGTGGCATATTTATTATCTCCTGTTATTTATTTGAATTTCCTTTTGGAAATCCCTGCTATGTTATTATACTGCAAAGGTCTGAAAATAGCAATTCTTTATAGCTCACAATTTTCATTTTATTATAGAAAGAGCACAAATCGGGCGCTTTGTTTTTGTATAGTTTTCCCTAAATATCGCATAAGAACCGCAGCTTTTTATTTTTTCGGCAGTGCCTTCGGTTCATCCGTAAAGCCCAAAATATAATCTGCCGAAACATTATAAAAAATGCAGAGATTTTTTAAAGTTTCTAAAGGCAACATATATTTGCCTCTTTCATATTGTGAATAAGTGCTTTGACTGATATTAAGAATATTAGCCACATCTTTCTGTGCCAGATCATTATCTATTCTTAGATTTTTTAATCTTTTCGTATATCTCATTTTTTTGCCTCCCAGCTGATTATAACATAAGTTATTTTTGAAAGTTGGATTTTAATTCAAAATGAAATAAACTACAACTGTTTGGGAATAAAACAGACTTTTTTATTCATAAAAAAACGGAGCGATGTGGGCATCGCTCCGCCAGAGATACAGATCGGGTTCGTTACATTCTTTTTATGATTTTTTCCAGAGGTTTATATATAACCGAAGTAAACGCAACGGAAATAAGCCCTTTAACAATAGTGAAAGGCACATTGAAAACGAGTAGCGCTTCCGCTATGGAATCCGTTGACGGGCGGATTGCCTGATACATTCCGAGGATGGCTTCTTTCGGCATACCCATAACGGTATAATAAAGCGGATAAATGATAAAGTGATTCACGGGGAAAGACACTGCGCCCATAATAACGGCGCCTGCGATACCGCCGATCAGCACGCCTTTGAGCGAGGGCATTTTTTTATAAATCAGCCCGGCCGTGAGCACAAAAGAAGCGCTTAAAAGAAAATTTGAAAGCTCGCCGATGCCGCCGCTTGAGCCGAAAAGAATATGTATTACGTTTCTGATCAGCGTAATCATCACGCCCGCGAGCGGACCGCACACAAATGCTCCTATAAACCCGGGCAGGTCGGAAAAATCGAGCTTTATGAAATTCGGAACAACAGGTATCGATATTTCGAAAAACTGAAGGATAACGCCGATTGCCGCCAGCATGGCGGAGATTGTAATCTTTCTGGTAAGTGTTTTTGAGCCTTTTTCCATATTGCTTTCTCCTTTCGGGCGTTCGCCCAAGGGCAAAAGAGAAACCCCGATATATTGCTATATCGGGGCGCAAATGTTTAAAACGGATATATAATAGAATCATTATATAGTTTAACAAACATTTTCTCTCATCCGGACTTTGACCGTCGGTATCGGAATCTCACCGATTCAGCCGCTCGCGCGGTTCGCAGACTTTAAGGCGACTCAGCCTTTTACTGCCGGTGGGGAATTTCGCCCCGCCCTGAAAATATTTTGTAATGTTATTATATGACTGCCGCAGCGTTTTGTCAATATATTTTAAAAACGGCGGATTTTTATTAAAAAAGTGTTGACAAACGAATATGACAGCAATATAATGAACATATGAACAGATGTTCATATAAATAGTTAAGGAGGTCTGAATATGCTTGATGAGGAAATGGTGTATGACCTTGCCGATCTTTTCAAGATCTTTTCTGATTCAACAAGGCTCAAGATCATGTGTTCCCTGTTTGAAAAAGAACTGAATGTAACCGAAATAACCGAGCTCACGGGCGTTTCGCAAACGGCGGTCTCCCACCAGCTTCGCATTTTAAAGCAAAATCATCTTGTTAAGTATAAAAGAGACGGAAAACAGATGGTTTATTCACTTTCCGACGATCATGTTAAAACAATTATTAACTGCGGTATCGAGCATACCGAGGAATAGGAGGAAACTATGTCAGAAAATCATGAGCATCACCATCATGGCGAAGCCTGCGCCTGCGGTCATGATCATCATGACGACGGCTGCGGCTGCGGTCACGATCATTCCCATGGCGGCGAGGTAAACAAAAAACAGTTCGGCATAAAAATGGGCGTCGGCATCGCGCTTTTTATAGCCGGCTATCTTGTCAATGAGCTTACTCAGCTGCCGTTTTATGTTCCGCTGATCCTTTTTGCGGCTTCCTATCTCATTGTGGGCTTCAACATTCTGAAAGAGGCGGTAGAAGGGATATTCCACGGCAACATTTTCAACGAAAATTTCCTAATGGCGATCGCCTCTATCGGCGCGTTTATTCTGGGCGAATATTCAGAGGGCTGCGCCGTTGTCATACTTTATTCCATAGGTGAGTTTTTACAGGATCTTGCAGTGGGCAAAAGCCGAAAATCCATTACGGATATGATCCGCTCCGCGCCGCAGAAGGTGCATGTGGAACGAGACGGAAAGCTTGTGGATGAAGATCCCGAAAAGATCAAACAGGGCGAGCTGTTCGTTGTAAATCCCGGCGAAAAGGTGGAACTGGACGGCGTTATTGAAAGCGGCAGCGCAGAGGTTGATATGGCGGCGCTGACGGGTGAGAGTATCCCGGTTTCGCTGGGCGCCGGAGATGATATCCTTTCAGGCTCAATCAATGTGGACGGAATGCTCAAGGTGCGGGCAAGTAAGGCATACAAGGATTCGACCGTTGCAAGGATTCTGGATATGATAGAGGACGCGGACGCAAAAAAGAGCCACGCAGAGAAATTTATAACGCGTTTCGCAAGGATTTATACGCCTATTGTGTGTCTTGTTGCGCTGCTTATCATCGTTGTACCGCCGCTTTTCTTCGGCGGCGAGTGGAAGGACTGGGCTTACAGAGGTCTTTCCGCGCTGGTCGTTTCCTGCCCGTGCGCAATCGTTATATCCATTCCGCTGGGCTTTTTCAGCGGTCTGGGCGCAAGCTCAAAGCAGGGCGTTTTGATCAAGGGCAGCAACTATCTTGAAATGCTTTCAAAATTTGACGTTGCCGTTTTTGATAAAACAGGAACCATCACAAGCGGCAAGTTTGAATATGTAAACTGCGAATGTGTAAATTGCCACTGTGAGGATAAAAAGGAGCACCGTGAGCTGCTCGGCATCATAGCGGCGTGCGAAAAATATTCAACACACCCCATCGCAAAATCCGTAAGTCTTGCTTTCGGTCAGTTTGCGGACGGTCTTGAGGTTACGGACGCAAAAAATTACGCCGGAATGGGTGTTTCAGCCGTTGTGAACGGAAAGCGCTATTATGCCGGCAATGAAAAGCTTATGAAAAAGGTGGGCGTTGCTTTTAAAGAAACAAAGCTTGTCGGCACGGCGATCTATCTCTGCAGTGACGAGGAGTTCCTCGGTGATATCGTGTTTGCCGATGTGATCAAGACGGACAGCAAGGAAGCTGTAAGCGAGCTGTATGCGCTCGGTGTAAAGAAAACCGTTATGCTCACGGGGGATAAGCCGGATATCGCGGCTGATATTGCAGGCAAGGCAGGCATCAATGAGTATTATTCAAAGCTTCTGCCCAATGAAAAAGTAGATAAAGTAAGGGAAATAAAAGAAAAAGGCGCTGAGACCGTGCTTTATACAGGTGACGGCATCAACGACGCTCCCGTGCTTGCGCAGGCGGATATAGGCGTTGCCATGGGCGGCATCGGTTCCGATGTTGCAATTGAGGCGGCGGATGTTGTCATTATGGGTGACAGTCTTTCAAAGATCCCTGTTGCGCGCAGAATAGCAAAGAAAACGATGACGATCGTGCACGAGAATATTATTTTCAGCATTGCTGTTAAGGTGCTTATCATTATCGGCAGCGCGCTCGGCATCTTCGGCGAAAGCGCAATGTGGCTTGCTGTTTTCGGCGATGTGGGCGTTTGTCTGATAGCCGTTGCGAATGCGCTGCGCGCCCTGCGTTATAAAGAGAAAAAGAAAAAGGAACACCGTTAAAAATTAAGGACTGTCGATAAAGTCGGTTGGAACGCGCAAGCGGAATTTTGATAAAAATATACAATTCAAATAACTGAAAGCTTTTATCTTTTTGTTTGCTGTTTAATTAAAACACACTATAAAAATGCCGCACAGACGTGCGGCATTTGCGCTTTCCGCCTTTCGCTCGGGGGCAGTACCGTCGTACGGCACCCGCTCGCGAAAAACGAAATCCACCTCGATTTCTCGACAGTCCCTCAGTGTGTCGGGGGAACACATTTTGCTGAAACAACACCGTTAAAAAATTTAGGACTGCACCTGTTTTACAGGCGCAGTCCTTTTTGTCTGTGAACAAAGCCGCAGAAAATAAATGTGTTTGCCAAACAGTAGATCGCAGGAGAGCGATGCGGTCAGCATCGCTCCGTTTTTATTTTATGCGGTTATTTACTTTTCTTTTTGAGTGATGTAACCGCGCAGAGTGAGATTGCCGCGCAAACAGCCGCCGCGGTTATTCCGGCTGCCCCGGTATCGGGTGAAGTTTTGCCCGTGTCTCTGTTTTGCGCTGCGGTCGTTTCGTCTGCTTTTACGGTGCTTTCGGGAGCGGTCGTGCTCTCATTCTCATCTTTATTGTTGTCCGCAAGCGGCAGATAGTATTTAAAGGCAAACAGCGCGTCGGCTGTTGCGTAATATTCGTCATAATCCGATATAAAACCGCCGGTTTCGGCGCTGTAAAACTTGTTTATAAGCAGGTCATATACGAAATCCGCCTTTTCTTTGCTGTCCAGAGCGGAATACGCCGCGAGCGCAAGAGCCGTTGAGTCGGCGTTGGCGCCGTAATTTGAATACCCGTCGGCAGTGTAAAAGGTCTCAAGAATACGAACCGCGTCGTTTATATAATTTTCATACTTCGAAGCGTTAAAGGAAAGCGCAACAAGGAACATTCCGAGATCATCGGGCGAAGTGCCGTAACCGCCCCAGAAATCCGTGCCCTCACCCATTTTGTAATAAGAGAGCAGCTTTTCGTACAGCGCTGTTTCGGTCGCATCAAGCGCGTGGTTGTGCGCCGCTTCTATCGCATAGGCATAGTTATAAGGTGTGCCGCCGTTGTTTTCAACAGGCGTGTTTTGAAGGATTTCCACAAGGTCAACACCGTTGATGTCGCGCGCATCTCTGCCCAGCATATCCGCAATGCTGATTGCAAGCCCCACTGTGCCCACGTCCGCAAGCGTTCCGCTTTTCGCCGCGGTTTCAACAGAAGCGAAATAAGCATCGGCATAAGCACGCACGTCTGCGCCCGTGCTCACAAGTATATAAAAATTCTTGGAAGCCGTAACATCGTAGCCCTGTTTGTTGTAGTTGCCGTCAAACGCAAAAGTAACGGCAGTTTCCGTTTTTTCTTTCACATCGTTTTTTGTTGCGCCGAATGCCGTTACCGATGTGCAGATAACAAGCATTACACATAAAAGCGCCGCCGTAAATTTTTTCATAGTCATAACCTCACCGTTATATTTATTTGTGCCTCAAACGGATATCCCGGCTCGCACTTAAACCTACTTTCCGCCTTCCCCTTATATCAAAAGAGTGGCATCTGGATTTCGTGTTGCTTACGGTAGAGTGAGCTGCCGCGGCTTTTCACCGCGTTCCCCGCGGAAAAGACGGCTCTTTCCCCTCGGCACTCCAAAATTATAACCTTAAATAAAGCGGTTGTCAAACGCTTCGTTTTTTAGTATAATGCCAGTATGAATAAAAACAAGATCATTATTATTCTGCTCACCGTTTTATGCGTGTGCGGCGGTATCTTTGCCGCCAACGCGGCGGACGGGATTCTTCCCGCGCTGAACCGTGAAACGCAGACAACAGCGGACAGCGCCGAAGTATCCGCAGAAAGCGAAGCGCAGAAGGAAACCGGCAGTCATGAGGATAACAGCGCCGCTGAACGCGAAAGCGGCACAGATGAAAAAGATAATACTGAAAACGCCGGAAACGGCACAACGCGAAGCAAGGAAACCACTTCCGGCGGTTCCTCCACGGCACAGCAGGGTCAGGCAGAGCCGCAAAAAAATAATGCCGCAGAGGAACAGCAATCCGAAAACGGCAGGATAACCGTCACCATTTCCGTAACCTGCAAAAACGCGCTTGATAAGGGCGCAGATGTGCCGCAGAGCGGTTATATCCTGCGAAGCACGAAATATACGGCGGCGCAGGGGGAAACGGTTTTTGATGTGCTGTCGGCAGTATGCGCTGAAAACGGCGTTTCGCTCGAATATCAGAGCAAGTCATATATTCAGGGAATCGGCGGGCTTAAGACCTTTGACTGCGGCGGTTCAAGCGGTTGGATGTACCGTGTAAACGGCGAAACAGTTATGAAAGCCGCGTCAAAATGCACGCTTTCGGACGGCGATGTCATTGAATGGTATTATGTAACAGGCCCCGGAGATAAATAAATCAATAAAAAAAACCGGCTTTCCAAGAACGGAGAGCCGGTTTTTTGTGTTGTCTGTCAAGCTGTTATGCCGGATTGGAGGGAGGTATAGATACCGTTTGTAACGGTGTTTGTATTGTCAACATACCATGTGTTGCCGATCTGCACAACATATACTTCAAGCGTTGAAATTATTGTGCCGTCCTGCAAAGCGGACTGAACGGTGACCGTTTTCGCTGCGGAAATATCCTCCGGCGAAACTTCGTAGGTCTCCAGTATCTGCGCGTTCATCGCCGCCTTATAAGCGTCAAGATCCGCAACATCGGCACTGTCTGTAACCGTGGAGGTAATCTCGTAATCCTCGCCGTACATCTCCTGATAAAGACCGACGGTTTTTTCCTGCACAACGGTCTTCCCGTCCTCGCCGATGACCTCTTCCGTGCCCGTTACGGCGTTGCCGTATGCGGATACATTGGCTTCAAATGCCGTGAACATCACCTCGTCGTCAAGGTACTCATCGCCGAAAATGGCCTTGCGCTCCTGAACAAGACGCGGAAAGTAATTTGAATAGATGGAATCGTAATCGTCCCAGCCGTAGGTCTTAACAAGCTCTACATAATAGGGATACATGGCGTCCGCCAGCCGACCGGCAAGCGTGCCGTCGTCATTTTCCGTTGCGTCGGATTTATATTTATCGTTATTGTATCCGTTCTTGTCCTTTTGCATTTTTTTAAACACTTTGCTGTCCATACCCACTTCGTATTCGGGATAGATCAGCGGATACATATAATAGATACGGATGAAATCGCCGTACTTTTCACTCTTTGAGGAAAGCGTATAGGTATAAGCGTTGTAACCGTCTCCGCGCTGCACGATCGTGTCGGCATAATTGAGCGCTGTTTTTTCCGGGTAAAACGCTATATATTTCTGCTGAAAGGCAACGCCGGTGAGCGTTGCAAGTATTGCCGCAACCGCGAAGAACGCGATAACGGCGTAAAGCTTGTATGGAAAGCCTTTTTTGTTTTCTGTTTTTGCCATATCACGCACCTCCTTATTCTGCCTGCGCCTGTGCTTCGTCAGCCGTTTCGCCGTTTTCGGCAGCCGCTGCGGCTCTTCTCTCTTTCAGCGCCTGCGTGATTATTTCCTTCTTCTTGCCCACGTTATCGTAGAAGAAGATCGGTATCATCTGAAGCACAACAAAGATTGCCGGAATGATCGTATAGATCATGAGCATACGGTTCAGTGTGGAATCCGTCTGCGCCGCGTACGCAACATTGGGATCCTGCGAGATCTGGTACTGAGACCATGTATAAAGAAGCCAGGGACCGAGACCCTTTGTGAACGCGGAGGATATTTTTGAGAAAAGACCGTATCCGGCGTATGCAATGCCGTCCTGCCTTTTGCCGGTCTTGTATTCGATCTCGTCCACGCAGTCCGCTATCATAATGTTCGGTGTGGTGTTGGTGTTGCCGTGCTGTATGCCGCAGAAGAAATTGATGATGAGGAAAGGCACGATGAGCGCGCTGTTGAAGCCTACGGAGCTTGAAACGATGTAAAGTATCGCAAGTGAGGAAGCGCCGTAAACACAGAAAAGAATAAAGGTGGTTTTTGTTGAAAATTTCTTCAGAACAAAGTTGACAAGCAGCGTTCCCACCGCCGTGCCGATGCCCATAGGCAGAAGCAGGGCAAGCTTCAGATCCTTGGAGCCGAGCAGGTAGATGGCTATGTAAAGCGAAACTGTACCGTAAACGCCTCTGCCGAATCCGGCAAGCTTCGTGAGCGATACCATAAGCAGATTCTTATTGCCGAATACCACCTTGAGCGAATCCTTGATACTTACCTTTTCCTGCGTGAACGGAACACGCTCCTTGTTGTTTACAAAAAAGATCATAACAAAAAGGATAAGACCCAAACAGCAGATGCCGGTAGAGATGATAAGGTCTATACCCTGGCCCTCGGCGTTTTTAAACTGCTGCTGCCCCATAAGCTCTTTCATTACGGCGCCTACCGCCATAACAACAACCATTCCGCCGCTCTGCCCTACCGCACGCAGGAAAGAGGAAATAGAGATTGCGGTGGAACGCTCGCTCGGGTTGGGCGAGCACAAAGAGCCGAAGCAGTTTGACGGGCTTTCAACCGCACAGGACACTGCGGTGTAAAGACTGTATACGATAAACATCCACGCAATCGCCATGGTCTGCGAGCCGACATTGGGCGCAACGAACACGAGCATTGCGATAACGGCAAGCGGCACAACGCCGAAGCCGACCCAAGGCTTAACCTTGCCGAATTTCGTTCTTGTTCTGTCTACCAGATATCCTATTACAAGTTCACATACCGCTCCCACGATACCCGCAACAAGAAAAACGGTAGAGATGGCGTTTGACATCACGCCGCTGTCAAATCCTTTGCCTTTAAAGGCGAAGTCCGCAAAGAAAGTGGCGGTATAGTCCGGCATCCAGCCGGTAAGGAGGGCTACGCCGAAGAGACCTATACCGTAAGTGATGATCTCAGAGAACTTCATGAATGTTTTGCCGCCGTTTTTTTGGTCAGCCATAAAAAGACTCCCTTCAAAAATGAATATTTCACTTAATTTTAACAGAAATTTGACAATTGCGCAATATTCTTTACGCAGTTTTAACATATTAAATTGTTAAATCTATAAACTCGTTAAAATTTGGAATAACTTGGTAAAAACGAACATATAAATATGCACTGTTAAAGAGAATCTTACTTCTATTTTCACGTGCAGGAACAGCGACCGCAGAGCCTGAAGCCCCAAACATTGCCAATATAACAAAACAGCCAAACGAAAATGCGCGTTTGGCTGTTTTCACGGTTTGCTGATATTTATTCTTCGGATGTATTCTTTTCGTTTGCGGATTCTGCCGTGCTGTTCGCGTCAACCGGTTCCTGCGGCTCAACATAGTTTTCAACAGGTTCCTGCGGTTCTGCGAACTGCGGCTGCACAGGCTCAAGCGGTTCGCTTTCGGTTACTGAAACCTGCGGCTGCTGCGCGGCACCCGCGTCGCTTGGCTGAACGCCGCCCTGCTGCGTTGTGTCATTTGCCATGTTTGAAAAAATATCCTTAGGCTCTGCGCTGTTTTGCGGCTGCTGAATGTCGGGGTTATAATATGCCGGCTGTTGCTGCGGCGTTTCGGGAGTAAAATATGTCGGTTTGTATACCGGGTCTGCCGGCTGCGTGTTATAAGGCTGCGCACCGTTCTGATATGGCTGCGTATTGCCGTAATATCCATAAGTGCCGCCGTTCTGATAACCCTGCTGCGGAGTGTGATACTGCGGATTCTGCCCATAGCCGGTACCCGGGGCGTTATACGGGTTGCCGTATGGATTGCCGTATGGGTTGCCTGTGCCCTGCGGCGGGGTCTGGGTATAAGTGTTTGTGTAAGGCGGATTCTGATTGTAAGCGCCGTAACCGGCTGAGCCCGACATGTATTTGTTCATTCTTTGTGTGTCTGAAAGAAAATCGTCCTCAGTCATAACGCCGGTCTGAAGCGCGCGCATTTTAAAGTTTTCGTAATACAGCGCCTTTGTGGTGGACATGTACGGAATAACGTATATCAGCGGAAAGATGAAAACGCAGAGAAACAGCCACGGAATAAAGCTCAGATCCAGCACAAAAAGCTCCGTGCGGTGACCGCGTACCATCTTTTTGCTCAGCTGGATTGCCTGCCAAGGCGAAATATCCGGGTATTCGCACATGATCTCATATGTAAAATAGGAGCTGTAGCCGAATATGATCCCCGGCACGATAAACAGGCACAGTAAAAGAGTCAAAATGATTCTCTGAAGCAGATATGCGCCGATCTTCTTTAAATAGGTGACCTGAAAAGCGTTTTTGAATACGGATTTCAGACCCGCGCCGAATTCATATTCCTTGCCTGTAACAAACTCAACGTAAAAATAGGCTAAGGCAAGACCGAGCGGTGCAAGCAGAGTGGTGATAACGGCGCTGATCCAGAAAAAAGCGTTGAGATTCAAAGTTACCTGTACAAAGGAACCGGACTGCGCTTTAACCGGGATTTGGGCGCCGAAATTATAGAAATCGTTTTTGTAGTCGTAGGAATCCCCGTTTTCGGTGCCGAAATCATCAAAATAATTGTAATCATTCGTATTTTCGCCGTTATTATCAAAATTGTAATAATCATCAAAGTTGTAATAATCGTCAAAATTGTTATAATAACCGTTGTCATACAGTTCATAAGAGGAATATACATTATATACTATATTTATTGCGCCTAAGCACATCGAAACAATGAAGCTCACAAGAAAAAGCTTCATCACTCTGTCTCTGATAAGCGTTCGGGCCTGTTGCTTAATCAGCCCTCTGTCAAGATACATAAAAAGTCACGCAACCTTTCCGTATTAAAGCAGGTCATTCGGTTGGATATTTATTCCTTTAAAAAGCAAGCTTTTCGTCTATGAATTTTTCAAGCTCGGCTATCGGAATGCGCACCTGCTGCATGGTATCTCTGTCACGCACGGTTACACAGCCGTCCTCAACCGAGTCAAAATCATATGTTATGCAGAAAGGCGTGCCGATCTCGTCCTGGCGGCGGTAACGCTTGCCGATGGAGCCTGCGTCGTCATAATCAACGCTGAATTTCTTTGAGAGTGTCTCAAACACTTCGCCTGCCTGCTCGCTCAGCTTTTTGGAGAGCGGAAGCACTGCCGCTTTGAAAGGCGCAAGCGCGGGATGGAAGCGGAGAACCACTCTTTTATCATTCTTTGCCTCGTCAATGATCTCTTCGTCATATGCCTCGGTGAGAACGGCAAGGAAAAGCCTTTCCACACCGAGCGACGGCTCGATGACATACGGCACATATTTTTCGTTCGTTTCCTGGTCGAAATATTCCAGGTTCTTGCCGCTCGTCTTGATGTGCTGCGTAAGGTCGTAATCGGTTCTGTCCGCAATGCCCCAAAGCTCGCCCCAGCCGAACGGGAAGAGATATTCAAAGTCTGTTGTGGCTTTTGAATAGAAGGAAAGCTCCTCTTTTTCATGATCCCTCAGGCGCAGGTTTTCCTTGCTGATGTTGAGCGAGTAAAGGAAGTCACGGCAGAAAGAACGCCAGTAATCAAACCACTCAAGGTCTGTGCCGGGCTTGCAGAAGAATTCAAGCTCCATCTGCTCAAATTCACGCACGCGGAAAATAAATTTGCCGGGCGTTATCTCGTTTCTGAAAGATTTGCCCACCTGCGCAACGCCGAAAGGAACCTTTTTTCTTGTTGTTCTCTGGATATTCGCGAAGTTTACGAAAATGCCCTGCGCGGTTTCGGGGCGCAGATAGATCTCGTCTTTCGTGTCCTCGGTAACGCCCTGAAAGGTCTTAAACATCAGGTTGAACTGGCGGATGTCGGTAAAATTGTGCGCGCCGCAGTTCGGGCAGGGAATATTGTGCTCTTTGATGTAGGCGCTCATTTCCTCGTTGGACCAGCCGGCAACATTCGTGCCGTCAAAATTTTCAATAAGGTCGTCTGCCCTGTGGCGCGTCTTACATTCGCAGCAGTCCATAAGCGGGTCTGAAAATCCGCCCAGATGGCCGCTTGCCACCCATGTCTGCGGATTCATAAGAATAGCGGAGTCAAGCCCCACGTTGTATTTGTTTTCCTGCACGAATTTTTTGCGCCATGCGTTTTTGATATTGTTTTTAAGCTCCACTCCGAGCGGACCGTAATCCCATGTGTTGGCAAGGCCGCCGTATATCTCCGAGCCGGGGTACACAAAGCCCCTGCCCTTGCAAAGCGCAACAAGCGCGTCAAGTGATTTTTCCGTGTTTTTCATGTCTGTTCTCCTTAGCTGATTATAATAATACAGTATTATAATATCATAAGGAAAAGAAATATACAATAAAATTTTAAATAAAATGCCCTAACAAGTGAACCGCTCTTTTGCTGTGTTTTCCGTTGCGCTTGCATTTGTAATATGGTAAAATCAGATCAGGAGGTGCGCGCGTTGGCAAAAAGAATCGTTTTTCATATAGATGTAAACAGTGCGTTCCTTTCCTGGACCTCCGTTCAGCGGGTGAAAGAGGGGAAAAGCGATCTTCGCCTTGTGCCTGCCGTTATTAGCGGAGATCCCGATAAACGCACAAGCGTTGTGCTGGCAAAATCCGTTCCGGCAAAAAAATATGATATTAAAACAGGCGAACCGCTTTCCATGGCGCTGCGAAAATGCCCGAATCTTTTAACCGCTCCGCCGGATTTTAAGCTGTATTCCAAATTTTCACGGCAGTTTATGGATATCTGCCGGGAATATACGCCCTGCCTTGAAAAGTTTTCAATAGACGAGTGCTTTTTGGATATGAGCGGCATGGAGCAGGTCTATCCCGATATCATTGCAACCGCTTATGAGATAAAGAACAGAATAAAAAAAGAGCTTGGCTTTACCGTTAACGTAGGGATCGGCTCCAATAAGCTGCTGGCGAAAACGGCAAGCGATTTTGAAAAGCCGGACAAGGTGCACACCCTGTTTTCAAACGAAATAGAGTGCAAAATGTGGCCGCTTCCCGTCAGGGATCTGCTGTTTCTGGGCAAAGCGTCTGCACAGAAGCTGGAAAAGCTCTATATAAAAACAATAGGTGATCTTGCGCATGCCGATATAAATACGCTGAAAGCAACCGTAGGAAATAAAGCAGGCGAGCAGATGCATAATTTCGCCAACGGCATAGACGATTCGTCCGTTGACGATTCGCCGCGCGAGGTCAAAAGCTACGGTCATTCCATAACCGTTGAGGAAAATGTAACCGATAGGAACACGGCAAACAGGCTGCTGCTTTCGCTTACGGATGCCGCGGCGTCCCGTATGCGCGCGGACGGCTTGAGGGCTTATAATATTTCCGTTACGATCAGGGATAATCATTTTAAAAACCGATCTCACCAGCGCCGGCTGGACAGCCCCACGGATATCACGCAGGATATCTATTCCGTGGTGAAATCGCTTTTTGCCGAACTGTGGAACACGAAAACACCGCTGCGCCTGCTCGGCGTTTCACTTTCCGATCTCACAAGGGACAGCGGCGAGCAGCTTTCCCTGTTCGGTTCTTCCGCCGAAAACAGTGATAAGAAGCATAAGGTGGACGCGGCTGTGGACGCCATAAGAAATAAATTCGGCGATTCCACCATCCTGCTCGGCTCCACAATGAACACAAAACGCCCCAAAAAGAAATGATACGCCGTGTGCTGATTTGGTGAAATGCACTATTCAATCAGTCCTTTTGAAATGCATATCTCGCACTGTGAGGAGGTGCGGAATTGGTTGATATTGATTATATTATGGAATTAATCGATTGGAATAAAAGTGAAAAGGAGCAATTGCAGGGAATAAGAATGGCGCAAGAAGTCCAAAGCATAAATGTGTTTTTGCAGCCTTGCAATAAACGGTATAATAAAAATGTTTGGGATAACTGTGCCCAAATATTAGCCAAAAGAAAAGATGAAGAGTTAAGCCCTTACTTGATTGATTTATTCAGATGGCTGCAAGATCTAAACTGGCCGGGAGCATTTTGTGTTTTTGACAGATTAAAACGCTATTCGGATGTAAATTCATTCAATTACGCCTATGATATTTGTCTTAAATGCGCCAAAGCATTGGATGATGAAGTGTGGCTTGCCAATTTGCAAACCTTGCAAAAAGAGAAGCGAATGGGTTGCTGCATTTAGATAGAATGTTTTATCGGCATAAATAAATCAGGAGAAAATAAAATGAAAAACTTTTTATGTATATTGCTCATTGCCGCTGCCTGTCTGATAACAGGCTGCTCGTCCGCGGGAGAGCGAGGGCAGCTGATTCAATCCGGCAAATATTTCAGCGTTTCCGAAGGAACCCCGCCGTCAGAAGTGCATTATAAGATATATGATGAGTCAGGCAATGTGGTGCTTTCGGAAAGTACGGACAGACCGCTGTCAATCACAATGGCAGATGAAAGCACGGTTGATATAAGCGAGGGAATGGGATCGGGACTTACGCGCCACGTATATTATGACACGGAAAACAATCTTTTTTCCGATGCGTTTTATTATGTTGTCTGCACATCCGATGATCTTGTTGCCTATATAGGAAGTTCCCAAAATGATTCATCACAAAACACCACGCTGATCGTTCGGGATATTTTTGAAAAAGAAGATTTCTATAAAGAATTTCACCCGGATTTTTCCGAGACGAGTCTTTATGACCTGTCTGCTGTTGAGGGAGCGTTTTCAAAGGATCAATCCTCGCTGAACATTACATATGCCTCAGAGGAGAGGCAGACCTCCGTTTCACAAAGCTTTGAATTGAAATAGTAATTCCGTTGTTTAGGAGATAAAACAGGAAAGGGTGCGCAAATGAAAGGCGGAGTAAAATATATATTGGATAATCCTTTTTTACTTATTTAAAAAAGCACTATTGCCCGTCCTGCGGCAGAGCTGTTTCTGTTTGTGAAATGAAAAGATATGAAGATAGCAGGAAAGATATGTAAACAAGGAAGTGTTATTTATGTTGAACATTTTAAAAGCAGCAAACCCTCTCAAGTCAAAAACTTGGGAGGGTTGATTCCTTTGAAGAAGATGCAAACGCAGCGCTGAGGGCATTGCTCCTTGTCCTTTACGATCACCCTTTCGGAATTCAGCCGGGAGGGCGTTTTCATATCATTACGGTTTTCCGATTAGCAGACCTATATTTTTTTCAAGCAGGTCAAAGAAACGCGCAACGATTTTGCGGTCCTCGTCATTGCCGCGAACACACATAGAAAAGGTTATCTCTTTTCGCAGCGTGGTCACGGACAAAAGCGCGTAAGGCTTGTATTTCACCGCGCCGCTCATAAAGCCGCCTGTCGGCTCATTGCCGTCAAGCGCAAGCTTCTTTTCATCAAGTATGCCTATGTTGCTCATCGCCATAAGCGGATTGGAATATCCTATTTTTACGATCTCCTCAGACGCTGCATGGGGCAGGATCTTATAGCCCAGCGAAAGCAGCGGCAGTCCGTGCAGACCTATAAAGTGATCGCTTTTGAATTGATTTACGCTTTGAACGGTAAAGGCGAGTGTTTCAAAAACATCTTTGCCGCAGCGCGGAACACGGCACTGCATCCATGCGGTCTGGTTTGTCAGTCCGAGATCCTCACTGTCTTTGATATGTCTGCGCAGGTCTATGGCGCAGGAAATGGAAACGGCGTCGTTTCGGTCAAATCCGGCAAGCTCGTAAACACTGTGAAAATACGCCGCCGTAAGCATGTCGTTGATCGTTGCGCCGTGCGCCTTGCCGGCGGACTTGATAGGGTCGAACAGATCGGCAGGCAGCGTGCGGCGTGCGATGAACGATCGGTCGCGTATATTATCGGGCGTCAGGGGAAACGCATGGTCATCCTTTGCGTTGATGTTGCGGTAAAGATTTTTCGCCATGTGTTTTTCGGCAGGCGAAAAATCCCCGTATACCGATTCATAAGAACGCGTGCCCGTTTTAAGGTCGATCGGGCTTGCCTTGCCGCTAACATAATCATTATAGTTTTTGCACAGGGCGTTCATAAAGTATTTGAAATCGCCGCCGTCCATGCACATGTGGTTTTCAACGATGCACAGCACGGTCTTGCCTTCGTATCTGAACACCGCCACTTTCATCTGAAGCGGCGCTTCGGGCGGTATGCACTGGGTCAGAAAAGCGTCAATCTCGCCGTCCAGTTCCTCTGCGGAAACATTTTTAACCGTCAGAACGTCATCTATTTTATAGTCTTGAACCGTCCAGTACGGGCGCACATGATTATCGGTAAAAGAGGAGTGCAACACCGGCGCTTTCTCAAAAAAGCAGATGAGCACGGTCTTGAGCGCCTCGATATCTATTTCAAAATCGTATCTCAGCTCAACATGCACCATACGGTCATTGAAATCACGGAAAAGATAGTGCATTTTATCCCATAGTTCGGCGTTTAGTCTTCGTTCCAATGCGCAGCCACCTCCCGGGAGATCTTTTTGTTTCTTATTACGAGCGCTGCGATGACTGCAATGTCAATCAGCAGCGAAAGCGGGATCATGATCCAGCCCGGCGACCACGGCAGTATGCCCGCGGCGCCGAATATGATGTAAGCCATTGCACTAAAAGCCGGAATATAGGCAAGGTAGAAAATAACGGCCAGCGGAGACTTGGTAACCGTTATATAAATACTGTCCGCAGCGAAAATGCCTGCAACTCCGCCTATTACGATAATCCAGCTGTTCGGCAGGTGCAAAACAGCCATGCACACCAGAAAAACGGCAACGAAAAAGACCATTACCACTATTGCCAGCATGATGCGCGCAATATAGTGAAACACATGGCGCATCGAGGTCAGTTTAACGATCCCCAGCAGGAGCAGATAGTCTATCCAGATCAGAATGCCGTCTACCATGATCACCCATGTGTGCGCCCAATTCTGAGACATAAAGCTGACCGCCAGAAAAGCTATGAGCAAAAGCAAAATGAACGCGGCCGAGCCTATCGCGTTTACGATAAATCCATGTTTTGTGCGCTGCTTTTCAGTCTTTTTCGCGTAAAACGTGGCATACTTCGCAGGCAGATTAGAATACTCGCTGATGATCAGGTCTTCACGCACCTTTTTGTCTTTCAGTCCGCGCGCCTTGACCGTGCCGTCAAGCTCTTTCATCTCGTCAAGTATCTCTCTTTTGAATTGATAAAGGATCTGATCGCCCGGTCTGTCCGGCAGCGATCTTTCAATGTAGTCAATAAATCTTTCCATAGCAACCCCCGTTACCGTGTGAATATTTATAAAAAATTCTTTCAATTTATTATATCATTAAACCCTCCCCACTTCAAGGAAAATGAAAAAGCTAAAGTTATAAGCGCTTTTTTGCAGGCAAACAAAAGGAATTTGCGCTAAACGGGCGGTTGTGCTATCATAAAAAAGAAAACAACCAATGGTTGAGAGGAGATTCAACCAATCATCCAGTTGAACAACCGACAGATCATTGAAAGCAGAGGCTGCAGGATTATACAATGAACTTACCAAATTAAAAAGGAGTGGTTACATTGTTTAACAAATGGCAGTCAGAAAAAACAGAGGTGAGCAATTTGAATATCGGTAAAAACATTTCTGCTTTAAGAAAGGAAAGGAATATGACGCAGGAAGATCTTGCAAAAGCGCTCGGCGTTTCGGCGCAGGCGGTTTCAAAATGGGAGAATGAAAACTCCTGCCCCGATATCTCATTGCTCACAAAGATCGCTGATCTGTTTGGGGTAACAGTTGATGAACTTCTCAGAAATGACACAGGTCAGATTTGTTCAAAAACAGCAGCACAAAGCATGGAAAACAAAAGCGCAAACAAAAAACTGAATATTACGGTTGAGCAGCCGAACGGAAAAAAGACGAGTATAAACATACCTTTCGGATTGGTCAACTTAGGCGTGAAGATCGGCGGCGCATTCGGTCTCGGCAAGGATATTGCGGAACAGATCTCCGCAACTGTCAATTCCGCCGAATTTACCGAAAAGGAAGTTATCAGCATAGACGGCGAAAACGGCGAACATATAACCATCAGTGTTATATAATGCAGCGGCGTGGAAGCTTGTTGTTTTGCGCCCGGTTCGCCTGAGCCATTTGTCTGAATGTCAAAAGTTAAAACAGCCGCAGCTCGAAATCCTTTAAACAGCTTCCGGCAAAAGAAAAAGACCAACAAACCGCAAAGCGGTGGCAGCGAGCCGGAGCCGTGGCAAGCGCGCTTGCAAGCGAGTAGGCGGCGCGAGCGTGCCGCTTTGCGGAAAGGAGGAGCGACGGAGTGAGTGAGAGGTGGCTGTTTTCACAAATAAAAAAGCCGCCGCGAACGATATGAAGTCCGCGACGACGTGGTCGAGGTGACAGGACTTGAACCTGCGGCATCCTGCTCCCAAAGCAGGCACTCTAGCCAAACTGAGTTACACCTCGATATTCTGTTGTATATTGATTAACGCTTTTTTTAACTGCTTTGGTCGCCCTCTTGCAAAAAACGCATCCCTGCAATAACATGCCTTTGCGGTGTATATTTTAATATATAAGCAGAGATTTGTCAAGGAAACAGCGTTTATAAAATTAAAAACGGTGCAAAACGCTTCAGGCTGCTGGTGTAGACGGCCGAGCCGCGCAAATTAAAACTTTTTATTACGCTTGCGCCGCCGTGCTTGAAATCCTGCGTGTTAAGGGGTATTATAATATATGAATAAAAAACCGGGAGATGATTCTGCCTATGAGGCGCTGTTTGATCGTTGTGGATTACCAGAATGATTTTGTGAGCGGTTCGCTCGGCTTTGAAAAGGCGCGCGGGCTTGAAAAGAATATCGCGTCTAAAATAGATGAATACAGAAAAAACGGCGATGAAATCATTTTCACGCTGGACACACACGGCGAGGATTATCTGAAAACGCGCGAGGGGCGTTTCCTGCCTGTAGAGCACTGCATCAAAGGCACGGACGGTCACTGCCTTTACGGTGAGGTCGCGAACTACGCCGACGAGAAAGATCTTTACTTTGAAAAAAGCACCTACGGCTCCGACGCGCTGTATGAATATTTAAAAAAGAACGAATACAAAAGTATTGAGCTTTGCGGCGTAGTTTCCAACATTTGCGTAATCTCAAACGCCGTGCTTGCCAAAACGGCGCAGCCTGAAACGGAGATCTATGTTGACGCGCTGTGCACCGCATCAAATGATGACAGCCTGAATTTTGCGGCGCTTTCCGTTATGGACTCGCTGCAGATCGAGGTAAAGAACAGGGAGAATATCTGATGGAAAACAGAAACTTAACTATGCTTTGTGATTTTTATGAGCTTACGATGGCCGGCGGTTATTTTAAAAAAGGATTACACAACAGGACTGCGTATTTTGATGTGTTTTTCCGCACCGTGCCGGACGGCGGCGGATTCGCAATCGCCGCCGGACTGGAGCAGATCGTTGAATATATCCGCGACCTGCGTTTCACAAAGGAAGATATAGATTTTCTGCGCGCAAAAAATCTTTTTGACGAGGATTTTCTGCGTTATCTTGAGGATTTCAGATTTACGGGCGATATATATGCCGTTCCGGAGGGAACGCCTGTTTTTCCCTATGAGCCGGTGCTGACCGTGCGCGCGCCGGCGATTCAGGCGCAGCTTATTGAAACCTATCTTTTGCTTCAGATCAACCATCAGTCGCTGATCGCAACAAAGGCAAACCGAATCGTGCGTGCCGCGCAGGGCAGGGCGGTGCTTGAATTCGGCTCCCGCCGCGCGCAGGGTGCGGACGGCGCGGTCATTGGCGCGAGAGCTGCGTATATAGGCGGCTGCGCAGGTACAGCCTGTACGCTTTCAGACGAGCTTTACGGCGTGCCGGCAGGCGGAACAATGGCGCATTCTTGGGTGCAGATGTTTGATTCCGAGTATGAGGCGTTTGAGACTTACTGTAAGCTTTATCCCCACAGCGCCACACTGCTTGTTGATACGTACAACACGCTTAAAAGCGGCGTGCCGAACGCCATAAAGGCGTTTAAAAATGTGCTTTTGCCGCAGGGAATAACGGATTTCGCTATCCGTCTTGACTCCGGCGATATTTCCTATCTTTCAAAAAAAGCGCGCAAGATGCTTGACGAGGCAGGTCTTACCGCCTGCAAGATCACGGCTTCAAACGCGCTGGATGAATATCTTATCAGAGATCTGATGATGCAGGGCGCCAAGATAGACACCTTCGGCGTGGGTGAGCGCCTTATAACGGCAAAAAGCTCGCCTGTTTTCGGCGGCGTATACAAGCTTGCGGCTGTGGAGGACGAAGACGGAAATATCATTCCCAAAATCAAGATAAGCGAAAACACGGCGAAGATTACAAATCCGCATTTCAAGCGCCTTTACAGATTTTATGACAGTGAGGGAAAGGCGCTGGCTGACGAGCTTTGCCTGCGTGACGAAGTGATAGACGAAAGCAAGCCCCACACGATATTTGACCAGAATGCCGTATGGAAAACAAAAACGCTGACGGATTTCACCGTCCGTGATCTTCAGGTGCAGATCTTCAAAAACGGCGAGCCGGTTTATGATCTGCCCGATCTCAAGGATATACAGGCATACTGCCGCCGTCAGATCGGCACCCTGTGGGACGAAGTCAAGCGTTTTGAAAATCCCCACACATATTATGTGGACCTTTCAAAAAAGCTGTGGGATGAAAAAAGACGGCTCCTTGAGGAGAAGGAATATATCATCTGATAAACGGAGACACGGAAGAGGTATTTGTTTTGAAAAAGAAAAAAGTATGGATCTCGTTGCTGATCATCCTGATAGCTGCCGCCGTTGCTGTGGGCGCGTACTTTGTTTATACAAATTATTTGAAAGAAGAGCCCGAGCCGCAGATGCAGAGCGAAACTGTTTCCGGCGAACCCACGACTGTGCCGGCAAAGTATCAGGAATACTACAATAAAAACAACGATTTTGTGGGCTGGATAACAATAGACGGCACGAATGTTGACTATCCCGTTGTGCAGGCGGACGATAATGAATATTATCTTACCCATAATTTTGATAAGGAATACGAATCGCGCGGCACAATATTTATGGATTATCTGAGCGACCCCGATCTCGGCTATACAAACACGGTTATCCACGGCCATAACTGGCTTGACGACACGGTTTTTTCGGAGCTTCCGCAGTATTCCGATATTGATTATTACCGAGAGCACCCCGTTATTGAATACAACACACGCACGCAAATGCACAAGTGGAAGATCTTTGCGGTCTTTATCACAACCGCGTCTGCCGATGAGGATAACGGATATGTATTTAATTATGTTTACCCGGATATGGGCGGAATAAATTTTGACGGCTATATGGCAGAGGTGGACAAACGCACCATCTATTACACGGGAGTTGATGTGAACAGCAGCGATAAGTTCCTCACGCTTTCCACCTGCACACGAGAGGTGGATACAAGAAATTACAGAGCGGACTGCCGCATCGTTATTCTTGCAAGAATGGTGAGAGACGGCGAAAACGCATCGGTGGATACTTCGGCGGCGTATGAAAACAGCAGTCCCAAATATCCGCAGATTTGGTATGATCTTAAACAACGTGAGAATCCGTACAGGAATGATGAATTCTGGTATCCGTATGATACGATGAGCGAATCGGCTTCTGACTGAAACATATAAAAATCCGTCCCCGGCAAGACGCTGACGCGCCAAACAGGGGACGGTATTTTTGCTTATTCGATTCTGAAAGGGATTCATGTGCGGCTGAATTTATCTTGCCGGTTCAAAAAACGCCGCAAGACTTCAAGCCGCTCTTATTCGGTCTTGCCCATAACCGAAAGCGGGTCAACATATGCGCCGTCAAGCTTGGTTTCAAAATGCAGGTGACTTTCGAGTCCCGATTCAAACGGAACTGCGCCGAGCGTGCCGATTTCCTGCCCCTGCGTTACGCTGCCGCCTGCCGTTACGCTTACACTGTCCAGCCCGCAGTATCTTGCAACAAGCTTGCCGCCGTGGTCTATCTCCACAACCATGCCCAGCATGGCGTCGTTGTAAACATCCAGCACAACGCCGTCATTTATTGCAGCAATACTGGCGCCTGCCTCTCCGCGGAAATCAACTGCCGTATGGCTTCTGTAATCACCCATGGTATCGTTTTTCACAAGCTCTTCGGAATATCCCTGAAGCACGGCTTCGCTGACAGGATATTCATAAAAGCTTTTGTATGGGGTATTCGTATCGCTCTGCGGCATGGAAGTACTTTCTTCTTCGGTCGTGCTTTCTGTTGTGGGAGCGGCAGTGGTGGCTTTTGTTGTGCTCTCCTCAACGGTCACGGCTCTCTGCACGGCGGTGGTGTCCGCGATGGTGGTTGGCTCGTTTACATCATCGGCACCCCTTGTGGAGAAATATACGATAACGCCAAGGGCGATAATTGAAACGCATACCACCGTAAAAAGCGCTTTCAGATTTTTGCCCGAATTTTTGGATTTGGAATTTGAAGACATAAAAAACACCTCAAAAGCAGTATGCCCTGAGGTGTTTTTCTTTATTCATTTTTTTGATTTTTAACGGTTGCAATAATGGCGATGCTGTCTCTTACGGTTTCAAGCGCGCTCTCCTGCCCGAGTTTGACCGCAATATACGGCTTTTTGGAGGCAGAGAGCATGACGCGCCCTTTCATGGTTTTGTTCAGCTCAACAGCGTAGCGCACATCCGGCTCATTCATATAAAGAAGTATGGAGCCGTTACGCTGTGAGATCTCATAGACGCCGGCCGATACCGCCGAATTTCTGAGCAAAGAGATCTCAATCAGTCCGCTGATTGCCGCAGGCGGGTTGCCGAATCGGTCGCGAAGCTCGTCAAGCACATCGTTTGCGTCCGCGTCGGTACGCACTGCCGCGATCCGCTTATACATGGAGAGTCTCTGCGCAGTGGATTCAATATAGCTTTCGGGTATATGCGCTTCGATCGGCAGGTCGATAAGGCATTCCGGTTCTTCCTCGCCCTCTTTCAGCTCGCCTTTTTCCTCCGCAACGGCGTCGCCGAGCAGTTTAAGATACATATCGTAGCCGACCGCTTCCATATGGCCGTGCTGCCTGCTGCCCAGAATGGAGCCTGCGCCGCGAATCTCCAGATCGCGCATGGCGATCTTAAAGCCCGATCCGAATTCCGTGTACTCTCTTATCGCCTCAAGGCGTTTCTGCGCAATGTCGGAAAGCTCCTTGCCCCTTGTGAATGTAAAATACGCGAAAGCCCGGCGCGCGCTTCTGCCGACCCTGCCTCTGATCTGGTGAAGCTGGGCAAGACCGAGCCTGTCTGCGTTTTCGATGATCAGCGTGTTCACATTGGATACGTCTATTCCCGTTTCTATAATCGTGGTGCACACAAGAATGTCTATCTCCCCGTTTACCACCTGCGCCCACACGTCCGAAAGCTCCTCCTGCGTCATTCTGCCGTGGGCAACACCCACATTTGCGTCGGGCAGGGTTTTTTTGATTCTGACCGCCGTGTGGTCTATCGTATCTATATTATTGTGCAGGTAATAGCACTGACCGCCGCGCGCAAGCTCGCGTTCCATAGCTTCGGAAAGTATGCCGAAATCGTATTCCATAACATAGGTCTGCACGGGATAGCGGTCCGCCGGCGCCTCTTCAATAACACTCATATCCCTTATGCCGCTGAGCGCCATGTTCAGCGTTCTCGGAATGGGTGTGGCGGAAAGCGTCAGCACATCAACACGCGGAAATTTCTGTTTCAGCTTTTCCTTTTGCGCAACGCCGAAACGCTGTTCTTCGTCAACAATCAGCAGACCGAGATCATGGAATTTGATATCCTTGCTGATCATTCTGTGCGTGCCTATCAGGAAGTCCACGCTGCCGTTTTCAAGCCCTTTTCTCACCTCGCGCTGTTTCTGTGGTGAAACAAAGCGGGACAGCATTTCAACAGATACAGGGAAAGGCTCCATCCTCTCCCTTGCTGTGTTGAAGTGCTGCATCGCAAGCACCGTTGTGGGTACCAGCAGGGCGCACTGCTTGCCCTCGGCTATGCATTTGAACGCTGCCCTGAGCGCCACTTCTGTTTTGCCGAAGCCGACGTCGCCGCAGAGCAAACGCTCCATCGGAACGGGCCGCTCCATATCCTGCTTGATCTCCTCGGTGCAGCGAAGCTGGTCGTCGGTCTCGTCATACGCGAAACGCGTTTCAAAATCACGCTGCAGATCGGTGTCTGGTGAAAAGGCATATCCCTTTGTGCTCATTCGTTTCGCGTAAAGGGCGATAAGCTCCTTTGCCATATCCTTAACGGACTGGCGCACCTTTGCTTTTGCCTTTTTCCACTCGCTTCCGCCCAGGCGGTTTATTTTTACATTGCTGTTCTCACCGGGTCCGATATATTTTGAAACAAGGTCAAGCTGCGTAACGGGCACGTAAAGCGCGTCACCCTTGGCGTAGTCGATCTTGATGTAATCCTTTTTTACATTGTTTATCTCAAGCGCCTGTATTCCCGCAAAAACGCCTATGCCGTGCACATTGTGAACGATATAGTCGCCCACCGTAAGCTCATCCAGCGAATGAAAAGCGTTTTTGGAGTTTGTTTTTCTTCTTTTCTTTTTTTGAAGATGAGATTTTGTATGTGTAATCAGCGCAAAACCGTCCTGTGCAAGCCTGAATCCTGCGCCGAGCGTACCTGTGGTCACATTCACAGCGCCTTTTTGGAATTCAAGGGGCCAGCTTTCGGTGAAAACGGTGTGGATTCCGTCGTCAACCAGGTCGTTTGCAAGCGCTTTGGCGCTTCTGGAAGTGCCTGCCATAACGCAAACGGTGCAGCCCTTGTTTACAAGCGGTTCGATATCCTCTTTCAGTTCGCTTATTTTTCCGCTCCAGGCGTTAAAGCTCTGTACGGAGAAATTTGCAAGGCAGGAAACGGGTGTGTCAAAAGATCCACGCGGAAGCGAATCCAGATAGATTGCTCCGTTTTTTTCATAAACGGCTCTCAGTTCTTCAAAATCAAGGCTGAATTTATCCAGCCCCTTGCATAAAACGCCGTCCTCAAGGTAATATTTTACCTGTTCATTCATCAGCTTAACGGAATTCTGCGCGCGCTCTTTCACTTTCGCGCTCTCGCACACAATCAGAATTCCCTTAAAATAATCAAAAATACCGTTTGACTGATATGCCAGCGGCATATATTTGTCGCAGCAGGCAGGCGAAACACCGTTTTTAAGACCATCTGCGTCGGAAAGCAGACCTTCGCGCGCCTTGATCGCTTTGCCTTTGAGCGATGCGGCAAGCTTTTCAAGGCTTTTCTGAAATGCTTCGTTTGATTCAAAAAGCACCTCGGTCGCCGGAATGATCTCAATCTCGGAAAGCTTGCCTGTCCGCCTCTGCGTTGCCGGGTCAAAGGAGGAGATCGTATCCACCGTATCTCCCCAGAATTCAAGCCTGACAGGCTCGCTGAAACCGGGAGGGAAAATATCGATGATGCCGCCGCGTACGGCAAACTGCGATGTGCCGTCAACCTGTTCGTATCTGCTGTATCCGGCGTAAACAAGTTTTTGGGCAAGCTCATACGGGTCTGTCATATCTCCCGATCTGATCGTGACCGTGCGCTTTGAAAGCTCGTTCGGAGGCATGGTGAACTGGCAGGCGGCATTCACGGAGCACACCACTGCGGTGTATTCATTCGCCAGTATTTTGGAGAGAACCCCAAGCCGGATATGCTCAAAATCGCGTGATACGCCTGCAACCTGCTGGAAAGTAAATTCGCGTGATGGGTAAAAAAGCACGCCTGCCTGAACTGCGCCCAGATTTTCGCTCATGCGCACGGCAGAAGCCTCATCGGGCATGATCACAAGCGCTTTTTGCCCTTTCACCTGCATGAAAGAATGTATCAGCGGCGGCTTTACAGCGTCCGAAATTCCTGTTGCGCCTGCCGCACCGGCGGCGTTCGCAAGCTTCAAAAACTCGCCGTTTTTTTCAAAAATTTTTGAGAAACAAGACATATTTTACTCTCTTACCAAAATCAGTTGTATAGATTCATTGCTTTTTCTGTTTGCCCGTTTACGATAAGGCGCAGCGCGTCGCCGGTGTTTTCAAGCGCTTTTTTCAGCTCCGGCTGCTGCTCTTTCGGGAATGTGCCCAGCACCCAGTCCGCAAGATCCATATAAGCGTTCGGCTTTTTGCCGACTCCGATCTTAACGCGGGGAAATTCCTCGCTGCCGAGATGCTCGATGATGCTTTTAAGGCCGTTATGCCCGCCGGCAGAGCCTTTTCTCCTGATCCTTATTTTGCCCACGTCAAGGGAAGTATCGTCTGAAATAATGAGAATTCTTTCCGGCGGTATCTTATAAAATCTTGCCGCTTCGCTCACGGCTTCGCCCGAATTGTTCATAAAGGTCTGCGGCTTCATCAGCAGGCATCTTTTGCCGAATCCGCTGAAATCCTGAACCAGCGAATGGAATTTCAGCTTTTTTATATCAAAATCGTTTTCCCTTGCCAGAAGCTCAAGCGCAAGAAATCCTGCATTATGGCGTGTCATTTCATATTTTGCGCCCGGATTTCCCAGCCCTGCTATTATAAACTCATATCCGCCGTCTTTTTTGCCGAAAAGCATCAAATCACCCTTTACTTTCTATAAAATATCCGTAACACAAATATGGGCGCATCTTACGACACGCCCTTGTTTTGCCATTTTTTTATTCTTTATTCCGCGTTTGCCGCTGCATCGGTATCCTGCGGAATCTCGGTCTTTTCAAACTCTGAGAAATCCCTTTCATCATCGGATTTTTCATAGTTATACATGTTTTCGTCCTTAACATGCTTTCGGATATACTCGTCACGGTCGAAAAGCTCGTCGGCTTTTACTTTCCAAGCCTTTGCCGCGGCAATGGTCTTGTCAAACAGTTCATTTGCCGATTCGGGATGAACCATTTCCGTTGAGTATGCGCCTGTTTTAGCAACCATTTTGCTGATCGCGCCGGGGTTGTCAAGTACGGGGCAGGGGCGAAGCATGTTGTTGTTGAACGGCTGATTGCGCTTGTATTCCATAAAGAGCGGACTCTTCAGTGCGTCAAGCACCGAGCACTCCTTGATGTTGACATTGGAATAGTGAACAAAAGCGCACGGCTCGCAGTCTCCGTTGGAATTGATGTGGAAATAATGTCTGCCGCCTGCGATACAGCCCTGAACATATTCGCCGTCATTCCAGAAATCAAGAGCAAAAATGGGCTTTGTATGTCTCCACTCGTGCATTTTTTTATACATCGTTGCGCGCTGTTCGGGGCTTACCATAAGTTCAGTTACCGCACCGTTGCCCGTTGGCATATATGTAAAGAACCATGCAAATTTAACACCCTGATCGATCAGCCAATCCATATATTCATCGGAGGAGAGCAGATCGGTGTTTTTGCTTGTGTAGCAGAGGGAAGCGCCGAACGGGATACCCCTGTCTTTCAGTCTCTTCATCGCCGCAGTGCATTTTTGGAATGTGCCCTCGCCGCGGCGGTAATCGTTTTCCTCTTCATAGCCCTCTATTGAAAACGCCGGCAGGAAATTGCCCACCTCGCCGATCTCGTCGGCAAAGCTGTCGTCAATAAGCGTACCGTTTGTGAAAGACATAAATATGCAGTCGGGATTCTCGCGGCAAAGGCGCATAAGGTCCTTTCTGCGCATAGTCGGCTCGCCGCCTGTGTAAAGGTACATAAATGTGCCGAGCTCCTTGCCCTGCTGAATAATCCTTGCAAGATCATCATAGGAAAGCTGGCTCGTGTGACCGTATTCGGCAGCCCAGCAGCCTATGCACTTCAGGTTGCAGGCCGCTGTCGGGTCCATAAGAATAGCCCACGGCACATTACAGCCGTATTTTTCTATGCTTGCCATTCTTATGGAATAGCTGTTTATCGCCACGTTCATCATCGGCGGTATCAGCTTCATCAGCACTTCTTCATTGGTGTCGCAGGCAAGAGATTTTGCGAATCTCATCCAGTTGTTGTCCGGGTCGTCCATAACCTTGTGAAGACCTGCATAGGTGGAGCGGTTAACTTTTTTGATGTCTGCCGCTTCCAGAAGCGAAAGAATTTTAGGCGCGTTCTTGTTGAAATCCTTGCGCGCGTACTTAACAGCCTGCTTGACCGCCATTGTCATTGCGGTTTCTTTCAGAGATCTCATTGCTATTACCTCAAAACTAAATATTTATTATATAATTATTAAACTTTAACTTAAATATGTGTATTAAAATATAATACCTTTGCCCTGAAAAGTCAAGCGATTTTCTTTTTCTTAATCGTTATCTTACGGAATTGTTATATTTGTTTTTACACATATAAAATTGTGTTTCAAAATCTTATTTGGAATTTAAGGCGGTAGGGCTTTCCCGTTTTATTTATATATTTCTCATTGCAAAGGGCGCCCCAGCTATCGTATCCGCCCACGCCCTGCTGCCTTGCAATCACGCGCAAAACCGTCTTGCTGCTTTCCGGCAGATCTTTTTTGTGAGACGCTGCTTCAAGTTCTTTGGGCAGCCAGCGTGAAACATTCATTTCCATAACAGGCTCCGCCACAACGGTAAAGGTCTTTCTGCTGCCCACAAGCGTTGCGTAGCGTACGCCCGTTCTGTTGCCGCATTCCTGCGGCTTCAGATAATCGGTATACATCTCGTCCACCGTGCTGCTGTAAAGTCCTATCTTGGCGGCGTTGTTTCTGTCTGTATAATTCTCAAAAGGTCCTGCGCCCAGATAGGATACGCTTTCAAAATCCCCGGGCAGTTCAAACAGCATAGATACCTCCGGCACTTCCGGCAGCGCTTCGTGGGGGCGGAACTGTAAGTCCACTTCTATTCCCTTTGAGGTGATTGTGTAAATTATGGTTGCCTTTGATTCCGGCTGGGTGCAGATGACCGCGCCGCAGGTAACAACAACCTTTTTGCCGTTTTCAAGGATCTTGTAACCCTCTATTGAAAATTTGGTGTTATTGTATATTCCCGGCGTGTCGCCTGCGTCTCTCCAGCAGCCGAGCCTTGAGCCGGTGCGGGAGCCTCTGTCGTTATCCGTAAGCGCGCGCCAGAAATTCAGCCTGACAGGTGCGGCGAGCAGCTCCTCGCCCCCGATTTTGATGGAATACAGCTGATTTCTCTCTCTGCGCTCAAAGCGAATGTTAATATCTTCGGTAAGTATCCTAAGCGAACCGTAGGTGTCCGCCACAACAAGCTCGTCGCCCGTTTCAAGCTCGTCATACGTGTTTTCAAACTCGTTGATAACAAACTGCTCCTCGGCAACGATGTGCCCCGCGGCGCACCACTGTGTATCCTCTTTCGCACGCAGTTCCAGCTCCAGATAGCACTCCGTGGTGGTTATCCTGTTCAGTTCAAGGTCTATAACGGCTTTGCTTTCGGGCGCAACGCTGATGTCAAGCGTGCCGTCCCTGAGCACGCCCTTGTCCGAGCACTGCCTCCAGTACAGCTCAAATTCGCTGAGGTTTGTAAACAGAAACTTGTTTTTGATCTCAATAATGCCTTTTTCCGCGTCTATCGCTCTGAAATCAACATTCTGATAAAGCTTTTTAATTTCATAAAGCTTCGGGGTCGGTTTTCTGTCCGCAAATAAAAGTCCGTTTCCGCAGAAATGACCGTCATGCGGATTCTCGCCGAAATCGCCGCCGTACGCAAGGTATTGGACGCCGTTTTCATCGGTGGTCTTTATCGCCTGATCAACCCAGTCCCAAACAAATCCGCCTTGCAGGCAGGGATATTTGTCCCACAGTTTTGTGTATTCATCGGTCGAACCGCAGGAGTTTCCCATCGCATGCGTGTACTCGCAAAGGATATACGGTCTGCCGTCCCTCTGCGTTACGGCGTATTCCTCGCACTCCCACGGCTTGGCGTACATTTTTGACTGGACATCGGAAAGCTCTTTTTCGTTCGGGTCTCTGTCACACTCAAAATGAACGAAACGGCTGGGGTCTGCCTCTTTTATCCATTTATACATCTTTTTCGGCGTTTCGCCGCCCAAACTTTCGTTTCCGAGACTCCAGCACACAACGCAGGAATGGTTCTTGTCCCTGTTATAAAGCGACTTTAGCCTGTCCATACACGCCTTTTCCCATTCGGGGCGTGAATCGGGGATCTGCGGGCAGCCGATAATCTTGGAGCGGTTCGTGCCGTGCGTTTCCATATTATTTTCATCTATAACATAAAGACCGTATTCGTCGCACAGCTCCAGCCAGCGCGGGCAGTTGGGGTAGTGAGAGGTGCGCACGGCGTTTATGTTGTTCTGCTTCATTAGGCGGATATCCGTAAGCATGGTCTCCTCGGTCATATATCTGCCGCGCTCACAGTCGAATTCATGGCGGTTCGTGCCCTTGAAAACGATCCGCTTGCCGTTGATTCGGATGATTCCGTCTTTAATTTCAATTCTTCTGAAGCCGAATTTTGCGCTTATATACTCGATCGGTATGCCGTTGTTTTTCAGCGTCAGCACAAGCGTATAAAGATTGGGGCTTTCCGCGCTCCACAGCTTTGCTCCCGTAACGATCGCGCGCAGGGGAGTAACATTGTCCTCCTCGGCGTAGCGGCTGTCTATCGCAACGGTGATTCCGTCTTTATCAAGAATACTAACGTCTATCGAAAGTCCTTCATAAGCGCCGTTCGTCTTTACAAGCACGTCAAAATAACCGTCCGAAAGCGTTTCGCTGGGCTCTGCACTGATGATGAAATCGCGGATATATTCACGCTCGGTTGTGTAGATATAAACATCTCTGAATATGCCTGCCATGCGCCACATATCCTGGCATTCAAGCCAGCTGCCGGTGCACCAGCGGTAGACTTCCACGCCGATAACATTTGAGCCTTCAACCAGATGGCGCGAAATATCGAACTCGCTTCTGTTAAAGGTGGATTCGCTGTATCCCACTCTTTCGCCGTTTACGTAAAGATAGAAAGCGGATTCCACGCCCTCAAAGCAGAGTACCACCCGCTTTGAAAGCAGCGTTTTGTTTATATGGATCTTCTTAAGATAGCAGCCCACAGGGTTGTTTTTTGTGGGCGCGCCGGGCGGGCATATGTCCTCGCTGCCCTCCCACGGGTAGCGAACATTGCAGTATTGATTTCTGTCATATCCCTGCATGGTCCACGAACCGGGCACATGAATACTGTCCCAGTTGTGCGCGTCATAATGCGGCTGCGCGAAATCGGTGGGCTTATACGCGTAATTTTTATAGAGCTTGAATTTCCACTTGCCGTTCAAAAGCTTGCAGCAGGAGGATTTGTAGCGCTCGCATGTCTTTGCCTCGTCAAAGCTTGCGTAGGGCATAAGCGTTGCATGCGGCGGCAGCTTGTTTACTCCCGTTATTTCAGGGTCAGACTGCCATTCAAGATATCCGTCAATAAAATTTCTGTCCATTCTCATAACTCTCTTCAATAAAAATTACAGTTTATCAAAATTGATGCACCGATGAGGCGCCGGCCTATCTGCGGTGGTAGATACCCTCGTGAAAGCCCTCCTGCTTTATGCACACCTTAACGGATTCAAGCAGTATCTTTATATCGCCGCGGATACTCCAGTTATCGCAGTATTCTTTGTCGTATTTCATTTTCTGCATAAGCGATATGCTGTCTCTTCCTCTAACCTGCGCAAGCCCGGTAAGTCCGGGTCTGAAACGGTAAACACCGTATTCCAGGCGCAGTCTGTGCGCCCTTGTTTCGCTCGTTATCAGCGGCCGCGGTCCCACAAAGCTCATGTCGCCTTTCAGTATGTTCCAAAGCTGCGGAAGCTCGTCAAGGCTCGTTTTCCTTAAAAACTTGCCCAGCTTTGTTATATACTGCTCCGGGTTTTCAAGCTCGCCCGTGGCGCAGTTCGGCGTGTTGTTTTTCATAGTCTGAAATTTATATATCGTAAACGGCTTTCCCTTTCTGCCGCGCCTTTCATGGCTGAAAAACACTTTTGTATCCGGCGTGAAAAGATTGATCACGCATATGATCAGAAAAAGCGGTGAAAGGATTATAAGCGCAAGAAAAGACGCGATGATGTCAAAAAGCCGTTTAAATTTTATAGGCGCAAGCCACTTTTTAAAAAACGCTTTCATAACTCAGCTTCCGTTGCAATAATGCCTTTTATAAGCAAGGCTCTGCACGGTGCCGCTTCGGCACCTCCTATTTTGATAGGCGCGGCAAACAAAAAATATTCGCCGGCGCCGACATTTGTTAGATCTATTCCCTCTAAGATCGCGATGTTGTTGTTTAAAAGCTCTCTGTGCACACTGCCCTCATTCTCCGGCGGCGCAACAGACGGCGCGTCGATCCCCACAAGCTCAAGGCCAAACCTGCACAGCTCCGAAACGGCGTTATCCATAAGATACCCGTTTGAGCGGCATTTTATAATAAGCCGCTTGCAGTCCCACGGCAGATTTTTCTCCACCCAGTCTGCTGTCACGGGTCCGCTTGCCTCGGCAACCACGCATCTGCCGGTGAATTTGGAAACAGCCAGCCTGTCCACACTCTCGCCGTCCTCAAAAAAGTGGAGCGGCGCGTCAATATGCGCGCCCGTGTGCAGGCACATGGATATGCCGGAAAGATTGTATTCACTGCCGTCCTCCATGCGTTTATACGCTTCAAGGAACGGTTCAGGGTCGCCGGGATACAGATCTGTTTCAAACAGATCCGGCGTAATATCGTAAATGATCATATTTCCTCTTTGCTTGACGAAAAAGCGTGAAAAACATAAAATGAACTATATATGCACACAATTTTTCACAATTATACCATATGTGCGCAGATTATGCAATTTATGTTACCACATTTTAATAATTTTGATACATTTATATATTATGCCTGCGCCCGGTTGCCGCGCCGTATGGTAAAAACGCTCCCTTTTTATTTCCGAAAAGGGAGCGTTTGATATATCTAATTTATTTTTTAGGTAATTTAGATGGTGTGTCGGTCAATTCCGCAATAAAGTCTATTGTTACATTATAATATTTTGCCAGTTTTATAACGTTATGAAACGGTATTTCAAATTCGCCGGTTTCCCATCTGCTGTATTGTTTTTGCGTTGTGTCTAATATTTTTGCCACATCGCTTTGCAGCAGTTCATGGTCTTCCCTCAGATCTTTTAGTCTTTTGTAAGTCATAAAAACACCTTCTGTCAAATTATATCACAGTACGAATTTGGGGTGCTGACGGAAGTACAATTTTGGGGTATAACAACGGCACACTGCCTAATGAATCTTTACAAAATCATTAGATTTACGCAGGTGCGTATACATGCCGCGGAATTCTTTAGTAAAATATAACCAAAAGATAAATGATTTTAAGGAGGAAATGAATATGTATATCGTTACACACACAGACGCAAAAGGAGAATTGGAGAAACGGGAATACAAGACCTTTTGCTATGCAATCGGGCAGCTTTTGTTTTATATCTATCACCCCACGCCCGGCAGCTATAAAATTACATTTACAAGAATACGGGGTGAAAACGAAAAGGAGCAGGACTAAATGTCCTGCTCCTTTTCATCACGCGTTTTACCACTTGTTGTGCACACGTTCGGCAAAAGCCATTTTGTTCTTGATCTTTATCTTTGTGCCGTCATCCAGTATTGCCGTGCCGGATATCCTGCCGAAAACCTGATGCGGGATCATGCACATGACCTTCGCGTCTATCGGGTCATATCTGTCTATTACCGGCTTGAAATCCATCTCGAATCTGCCGTCCGAAGAAGTAAAGGTCCATGGCTCAGTGTAAAGATATTTTTTGCCGCGCATCGGAATGTTGAATCTCACATCCTCAAGCTTGTGCGCCTTTCCGTTGAAAAACAGCATGTTTTCGCTTGCGGCGCTCGTGTCGCCGAAGCCGTAGCCGATATTGAATCCGAAAACATCTCCGCTGTCAAGCACCGTCTGCCCGGAGCCCCACAACCAGGTGTTGTCATATGTCCACACACCCCTGCCCCAGTCGAGCGTAGCAAGCGCGCCGTTTTCACGGTTGAAATCATAGCGTGTGCCGTCATATTCAAAAAATCCCTCGGCACGCATGCAGTTTATCTTTTGATTGTAATAAAAATGCTTGTCTTTTTCAAACGGCGTTGCGATAACCATACTTTCCGGCGGAATCTCCGTCAGACGAATGTCAAAAATAAGCGCCTTTTTGGTGTTGCAGTAATGATCAAAAGAGCCGTAAAGGCGGCGTTCCTCACCGTTGTTTTCAAAAGTGAAATCCGCAGTGCCGGCACGGGCGTGAATGTCACCGCGCTCGCTCGTGGGCGGCATGTTGACTTTGCCCATAGGAAACAGCTTTATCTGCGCGCCGTTCATCTGTTTGGGATTTTTGCCGAAACGCAGGATAGACGCGGAAACCGTTCCCACATATCCGGCGTCCGAAATGGTCAGGCATATGCCGTGATCCTGCGTGCCCACGTAGTAATAATCCCATTCCTTAATGCGTATCGCAGGCGCTTGAATATCCTCCCTTGCATACTGCCACAAAAGCCTTTTGGCAAAGCCGGGTTCGGCAATGTTGCCGTTTTCGTCAAGCAGTTTCTGCACTTTTGTTATCTCATGCTGCATAAAATTACCCCTCTCGTGCCGAATGTGAAAAAAACAAATGCGGCGATATAAAGTGCGCCGTGTTCGGTTTTTTCACATTAAAGATAACGGTTTATGATCTTATATTCTTCGATCAGCTGTTCAGCGCCCATCCTTGCGTTCGCAGGGCTTGGCGAGGGCAGGCACACCGCCTCGATTCCGGTGCTTTCAAGCTGATATCTGCAATAATATCTGTATGCCGTTTTGCCCGTGGTGAATATCATTTTTATGTCCGCGTTTTTCAAAATAATGCTGAGGTCTGTGGGAACAGCGTTTTTTATGCTGCTGTCCGCTGCGCCGATGATATCGCATTGTGCTATGGTGTCCCACAGCGCAATGCGGTTTTTGAGCAGAAAATCCGTTTTTTCAGCAATCGTCTGCGGCACGGCACAGTCCCTCACCGCAGCCAGCACACGCCAGAAGCGGTTCTGCGCATTGCCGTAAAAGAATCTGTTTTCCCGTGATTTGGGCGACGGCAGTGTGCCCAGAATCAGCACGCGGCTGTTCCTGTCGTATACAGGCGGTATCGTGTGAATGATGTGTTCGTATTCCATAATTTGATATTAACATAAATCATTTAAAAATAAAAGTGAGAAATCGGCAAAAAAAGTGTTGACATCATAAAAATTATTTGCTATTATATTAAAGCACGCGAGATACATGAGCGGCATGGATATGATCCTCAATAGCTCAGTCGGTAGAGCATGCGGCTGTTAACCGCAGGGTCGTTGGTTCGAGTCCAACTTGGGGAGCCACGTAGCCTTACAACAAATTCTGTTGTAAGGCTTTTTTCATACCCAAAACTAGCAATTAAATATCAAATTGGGACTGTACTGTTTACTTCAAGCGTCAAGGGCGTGTAATGATTTAAGACAAATCATTGCACGCCCTTTTTTTGTTTTCATTTTTAAATTATCGGAAGGAAGAAACATTATGACAAAATATTTCACAGAATCAGCACTTGAAAAACAGATGATGCAAATACCGAAGAATCCAAGGAAAGCGATTAGAAGATTCGTTTCATCAGCTTTCCGCAACGATGTTCACAAGAGCATTTTTGAAAAGACAGTGAGCGAATATATAAATCGTGGGTATATTCTTTCAAACAGATTTCTCGCTGCTGTTTTTATTCTGTCTTCGGATGCGTTTTTGTGGAAACAGTGCAAATACAAAATTAAACCAAACCATATCGACTTTGATAACATCTCCATAAACGGAGCGAAAACAAGGTCTTATCTTCTGTTTAAAACAGCAGAAGACATGGCTGCCAAATGCACCAATATATCAATATCGGATATATGTGAAAGAGACCTTGTCTCTAACGACTCACTGATAGTGATACTCGGTGCGGTATATATTTCAAGATACGGTTTACACTTTCTTGAAAACAATTAGGACTATTCCGTCAGTCTAGTCTAATGAAGAAAGGAGCTAAACCGCAAGCAACAAGGACAGACGGATTAGAAACACATCGGAAAACTGTATGTCGCAATCCACAGAGTCGCAACTTCCGGTGTGTATATAAAAAAAGGAGGAAAATTTATGAATGAATTTGAACGGCTGTCAAGAATAGCCGAACAGTTAAAAGAAGATTATCCAAAGGGTACGAGAATCGTCTTGCTCAGTATGGGTGACGATCCCAGGCCCATAGAAAGCGGAACAAGAGGTACTGTGAAATTTGTTGACGATTTAGCAACAGTTCATTGTAACTTCGATAACGGTCGCTCTCTCGGTCTTGCTTACGGTGAGGACAGATACAGAAAACTCACAGAGCAGGAAATTGAAGAAGAACTTTCAGATTATGTTATAATTTGGCAAAGGTTAGATAAAGGGAAAGCATCTCGAATAGCTTTGGTAGATAGCAATGTAAACCCTTCTGATGAAAAGTGTTGGGATGAAGTTGTCCATTTTCTTATTAAGGCACTATCTGATTTTGTACCTGTTATGTCTAAAAGTAGATATAGAGATGCTATTATAGATATTAAGTAAGTTTTCTAAAAGTTAAAGCAGCCACATTTGTTACAACATGTGGCTGCTTAATAAATAGTCGGATCAAATACTATTTACTTGTTTAATGTCTTAACTAACATAATAAACTCTAGATGACAAGAACATTAATTAACACTTATTCAATATAAAATGAAAACAAAACAATGGTTGTATATAACATTTAACTTCTGGCATTTTTGACTTTTATATTATTGTATTTCAAAATAATTAATAAATTTTCGCTAATTAAAAATAATAATATAAAAAGTGGCAAATGTGAGTTGAAGTTTATGAGATGTTTTCGCTTTTTCGGTATAATAGCAATCGGACTGTTTACAGCTCTTTTTTTATATCCATTCCTTCATGAGGGTGGTCATACATTAGCAACGATTTTTATGGGAGAAAAAGTATATGAATTTCAACTTCTGCCATTTCCATTTGTTACATGTGGCCTGTCAAATGAAAATTTATACGAAAAAATTGTTATAGTTGGACTTAGTGGTAGTCTGTTTCCACTGTTGTTTTCTTTTGCCATATATCACAAAAACTTTTGGCTATGGCTTGTTGGTGTTTATTTAAATACTATCTGTTTAATATCTTTTGTCATATCAATTTATAGTTGTATAAAGTTCATTAATGGAATTTCAATTGTAAATGAAGATATTACAAAAATTTTAGAAATATTTCCAGAAAAAGCTACTCTGTATTTGGTTTTATTTATTTTTCTATCATTATTGGTAATAGTTCAAATGATAATTACAAATCCGATACAACATTGTAGGTAGTCTAAAATTTTTAAAATTACAAATTAAATAGAAATAACCATGTGTTTTTATTTAATTTATATATGTTTATTTGCTAAATTCATATTACTTAATTTTGCTTTAGAGTAATAAATATTTTCTGTATTTGTACACTTATAGTATCCATTATATTTCTTGCAAATTTCTTTTATGATGTGTATTCCATAACCATGATCTTCACTGACATTTTGCTTTTTAGTTTTACTGTATGAATTTTTACACTTGATAGCAAAAGCAGTATCACTAATTTCAATATCTATGGCTACATATTTTTCATCTGTCAACACAGTGGCATTTATTGCATTATCAATCATATTATGCATGATTCGGCATATAGAATAATCATCAACTTTTAGAAAAGCAGTTTCATTTATGTTAATTTCAAGTTTTATATCCGATTTTTCGGCTTGTTGCTGTTTTATAAACAGTACTGTATTGACAGTTTCATTTGAGCAAACAGGAACTCCCGATATTTCCTGAATATCTTTCTGGGTGGAATTAATTATTTCGAGGGCTTTTTCAGGCTTTCCTATTTCAATAAATCCTCTTGTTGTTGAGAGAAGATTTGAAAAATCGTGTTTTAGTTTTCTAAATTCGTCCTTTTCTTCTATCAACATTTTGGTTTGTTGATATTCTAACTCATTTTTGATAAGCATTTTTTCTTTTTGCTCATTTTCAATAGTGAGTTTTTCAAACCTGTCAATAATAAATGGGTAAAAACAATCAAAAACTATTATAGACCCCATTAAAATGAATATAATTATGTTTATCGTTAACCCAAAATCAGGAACATTTTGGTAATCGTATGGTGCAATAAACAAAGCAAAAACGACCACGAATATATGTGAAATTGGGAAAAATGTTAAGTACGCAAAAAGCCTTTTGTTTGTTTTGTTTGTCTGAATTTTTCTTGCTCTTATTAATCTTAAAAATCCAGAAAAAATAAAACCTGAAATAATAATTATTATGCAATGAATTAAATACATGTATAAGTAATCTATATTTGGATTGTCTGTTCCAAAAATCTCGTAAGGATCCTTTCCTTGGTAGACAATTCCGCACAAAATTGCCATTATGATAGTAGATAAAAAATAAGAACACGTCCACATCACGACGCTAAGTATTTTACTTACTATACTGCCAACTGTTACAAGCAAGAAAATAATGAAACAGAGAAGCATAAATACAGGATATCCAAAAGCATTCCATTCTGAGCTGTTGAAAAATAGAACAGATGTTATTATTCTTGCAATACATATTAATCCTATTGTTATCGTTGGATGAAATTTATCCTTTAAAAGACTATGTGCAACAATATAACAAGTGAAAGTTTGTACCAAAAGAGATATTATTCTCCAAGGGAAAAGTGTAGTTAAGTCAATGATAGGTCCCATTTTTGTCCTCACTATTCGTCAAATATTGTTAAGATAGTTATTGTAAATATTGGTTATAGCTTTATATTTTTTAGGCGGAATAGGAATTGAAACGCCAGTTCTAAGCGTGAATTTATGAGGTTGATAGCTTGCTACATAATTCATATTAATCATATAGCATTTGTGACATCTTAAAAAATTAGGAGGTAGATTTTTTGCATATTCTTTTAGTGCTGTATAAATTGTAAGATCTTCCTGATCATTTAGATGAATTGTTATATTATTGTTGAAAGTTTCTAAATAAACAATGTCATTGTAATTAATAGTATAATTTTTATTGCCCAGTTTGACGGTTGTCAGATTGGGTTCTTTTTTTACCGCTTTTTGTAATGCTCTCTGTAAAGCCTTAGTCAGATTTTCATCATCAATTCTTGATTTAATGAGATAGTAACAACAGTTCGACTCGGAGATATTGTAAGCACACTGCGGATAAGATGTAATAAAAATTATCTGTGTGTATTTATTTTTTAAATGCTCTATCGACCAGTCCATAGCATTTATGTCATTAATCATTATATCCAAGAGAACAATATCTGTCATGTTGTTTTCAATGTGCTCTTGAAATTCGGCTAAATTATCAAAGCAAAAAATATCACATTCCATTTCAAATGCGTTTTCTATACAATGCTCTATCTTATATTTTAAAATCTCCAAGAAATCTTTAGAATCGTCACAAATAGCAATTTTAATCATAAAAACCCTCAAACACAAAATATTAACTATATTATAACAAAATATTAATTAATTTTGAAGTTTTTTACATTGCAAATTATGTCCGTTACCCTGAAAATGTTGTAAATAATTAGCTGCTTTAGTAAAATTTGTGTGTATACTCAATTGCATAAATGTAAGGTTATCAATGCAATACACCGTAGAAATATTTGTAGCAAAATGTCTATATTGTGGAATATATATAATTGCTGGCTTGAATTTCTTACAAACAGCAATGTTAAAGGGGGTAAGTTTGTAATTGAAGTTCAAAATTAAGCAAAAAGATTGTCAGTTAATTGTAAAAGTTAAAACTTCGTTCGGAGAAACTATTGATCAAAAGGAAATAGACAGATTTTCAAGAGCTTTTTTAAGAGGGTTTCTTAAACCTAAAATAATCAAGAAAAACCTGATTGAATACACTGGCCCTGTAGGAATAAGTCTTTATGACAGAATGAAAAAACCTATCAGCAAAAGGGATTTTTTATTTATTCTAGAACAAATTGTTGTAGCAATTCAAAAACTAAAAGCTAACGATATGCCACTTAACAATTTAGTAATGTCAGTGCAAAATGTGTATATCAATGAAATTACACGGGAAGTACAATTTTTGTATATACCTATGGCAGAAAAACAAAACAGCTCTAATCTTATAGAGTTTATTGAAACTATCGTTTATTCAGTGAAGCCTGCAGATGATAATGATACTGATTTTGTATCTAGATTTATCTATTATTTCAAAGCGTTAAAACCTTTTGATATTAATATGGTAGAAAAATTTGTAGCCAAAGAAGACAGAAGTGTTGTAAATACTATAAAAAAGCAAAATGCTGGACAAAGCGGTTTTATGACAGACAAGCCAAAACATTATTATGAGCACTATAATGGAAATGGCAATCACACCATGGGCGATGAACCAACTGGATTACTTAACGAAGAAGATGAACCAACTGGATTGCTTAACGAAGAAGATGAACCAACTGGGTTGCTTAACGAAGAAGATGAACCAACTGGGTTGCTTAATGAAGAAGACGAAGCAACTGGATTGCTTAATGATGAAGATGAAGCAACCGGATTATTAATTTCAGATAGTAATGATGATACAGATTTACTTTATAAAAACGATACAAATGTTCATTATCCGACATTATATAGGGTTCTCACAGAAGAAACAATCAGCGTAAATAAGCCGGTTTATAGACTTGGAAAAGAAAGAAGTTATGTTGATTATTTTGTTACAAATAATATAGCTGTTAGTAGAAGTCACGCTGATATTATTACACGCGGAAAACAATATTTTGTAAAAGATCTTAATTCTAAAAATCACACATACATAAATGGTAGAGAGTTACCGGTACATTGCGAAGTGGAAATACATAACGGAGACAATTTAACACTTGGAAACGAAGAGTTTGTTTTCAAAACTTGATGATAAAAGGAGAATGATGAAACATGCATTTTGTGTCTACTGCCGATACAGATATCGGAACATCCAAAAAAACAAATCAAGATAGTATTTTACTGAAGCATGCCTCTTCGGATACAGGTGAGATTTTACTAGCTGTGGTGTGCGATGGTATGGGCGGTTTAGAAAAAGGTGAACTCGCCAGCGCGACTGTAATTAGAGCTTTTTCGGAATGGTTTGATAACGAATTACCAGTTGAACTCGAAAATTTAGACATGCAAGTTATAGGGAGTCAATGGTCGCTCTTACTTAAGGAATTAAATGGAAAAATTCTTGAATATAGCAAATCAAAAAGAATTGAAGGCATGGGCACGACTTTTTCGGGTATATTGTTTGTTGACAAGCAATATGTAATATGTCATGTAGGTGACACAAGAATTTATCATATTGATGACTCACTGACACAGCTTACAACTGATCAAACTTTTATTGCTAGAGAAATTAGTCGAGGAACCTTAACACTAGAACAAGCGAAAACAGATAAACGCAGAAATCTTTTGCTGCAATGTATAGGTGCTTCAAAAGTAGTAGAACCACAAGTAATTTGCGGTTCTACGGAAAAAGGTGCTTATATGCTTTGCTCGGACGGGTTTAGACATGAAATTTCTGAAAATGAAATATACGAATCGCTTAACCCTATAAATCTTATGAACAAAGACGCAATGCATAACAATGTTAAATATCTTATTGAACAAGTAAAAAGAAGAAATGAGAAAGATAATATTTCAGTACTTCTTATTAAAGTGGAGTGAGGTGATGATAGATGACTGAAATCGGATCCGTCATAGATGGTAAATACGAAATACTTAAAGAAATAGGACGAGGTGGGATGTCTATTGTTTACCTCGCGATGGATAAGCGTCTAAATAAACAATGGGCTGTAAAAGAAATCCGTAAAAAAGGTAGCGGTAAAAATGACGAGATAGTTGTTAACAGTTTGCTGGCTGAAGCAAATTTGATGAAAAGGTTGGATCATCCTGCGCTACCAAGAATAGTAGACATTATTGATAACGGCGTAACAATTTATGTCGTTATGGATTACATAGAAGGTGAGTCATTAGATAAAATTTTAAATGAATATGGTGCACAACCGGAAGAGAGAGTAGTCGGATGGGCAAAACAATTGTGTGATGCTCTTTCTTACCTTCATTCCCAGAAACCACCAATTATTTATCGTGATATGAAACCAGCTAATGTAATGTTAAAGCCGGAGGGAAATATTAAGATAATTGATTTTGGTATTGCTAGAGAATATAAAGAGCAAAATCTTGCAGATACGACAGTACTAGGAACAAAAGGATACGCTCCTCCTGAACAATACAGTGGTCAAACAGATGCACGTTCTGATATTTTTGCTCTTGGTATGACAATGCATCATTTGCTCACAGGTGTAGATCCTCGTAGCGGAGAAGCTTATGCACCAGTAAGACAATGGAATCCGGAATTGTCAGAAGGCATTGAAATTATTATTGATCGCTGTGTAGAACCTGCGGCGGAAAATAGATATCAAAGTTGCTCAGACCTATTATATGACTTAGAGCACCCGGAACTTATAACAAAGGGCTTCAAGAAAAAACAGAAAAGAAAACTCATATCATTTCTTGTGTCAACTGGATTATGTGTTGTAATGCTAATAACAGGCACAATTTTAAATTTGTCGGCAACATATGTAAATAATCAGGATTATGATGCAAATATTGAGAGCTCTGATCCAATGAAATATTTCGCAGCAGTTGATATTTATCCAAGTCGAGTTGATGCTTACAATATGCTTATTGAATATTATAAAAACCATGATGCTGAGAACGCAGAAATCACTAAAGTTGGAAATACGATTGAAGCAAATGCAAATAATCTTGATTCTGCTAATTCAGATGTGGCCGATATGTATTATGACATGGGAAAACTTTATTTTTCTGATTATGATGGGTCGTTTAAGAGTAGAGCTGTAAGTGCACAAAATTTCTTTAAGTTAGCAACTGAATCAAATGCAAATTTTGATAAGAAGCCTATTGCTGAATGTTACTATTCAATTTGCAATTTCATGACAAATCAAAGTACAACATCCGAACATTCAATAGATGATTTCAATGCTTTGTTTGATGAAATCCAATCTGCAATGAATACAGTAGATAGTGCAACTGATAATGAAGCAAATTACGATAAAATTTCTCTTTACTATGTTGCAATGTTACTTATAAATGATCAGGCAGAATATATGGCAGGAGTTGGTTTCGACAGGCAAACAGCTTTGAATTTAATGGAAGATTTAAATCAAAAGGCTAACGGAATAACTTCTACTCTTTCTTATGTAAATGATTTAAAAGATGAAATTAATTCAAGTTATAGTGCGTTTATTACAAACATTAATGTTAAATATAACGAGGTAGAAAAACGCCAGCAGGGAGGTAATTAAAAATGTCTGAAACATTATCGACCTTATCTATTATCTCATTTGCCGTTGCTGGAATATGTTTAGTACTTGCGGTGTTCTTTTTGTTCTTTTTCAAAATTCCTACTGTTATTGGCGATTTATCAGGTAGAACGGCTCGAAAATCAATTGAACAAATGCGCGCAGCTAATGAAAAAACAGGAAACAAGAGCTACAAGGAAAGCAAAACCAATGTTGCACGAGGGAAATTAACAGATACAATTAAGGACTCTAGAAAACTTAAGAAGAATGCTGTTAAAGACGATGACAGACTGGAAACTGGTTTGTTGACGGAAAATAAAGCAAGTGATGTCAGTTCTGAGGCGACAGGTTTACTTAAAAATGAAGACGATGAAGCTACAGGTTTATTGGTAGATGAGGACGCTACAGCTCCCCTTGATTCACCAATTCAAAACACTGAAAAGCGAAAAGGCGGCAAAAAGCTTAAAATGCTTGATGAAGTAATTATCATACACACCGACGAGGTGATTGAATGAGATTACGCAAGGAAACAATAAAACTATTTTGGTTATCGTTTGCTTGTCTTACAATAACAGCATTAACTTTTTTATGGATGCCATTTATTCAAGAGAAGCGAGCTGGATTAGTAATCACCGGCATTGTATTTTGGGGAACTTTAATTGCCGGATGTGTATTAATCTATTTGGCAAATAAAAAACGAATTCAGGCTATCTACAAATTAAACATAAGATCTGAGTACGCAAGTCCAAGAATTGGGTTATTTAAGTTCTTTTCAAATATTCCTGCGATTATTGCAGACTCAGCATTGGCATCAAGTTTGATACTTGCTTTAATTGTTTATTTATCAAAGTTAAAGGAAACTTATATTCCGTATATTGTATTATTTTTGTTACTATTTTCGTTGAGTTCGCATTGCTTGTTCAACGGGAAGGTTTATAGATTTATTAATGTAAAACAATTTAGAGGAGACGAAAACCATGGCTAAAACAAAAACAACTTTTTCCAAAAGGTTTTTAGCGGTAGTTTTGTCAGTGTTGATGGTGTTCACTGCATTGCCATTCTCAATGACAACAGCATTAGCTGCGACTGAACAGCATCCGGATGCTGTAACTATTACCGTTAAGGATGAAACTGGAGAACCTCTTGAGGGGGCAGATGTTATATTTACCATTGACTCTGTGGCAAATGGTGATGAATGGAAAAAAGGTACAGAGAAAACCGATTCAGACGGTTGTGTAGAGGTACTTCCTAAAGCGGATTTTGTTGCAGATGATATGACGATTACTGCGTCTGTCAGCAAAGATAAGTTTGAAGCAAATGATACAGCGATTGTTGATTTAGCAATTGATGCTGATGATCAGGATTTTGAAGTTGTGTTGAACAGCACAATAATCAATGATGTTACAATAGAAGGTAAAACATTGACCTATAACGGCTCAAAGCAGGAAATTGTTTCTATTACTGGACTTCAAGATGAAGATACGGTGGATTATGGAACTCTTCCGAGTGGCGTTACACTCAATGAAGAAGGAAAGCCTGTTGCGTCAGAGGCAGGAACATATGAACTTACTATCACTGTCGGCAGAGACGGCAAGGATGATTTGGTTACTAAAACAAAAACAGTTATCAATCCTGCAAATATTGAAGACATTGATATTACCCCTGTGACCGGACTTAAGTACAACGAGAAAAATCAAGCTCTTGTTACCCTTACCGGTTCTTTTGCTGAAGGTGACGCAGTAACATGGACTGTTAATGGGACTGACGAAGATTCCGATGCTATTCCTGAACGAATGGCGGTTGGTTCTTATACTGTAAAACTGACGATAGATCGTGGCTCAAACTATAACAGGTTTGAGAAGACTGTTGATGTTGATATTGCTCTTGGAGAAATCGACCTCGGTGATCTTAAAATTGAAGCAAACGATAGAACTTATGACACAACTGAGCAGGATCTTTTAATAGTAACGAAAGATGGCGACTACACCTTAGAGTACAGTACTGATAATCAGGCCTCTTGGGTAAAGGACACTGTTCCTGTAGCAACAAATGCCGGCGAATATATAATTTATGTTAAGGCAACTAAAGATAATTACAGCGACAAGGAAACACCGGCTTTCCCAATTACTGTAACTATCTCCAAGGCTGAGCAATCTCTTCAGTTTGTTAATCAAGTTCCTACTGAAGTTACTGTTGATGAAGTTACTCCTGAAAACAATGTTTATGATTTTTCTGTTATAGGGGAAAATTTAAGCGGCAAAGATGTTCAATATAGTTTAGTAAATGCATCCAGTGACGAAGTCGCTTCAATTTCGGATGATGGACAGCTTACCGTTGCTAAAGCAGGTATTGTTACTGTTAAGGCGACACGAGAAGGAAACGATAATTATAATGCTGTTGATATTTATGCCACTGTTACTGTTATAGTTTCTGGTAACGGTTTGATATTTTTTGAAAAAGATACTGTAGATTATGTGCTTGATGAAAGTGGCATTGCCTCAACAGAAACTGCAATAAAAAAGAACGAAGATGACAATGGTGAACTCACATATTCTATAGATAAAACCAATATCGGTTTGACCATTGATTCAAAAACTGGTGAAATTGTAATTAATAACCGCAATAAACTTGCTAAGGCAATGGGACATTCGGGGAATGCCGTTGTAACGGTCACTGTTGAAAAAGCACCCGGAACTGTTACTGAATGGCAATGGTGGCCACCTGAATATATTACCAAAGAAGTTTATCCTTCTTCAACTGCATCATATACGCTTTTGATTACATATGCTGCCGCTCCGGAATTTGATACCGTTTGCCAAATAACAGATCCCGCCGAAACTGGTTGGTATAATGCAGAAAATCCTGCAGTAGTTTCATCGATTGATACTGCAAAATATAGTGTTGCTCTTGACTCTCCCGAAAGTTTTTCGGATTCACAAACAATCTCAACGCAGGGTACCGAAACACACTATATTTATGTAAAAGATAAAACGACCAAGCAAATTTCTGCCGGCATAGAAATCGATATAAAAATTGATACTGAAATACCGCACGATTTAAAAGTGGAGTATGCTAAATCTCCGCTGGATGAATTTCTTGAGGTTATCACGCTTGGTTTCTACAATCCGTCTGTCACATTGAGATTTACTGCTGCAGACGATACTTCCGGCCTTGATTATTTGGACTGGACATATACCCGCGAGGCCGGGCAGTCCGAAACGAACTTGGAAACTGAGGAGGGTACACTGACTTTTGCTGACGACAAAGCAGAGCTTACATTGACCGCTTCACAGGCAAAGCAGTACCGTGGCAATATCTCGTTTACTGTGTACGATAAAGCAGGTAACAGCAACTCTGCAACAGACAATGGCAATGTGTTTGTCGTGGATACAATCAGCCCGATAATGACGGTAAAATATGCCGGAGCAGAGCCATATACGGCTGCACAGAATTCGATAAATGATGTTCATTATTTTAACGGTGATGTTGAAGTAGAACTTACCGTTACCGAAGCAAACTTCTATGATGAAGATGTCAAGGTTTCTGTATCCAAAGACGGTGGTGAATTTAATTCTGTAACGGCTGCTTGGAACGATAACAGCGTTGATGTTCATATCGGCACATTCACTCTTACAGGTGACGGTGATTATGTTGTTAAAGTAGAATACACAGATAAATCAGATAACGAAATGACTACCTATCAGTCGGAGACAATCACGATTGATACAACAGCACCGCAAGTCGAGATTGCTTACAGCCACGATGGGGATGAGCAAAAAACGACTTTTACCGTAAAGGAGCACAACTTCCGTCCGGCTGATGTAACGATTACCGGTACAATAAAAGATATTTCTGGCGCTGATATTACGTACACGGCGGAGCAGTTAACGGACTATCTGCGTAATGCTGAATGGCGAGAAATTGCTCCGGATACATATCAGATTGAATATGACGGTTATATGAACGGCATCTATAATTTGACGATGGATTATAAAGACCTTGCCAATTGGGATGCTGAGCCGTTTGCCGCAGATGAATTCATTATCGACCACGATGCTCCGACCAATGTGAAAATCGAATACAGCAAATCTATTCTTGACACGGTTTTGGAAACATTAACACTCGGTTTTTACAATCCGGACGTTACGGTTACATTTACCGCATTTGATACAAGTTCAGGCGTAGAAAGCTTTAAGTGGGGATATACAAAGCAAGACGGTCAGAGCGATGTGAATCGCCCCACCGATGACGATGCAAAAATTAATACACAGGTAGTATCTGCAGTGCAAGATAGCACAGATAAATCAAAGTTTACTGCTCAAATTACCCTTATGGCAACAGAAGCGGAACAATTGCGCGGATATATGTCCGTGATTGCAACCGATGCTTATAACAATTCAAGTGATAAGGTTACGGATGAGGGTTATATTCTTGTTGTTGATACGATCAGTCCGACAATGACTGTTGAGTACAGCAAGGAATCCAGAATGGTTGGTACTACGGCATATTATAACGGAGACGCTACAGTTACCTTTACCGTAAACGAAGCTAACTTCTTTCCCGAAGATGTTATTGTTTCCGTATCAAAAGACGGCGGAACACCATATGCCGTAACACCGAATTGGACAGATAAGAGTGTGGACGAGCATATAGGCACTTACACCCTTTCCGGAGACGGAGATTATGTGATAAATGTTGAGTATACAGATCGTTCCAACAATCAGATGGATTCGTATACATCGCATACCATTACGATTGACACGATTAAACCTGTAATCAGTGTTGAGTATCAGAATACAAATCTCATCGACACTGTAAAAGACAGTGAAGAGAAGGACAGAGAGTATTTTGACGATACGCAAACGGCTGTTGTAACCATTAACGAGCATAATTTCAATGCTAATGAGGTCGATTTCCAAATTCTTGCCCAGGATGTAACAGGCAAAGAATTGGAGGCATCAGCTTTGAACACAAAGTCTCAGTGGAGTGTAGGTGAAAACGATGATATCCATATCATCACCATTACCTATCCGGGCGATGCAAACTATACTTTCGATGTAGATTACACTGATCTAGCAACAAATAAAGCTGAAGATTATGCTCCTGACTATTTCACTGTTGATAAAACTGATCCAACTAATTTGACAGTATCATACAGCACAAGTGTTTTGGATACAGTATTAGAGTCTTTAACATTTGGTTTTTATAATGCTAAGATGACTGTTACAATCACAGCAGATGATATCATTTCGGGTGTACATAGTTTTATGTACAGCTATTTGAATGCTGCAGGCGTTAGTGGAGTTAATGCAGAATTAGCCAATGAACTTGTAGAGGCAGCTGATATTAAGTATTCTAGCGATGGAAAAACTGCTACGTCATCGTTTGAAATACCTAAGATGGTGCTTGAAGCAGACAACCAATTTAATGGTACAGTAGAATTCTCAGCAACTGACAGAGCAAAAAACAAGACTGAAATGAAGGACTCAAAACGTATAGTTGTTGATAATATTTCTCCTACTTCACAGGTGAGCTACAACGAGGCAACAAATGTAGTTGGCGACATCTCTTATTATGATGGTGATATCAACGCAACTGTAACAATTAACGAAGCAAATTTCTATGCAAATGATGTTCAGGTTATGGTTTCCAAAGATGGCGGAGCAGCTTCAGCTGTTTCACCTGTTTGGGAGAATAACAGTGTAGATGTACATACAGGAAAATTCACTTTAACCGGTGATGGCGATTATATCGTTACAATCAATTACAAAGATAAATCGTCTAATGAAATGACCACTTATACATCTAAACAGATGACAATTGATACTGACATTAAAGCTCCTACATATAGCATAAATGGAGTTGCAAAGACTGAAGAGGGCGGAGCTTACAAAGGCGACGCAACAATCTCATTTAATTATGAAGATCAAAACTTCAATACACAGAATATTAAACTTACTAGAACACGTTTTAATTCTGTTGAAGATGTAACAAATGAGTTTATTAAAGTTTCTGCTTCTGATAAAGGTGGTTCTGGCAGCTTCACGATTCCTTCCGAAGTTGAAAATGATGGTATCTACTTATTAACAATTGGTATTACAGATAAAGCAAATCATACAATAGAATCACATATGAAGTTTACTATTAACCGATATGGTTCTGTATACGAATACAGTAATTACCTTGCTTCGTTGATCAAAGACGGTGGTCAGTATATTAAGATTGAAGGAAACAACAAAACAGCAATTACGCAAGACTTAGTTATTACAGAATACAATGCAAATCAGATTCTTGAAGATTCACTAAAAATCTTAATTACTCGTGATGGTCAGGCAATTGATGCCCAATATACCACGAACCCATCTATTAATGGAAATGCAGAAATAGGAGAAAGCGGTTGGTATCAGTATATTTATACTATTAATAAGGAAAACTTTGTCGAAGATGGTGTGTATAAAATTACATTATCATCGGAATATGCTGCAAGCGATTCTGAAAAGAATGAATCAACGAGTGTTCCCGACAACTCACTTGATGTTGCCGGAAATCAAATCTTAGATACAATCAATTTCACGGTTGATACAACTGCTCCTGAGATTAGAAATGTTGTAAATCTTGATAAACCAATTGTTAATGCTCAAACATTGGATGTAGATTACACAATTGTTGATGTTGGCGGCTTAAAATCAATTGAAGTTATTGTAAATGGTAGTCCTCTGGATACAATTACAGAGTTTGGCGATAGTGTGTTTAACTACTCTGGAAAATTTACTCTTCATGAGAGTTCTAACGCACAAACTGTTCAAATTAGAGTCACTGATATTGCCGGCAATGTGACAGATACAGCATCTGATGATTTCAGTACAGGTGATCTTTATATCTTTAACGATACAATTACAGTTTCTACAAACTTCTTAGTTCGTTGGTATGCAAACAAACCTCTTTTCTGGGGTTCTATTGCTGGTGTTATAGTTGTAGCTGCGGCTATCTGCTTTATCATTGCTTACAAACGCAAAAAGAAAGAAGAACATAAATAA
>UQDP01000012.1 GCA_900539845.1 uncultured Oscillospiraceae bacterium | reverse complement strand
ATGTGAACGGAACATACATCAGCGGAACGAACAGCACAAGCTACACGATCAAGACCGAAAAACCTGCCGATCAGTATTATGTAAGAGTAAGGGCGTATAAGCTCTTTAACGACAGTACGATCTACGGTGCGTTTACATCTGCGCAGAAAGCAGTGAATGTTGCGGCGCGGAATGTTCAGAATGAGGTAAACGCGTATATTGAATCCAAGGGCATAACCGTGGATGATTCTATGACGCCAGACAATTCAAGCTGGGGATTACGAATTGCTAGAAGTCAAACTGATTTAAATAACGGATATACTTTAAAATCTTGTGAATCAGAAGTGGATTTTGTAATCAGTGATTATAAAAATGCCAATGGATTTAACCCCACATCTATGTATTGTTATTATGACAATAGTTATTTTTATATTCTTTTTTGGTAATAAAACTTAATCCCAAACAAGAAAGGAGCGGATGAGAATCCGCTCCTGTTTTTATTTATATACCGCGATTTTCTTCACGGCTGCAAGTTTCAGATGTGTTTCACGCTTCGGCGGCATGATCTCCTGATAAACATTGCCAACGCCGAATTTTGTTCTTTCGGCAGTGCGTATCATCAGTTTTCCGCGTTTTATATAATCTTTGTATTCACGCAGGCGCATAACAAAATTTCCGTTTATATTAAACCAGTCGTTTATAAGCGTTTTGCCGCTGAACACCTGAAGATTGAGCGCCGAAAAATCGAACTGCAGTTCAATATCAAAGCACTCCTCCAAAAGCGAGGGGTCTATCTCAAGGGTGTAATACTGCTTTTTGCCATGTGAATAGATATAATAGCTGTGCGGCAGGGAAACCTTGCCGCAGCGGCTCAGTTTTATTCTGCCGGAATAATCAAAATCCTCTTTCTTTTCGCAGATCATCGTACCGTTATCGCAGTATACCGTGCCGTCTGCAAACACTGCCTGGCCATTTACAATGTGCAGTGTTTTGGCTTTTTCGATCGGCAAAACGATGATTCTGACACTGCCCTCGGTTACGCCCTCTTCATCAACAGGGATTTCTTTTACCTTTCCGCCGGAAGAATATTTCGGCTCAATCCCCTCGCACTGAACGAACCAGCAAACGGTTTCGCCGTTTTGCGCAAGCTTTGCGATCGGCTGAGCAAGGATATAATCAAAATGAACACCGTCTATTTCCATATTGAACGGATAAAAGAACATCGAACCCGCTTTCACATTTATCGGCGGAAGTGAAAGTTCTTTTCCATTCTGCTTCACAGTAACTCGAACATTGGTGAAATCCTTATACGCAAGACCTTTTTCATAGGTTGATGAAAAGAAATAGCCGCTCATCTGCGCATTCATTCTGACCGAGCATTTCAAAAATGAAATATCCGTTGGATCCGCCGATTTCCACCTTGGAAAAAATGCCTGCTTGGTGCATATTTCGGGGTCAAAATACTGCGCAAACATATGCATAAGCCTAAGCAGATCGCCATGGGGTCTGCATTCGCCGTGTCTGTTTAAGGGCGCCTGAAAATCATAGTCAATAACAGGATAATTATTCGGATAACCTGTTATTCTGCTCTCCTGCATAAATCTGCCGATCGGATTTCTGCCGCCGTGAAACATATAATAGCCCAGCCAGTTGCAGCCTGAGGCGAATTTCGCGAAGCCGACGCCGTATCCGTCTTTCTCGCTTATATACGGTCTGCGGTGCTGCGTTACCTGATTGCCGGGACCTGTTTCACAGCAGGCATAGGGAACGAATTGATAAGCGTCCTCTTTTGCCTTGGTTTTGTTTTTAATGAGGTCGTCTCCGATATCCGCCTCCGTTCTGCCCGGCATAATGGAGAAGCGGTTGTTCGGCTTAAGCGCTTTTTTGCCCATGTTCCAGGGACCGTCCGGGTATCCGCCCACCATAGGCAGGAACTCGATATCCGGCACATTGGACGGCCATGCGGTCATTGTGAAAAACGGCGTTTTAAAACCTATTCTTTCGGCAAGCCTGCGCAGCGTGCGGATATGCTCCGTGCTGCCGGTATATTCGTTTTCAAGCTGAATGCCGATAACGGTCTCCCCGTCAAGATAAGGAGCAACCTCTCGGTAAAGCCCTCTCCAGAACTCCTCTACCTCACCGAGATACTGTTCGTTGTTTTTTCTTTTTCCGGGCAGCCTGTTTATTCGCTTCGGGAAGCCGCCGCGCACGACCTCGCCGTGATCCCATGGGCCGATGCGGAGGATACAGGGCATATCGATATCACGGCATATGCTGAGAAACTTCGCGATATCATTATCGCCTGAAAAATCGAATTTTCCTTTTTCTTCTTCGTGAAAGTTCCAGAACACATAGGTGGAAACCATATTCAGCCCGCAGTCTTTCATTTTCAGCAGTTCGCGGCGCCAGCTCTCGTGGGGCAGGCGGCTGAAATGCAGTTCACCTGCGGCGGGCAGAAACGGTTTGCCGTCTTTTGTGAAATACAAGGTATTTACGCCGTAACGGCTTTTAATATTCGAATACTTAAAATTCCCGTCTTGAACAGGAAGCGGATCTGCTTTTATCTTAATCTCCATAAACACCTCTGAATCTTTCCGTCTGTTTTTTATTGATTTCACACAGCACGTCATAGGACGGCTTTTTATTACCGTAAAGATCGGTTGAACCGTGAACTCTTTGCTTTAATCTGCCTTCTCCCTGCTCGCCCACATGCGTTCTGTAATCATTAAGGCTGAACCACACATAACCTTGTATGTTATCGGCGTCATTGAAGAAATCCACATTATCAACAAGGATTCGCGTTCTGCGTTCATCGCCGCCCGAAAAATGCGGCTCGCACAAGCCGAATTCCGTTATAACAAGCGGTTTATCTTTGCAAAGCGCGTTGACTTCCAGAATCTTTCCCGGAATATCGTTGCAGGGGTGCCACAAGCCAAGATATTCATTCCACATTGCAACATCGCCGTAAAGCGTTGCCTCATCCTTTTTCCCTTTCACAAAACCGAGTGTGTTGGAAACATAATTCACACACCTTGTCTGATCCTTTGATTTAAAATATGCAACCATTTCCCTGACGTATTTTTTGGTGCTTTCAAATAAGCCGCCTAACTCATTGCCGACTCCCCAGAAAATAATGGACGGGTGATTAAAATGCGCTTCAAGCATCTCGTCCGCATGCAGCTTGGCAATTTCAAGCTGCTTTTTTGCTGCCTTCTTAGGAGAACCCCAATAAGGGATCTCCTCCTGAACAAGCAGACCGTTTTCATCACACCAATCGTAAATACTGCTGTCCTGCTGCCAATGAAAACGGGTAAAGATACAGCCGCTGTCTTTAAGCTGTTTCAGACGCATGATGCTGTGTTCGGCAGGCTCCGCCATTCCGTGATCCGGGTGGGAACCGGGCATCCATTCGCAGCCGGTAAGATAAACGGCTTTATTATTGAGAAAGATACGGTTTCCGTTTATCTTTATTTTTCTGAGACCGATTCTTTGCGTAAAGGAATCATCCGATGTTTCGGCAGTGATATGATACAGATTCGGAGAATCGGTATTCCAAAGTTTAAGATCCGTAAAATGGATTTCTGCACGGTTACTGCGTATCGCCTTGTCGCAGCTCAACACGACCTCGCCCGTTTTGGAATCACTTACCGATAGTTTCACTTGATCGTTTTTATGGCCGTCAAAAAAAGCGATGTCAAGGCCCAGATATCCGCTGCACAAATCTCCCGAGATATCCGTAATCTGCGCAGAGACCTGCATTCTTCTTATCGAATCGTGATCGGCAAACAAAAGCGATACTTCCCTGATCAGACCGCCGTCGTCCGCCCAGTCAAAATTCTTAAGATAAGGCAGCATATTCCTACAGGGTCGGTTGTCTGCTGTCACTTCAATGGTGTTTTCCGCACCGAAGCGCACCGCTTTTGTTATATCAAATGAAAAGGGCGTATACCCCGAACCGCTGTGCTGTCCTATGAAAGCGCCGTTTACCGTTACATACGCCGTGTGATATACGGCGCCGAAACAAAGCGTTACCGTCTTATCTTTCATCTTCTCATCAATAAAAACGGTTGTTGAATAGTCTGCTCTGCCTCTGTAATTCTGGGTTTCATCACAAACATTCCAGGTGTGCGGCACTTGGACTTTTGCTCTGTAATGCAGTTTTTCTATTGAAAAATCCCATTGTGAAAGTACAATTTTTTCTCTCATAAAAACTCCTTACTTTCAAATTTTGCGCTGCATGATTCACCCATCGCATTCCGTCAGAAAAACAGAAAAGGATATAATCCTGTCTTTCATATTGCAATTGTATTTGCCGAAATCATTTCCCCACTGCAGATCGGGATAAAAACAGCCTTTTGTGATTTCAAGCTCAAAGCGGTTTTTATCTTGTTCATCTCTTACCACACGGGCGTTGATACTGCCGTCGCTTATAATATTGATGTTTTTGCCGTTTGAAAGCGATATGGTATAGCTGAGGATATTATTTCTTCTTGTCATAAAGTCGTTTGACATTCTGCGCGGCATTTCGGACTGAGGATATAGAAAATAATTTTCATTATCCTGCTCCCAGCCGCCGTTCGGCTTTATGCCGTATGCGTTATCCGCGCCGCAGACATAGGCTGTTCCGCTGTTTCTGCCGATATGCCCGTTCGGATACACGGAATACTGCGCTTTGCGCTGCCAAGAAACCGATCTCACCTGAAAATCAAGTCTGAATCTGAGCGCGCATTGATCAGGGTGCGCGAACAGGGCGCGCGGCGTAATCGGGATGAATTTAAAATCCGCTCCGTTTGCCTTTATGCGTTTTACCATCTTATATTCAGCGCTGCCGTTTGTTATAAGCGAATCAATCAGATCAGAACACTCGATTATCCGCACACCGCCGGCAGAAATTCGGTTGGCGGCATTGCCGCTGCTGAGCACATATTCATCCACCAAAATATCATGAAAGAAGAATTTGACGTTATATCTGTCGGCGCCTGTATTCTGAAAGGAGAGCATGCCGCTTTTATGCGGTTCGATACAGCGGTCGATATAATCGTTATAAACTACCTTTTCGCCGTCCGTTACCGTCATTTTTACTTCGGAAAGATTGGTATGGTCAAAGCGGTTTTCCACTCTGAAAAGAACGATATTACCGAACACCGCCTTGTTTTCTTCGAGTAAAACAGGGGTAAAGGCTTTTTTTGTTAAATATGCCTCCGGCTTTTCGCGCTTAAATGCGTCAAACACGCATCCCCACTCACCGTATCCGGCGTATTTTCCTTTTGAATGGCTCTGATGCCTTTCCTCCGTGCCCGCCGGTATGCAGAAAACATCATCCGTTGCCGCCCATATCGCACAGCCCAGCGCGCCGTCTGTGTGGAAAATGTTGTCCCAGCCTTTTCTGATGCTTTCGCCCCAGAATTCACGGACGCTGTTATCCTTTTGCAGGCGTTCGATATTGTAACAGGAAACATGCGCGAATTCATCGTGCAGGAGCGGAAAATCCTTATCCCCTAAGTTTCCTGTTACCTTGGCATAATGTTTGCTTTTGATATCATAGGGAATCGGCTTTGTGTGCACAAGATGAGGATAACTGAATATCACGGGTCTCGTGCAGTCGATCTTCTTAACATAATCATACTCCGCTCTGAAAGCACAAGTTTTTTCAAAATTCGACTCATTTGCAAGCGACCATATGATGACGCTTGTGTGATTTCTTGCGCTTTCGATCATTTCCGCAAAGGACTGCAAAAACTCCTGCGGCGCATTATAGATCTCAAAATTGTTTGCGCCCTTAAAGCAGGCGGCGTTTTCCTGCTCAACATACATACCGAGCGCGTCGCAGACCTCAAGCAGATCATCCTCTGCCGGATAATGCGAGGTTCTGATAAAATTGATATTATTCTTTTTATAGGTAAGGATCTCGTTATAAATATCCTCTTTTGTGACCGATCTGCCGTAGAGATGGGAAACATCATGCCTGCACACGCCGCGCAGTTTAATCTCCCTGCCGTTTATATAGACCTTGTTCTTAGGAGTGCCGTTTTTTCCGCCGCAAGTGATCTCTCGAAAGCCGATCTTATAAACATTTTCCTGCTGAGCTTCTCCATCTGCGATCAGTTTGATTCTGAGTGTATACAGATTCGGATGCTCGGCGTCCCATAATTTCGGGTTATCTATATGCAGCGTGATTTCAGCGGAATGATTCGCGGAAAAATCATAGGAGGGTGTTATATAGAATTTTTTATATTTCTCATCGTTTTCAAAGCTTTTTCTGTATTTTTTCTTCCATTTTTCACCGGCGTTCACCGGATAATCAGCAGCTGTATCCGCACTGTGTGTTTTCCACAGGCTGCAAAGTTCTTTCGCAACTGCAGTTTTATTTTCATCCTCAAGCGTGATCTGAGCTTTTACGTCCCCGCTAAGTGAAAACGCACCGATAAATGCTCTTAAGGCCGCGCTTTTTCCGTTTACGGCTGTGCTGATATGCGCCGAGGCAATATAGCTTTCCGGCAGCGTGAACACCGTAATATTACGGATGATTCCGCCGATATTGCAATGTGCGTAATAGCTTGCCCACGCGGCACTGCTGATCTTTTCGCCGTTCGGATTCCAGATTCCCCTGCGGCTGCCCTCAACATCCGTTACACCCACGATAAGCGTAATTTCTTCGCCTGCAAAGGCTGAAAGGTCACAATCCCACTGTGTAAAACCGCCGACATGCGTTTTGATATATTGGTTGTTGACCCAGACTCTTGCGTTTGAATAAACGCCCTCAAAACGGATTATAATTCTGTCTGCATTTCGAACCTGCGGCAGTTTCAGCCTGTGCCGATAATAATATTCGGTATTGTTCTCTATATTAAAACCCTGCATGACCAGAGAGGATGGCACGGTCACACCCTGCCATTCCTCCTCTGCCACCGTATCAAAATCATAATTCTGCGCCTCACAATAGGGCGACGGTATATCCTTTATTTCACGGAATAAAAACTGCCATTCGCCTTTGATACGGTTTGTAATGCACTTCACATAATTTTCCTCACCGTGAATCTGAAACGGAATTTTCGGAATACAGGGAATGTAAGGCCTTGAACTTTCTGTATTACTCATTTTATCTCCTGATTATCGGTGCTTGCGAATCCGTTATACCCTTTTGAAAAGTATTTTTTATCGATCGGGATATTGGACGCTATCCAAGTAGTGCGCTCCTCGAGCGTTTGTTTTCCATGATCTCTGCCCAGACCGCCATGATCGTTTGCGAATATAACGAGCCATTCCTCATTGTATTTCTCTTCTCTCTCATGGATCGCGCAAAGCAGTGAATACGCGTACATATCGCAGTTTATGACCGCTCCGGCATACTGCGTGCTTGAGCCAAAACCGTACATATGCCCCGCCGTGTCTATATTATGAAAAATGCCGCAGATGATGTCGTCGCCGCCGTTGATTCTGGATAGTATGTAGTCACGCATACCCGAATCATAAGGAGCGGATGCCGACGGCTGATCCGGCGCAACAAAATTACTGAACGCCGCAGCGTCACTGTCGCCGGACTTTTTCTCCCTGTCAATATCACAAAAACAGATAGGCAGGGAATTGCGCATGGCGCAGCGCACCTCATCCCTGAGGTTCACGTCAAAATACGGATCCCAGTCAAACGCGACCGAGGTGTGCAATCCCTTTTCCGCATATTCCAGCATAAACGTTTTATAAGCCAGAAATTTAGAATCATCATTTGTTATAATACCGTGCTTATTTCCCCACACGCCGGTGAAATGCGAAGTCCAGCAGGCGGATGTGGAAGTGGTCTGCTCTGTTTCCGTGCCCGTTTCACCGCCGCAATACGCAATATAAACGCCGCCTTGCCGGGCAAGCTCGGAAATTCCGCCGGTGCCTGTTGCGGCGTTGCAGGCGGTTGTTTCCGAGTTTTTATCCTGCACAACAAGCTTGACGGCATCCGCGCGCATACCGTCAAAGCCCACAAAAAGCATCTTTCGCCTTTTGCCGTGCTCAGATACAGCGGTGCCGTTTTCGATCCTGCACGCGTCAAAAAAGTCATGAACGATATTATATGTTCTGCATTCGGGCACCGCCGTTTCAGGCGTGTTTTTCCAAAATGAATATCTGCCGATCATGCTTAAATAATCGCTGCGGCTTTTATTATCAATTCTGCCGCTTCTGAAGCCGGCAGACATTGCGGTTATATTGCTTGAAATGATCGTGATTAAACCTGATAAGCTCATGCTCATTTAACCTCTTTTCCAAAGGTTATACCGCTCATTGCCCTGTGGCGGAAAAGCGCGCGCGTGGTGAAACTGCCGTCCTCTTTGATATCAATAAGCTTGCCGCCGCGAAGCGGAACCACATAAATATTGTGGTCGCAGGAGAGACCGTAAGCAAGGCGTATTCCCTGATATTCCACCTCGTAATTGTTCATATGATCATGACCGGCGAAGCAGCCTTTTGTTGAACCGAGCTCGACCATCTTTTCAAACATCTGATCGTCAACAGCAGGGCATCCCTCGCCCTCAAAACGGTATCCCCAAAGGCGTTTATCCGTACCCTTTGCCTCGTCATATCCCGTTCTGTATTCCTGCATCGGAACATGGAAAAACGCAAGCGACGGAACTACCTTTGTTTCATCGCCGTTCACCTCTTTGGCAATTGATTTAATGGTGTTTTCATACCACTCGACCTGATTTTCGTGGAAGTGGTCGTAGCCCTCGTTTTCCTCGTCATAGCTGTGGCTGTCCATCATAATCAGCGAGGTTATGACCTTGCCGTTTTCATCTGTTACGTTGTAATAATAATTGCCCATACCGTCCACATTCTCATCGCCGCGCTCATAGATACAGTTGTCAAGCGATTCAAGGTAATCGCTCAAAGTCTGCTTATCGGCAATCTTTTCGGGATCAAGCACTTCTCCCGGCTCATAGGCAATATCAAGCCCTTCGTGATTTCCGAACACGAAGGCCCACGGAATGTTGAATTCTTCCATAAATGTGCAGAATGTTTTAAAAGCGGTGAAATTCTCTTTTTCACTTGTAACATCGCCCGTTACAACGATCATATCGGGCTCTGACGCCTCTACCATAGCCGTGATCGTTTTAAACGCCTTGGCGTCCTTTTTTTCATCGTTTAAAATATGTACATCGGTTACCTGAAGCACGGAATACACGGTATCGTCAGCCCTTTCATAATCTTTTCCGTAAAGCCCCACAAACGCAAATACGGAACACACAACCAAAACAACCGCAAGCAAAACGCAAAGTAAAACTTTTACCCCTTTTTTCATAGTAATTCTCCCTTAATTCTTCGGTTTGAAAACAATGAAGTCAAATTGCTCGGGAACAATAACCTCATTCTCTTTTTCGCCGTATTTTTCTTTTCTTATACCTTTATAGAGCGTATCGAGGAACTTATCTCCCTCGCGGAAATCAAGCAGCTTCAATCCGCCGTCCCGAAGCAGTACCTCTTCGGCTGTATCCGCATCTCCCGATCTGAGATATGCCATTGCCAGGTACATATTCAGCCTGGGTGAATGTTTCAGATTCTCGCCGATCTCGGCAAACACATGGATGACTTCATTATAGCATTCGCCTTTAAGCAGCAGCCTGAAGATGCTTTCACAAACGGAATAATCATCCTTTTTCAGCCTGAGACATTTAAGAGCAAAATACGAAAACGGTTTATTCTGCTGATAAAGGAGCGCAGCATAAAGATGATTATTGAGATAATTGTTATCCAATATCAGACTTTGCTCACACAATGTTTTCGCGCTTTCAAAATCTCTGCCGTCATAAGCAATCAGAGCAAGCTGATAAGGAACCTGCCAGTCCTGACCGCCGAGAGCTTCTGAAAGCCTGCCTTTCATTGCGTCCCCGAAAGCAAAGGAGCTTGCAGTGCCCGAAAATGTGCCGTTATTCACAAAATCTATCCATTCCCTTGCATCGTCTTCGGCAGTGAACGCAAGCTGCTCGGGCACATTTTGCAGAAGCATACCGTTCACATAGCCGAAACCGCTGCCGCTGAACACGAGCTCGCCTTTCTGAAGAGAGATATCGCTTTCCGCCTCTTTGCACAGCCTGTCAAGCGCATCGGATGAATACAGGCTGTTTACCTTATCATTAACACTCTGCACAAGCTCGTCATACGGCTTTTGAACACTGCTCTTTCCGATATCGGCAAGCGTGTAGCACTCCATAAAGCTCCACACCGTTTTAGGCGGCATCGGCAGGCATTCATACTGTGTTTTGCCAAGCCCTGCCTGGATCTCAACATACCATCCGGCTTTATCGGTCAGTATATTCTGCCAGTGTTCCGAGCCTTTGATATGCCCCCATGAAAACAGCTTTCTGCCTTTCATTCTGTTGCCGGAGAACTGCAAAAGGCCGAAACCGTCTGCATCCACATTTGCAATAAATTTGTTTTCGTTTTTATCTATATCGTAAAAATAATCTATCGTGTTTGGAATGTTTTCGGGATAAGAAACATCTATGCCCTCATCAATGGGTATTTCGGATTTCTTTATGCCCATACCATCCGAGTTATTATACGCACTGTCCGCCGGCACAACGACTCTGCCGCCTTTATATTCCGGCGTTGCCATATTGCTCCACCAATACATCGGAACAACCTCATCGTTGGGGTTCGTTATTCTGACGCAGGACATCAGCACATTTCTGTCAAGCCAGAAATCCATCTGATAATAAATACCTCTTACGCGTTCAAACTCATAAAAGCGCAGCACTTCTTCCCCGTTTTTTCCTGTTACTTTTGCCGTATATATAGGCGAGCAGGTAAACGGCGTATGACCGATCACCGCGCAGTTCCACTCAACGCCGCCCGAAAACCATGCGTTGCGTATACTGAGATTGCGAAAACGGATGACGTCATTGGTATACAATATATCCCTTTTGTGTTTCTTATCATAAAGCTTCCAGAGCCTTGCTCCCAGAGTGGGCAGAAATTCTGCGTACAGAAATTCATTTTCAAGAACCGCAACCGGCAGTTCTTGTTCCGTTTCATCCTCATATAGATTCTGATCCGTATACGGATATGCCGTTTCGCGTGTTCCGTAACCTATATACAGACCGTCGTAATCTTGAATCGTGGATCTGAACTTCAGCGCTTCCCTCTCGTAAGAAAGCGGCGGCAATACAGCTTGCTGTTTCATTGTGCTGCATTTGAACTGTTTTTTTGTGAATGTCAGCATAAATTATTTTACCTCATATGTATTGTTTTTGAAATCGACTGTTATGACCGTGCCGTCCGAATAAATGGCTTTTTGGCAGCTGAAGCTGCCCACAAATTCATGCTTTACCATTTCCTTGTTATACAGCTTCGCCTGAATCTGTGCAAGCTCCTTGACCTCTTTGATCTCCGCTTTGAGTGCATCATCCGAGATCAGCTGCGTTTCACTTTCATTGAACGGATGAAAATACGGAAGGCCTGCATTCAGCGCGCAGTGCATGACACCGCTCTCGCCCCTGGGAATGCCCCAATTGTGCCACCAGTTCCACGGGATGAGTATGCAGTCGTGATAAACAAGGCTGCCTAGCGGAACGGGTATGCCGACCGCCTGACCGTCCTCCTGCGGTCTTAAAGTATAAGGACCGTGGTGAACAAGCGCAATCTTATCAAGCAGCTGCATGGCAGGCTCCTCCGAGGACATAATCAACCCTTTATCATTGAGATAATCGAAGCATTCGCCACGGTGCTTTATGCTTTTCTCTCTTGTGATCGTGTGATTCGGATGGAAGCATTCATCTCCCCACATAACGGAAAACACATCAAGATAAGCGCCCTGAACATCAATATCATGCTCTTCAAGCTCCGTGTATGTTTTTTTAACAAAAGCGGGCGCCTGCGAGGCACAAAGGAAGGTATGCTCACCGCCGTCCCATATGGAGCAATACGGATGGGAGCCGTCGATATTCGTTACCGCCTTTTCTTTATCATAAACAGGAGAAGTATAGTAAAAGTCCCTGTACTGATCATGAAGCGCAAAAATGTAACCGAGCCGGCGGCAGGTGTCCGCCAGATTTTTCAGCCCCGACCAGCCGCCTGCCTGCGGACAGGGCGGAAGAATGTAGGGATGATTGTTGTCATAGCCCAGTTTGCCCCAGCCGTCCGTATGTATATACAGCTTTTCAAGACCCATTTCTTTGATCTTTTCAAGTTGCTGCGCACGCTGATCAAAGGTTGCCATCAGTTTTTGATTGTCGCCGTTCTTCTTATAGAATTTGGACGCAGGCTGAATATTGGTAAAGATTCTGTGGTGCAAAACGGGCGTTCCGATCATTTTTTCTATATTTTTATTTTTCCTGATCTTGTCTTCTATCGATACAAACTGACCGGTTTCAATCAAATAGCTTCTGTAATCTTTAGCAATTGTGTTGTAATCACATTTATCATGGAAAATGAAACGCAGTTTTCGCTCATAAGAAAGCTTGCCCAAAGAAGAGCACCAGTGAACGGAGTTAACAAATGCGTTTCTTCTTCCGATAGAGGAAAACATGCAGGCGTCATACGGGGTTTCGGCTATCGCACAAAAGCCATGTCCGTCGCAGACCCTGCCCCAGAACGGCATATAGCAGTCGCCCGTGTTGATCTTTCTGAGATAATGCTCAAATCCGATCGTTGAAAGAATGTTTTTCTTATAACCGTCCGGCATCAGGAAGCCCTGCCGCATCGCGTCCACATGGTAGGATTTTGCACCCTTCGTCTTTGAATTGAACGGCGCGGGGAAATATACCGCGCGGATATCGTATCCGGTTTCATTTTCGGCTTTAAGTGAAAATTCAACCGTGTCACAGCCCGTAATTTTCGCCGTGAGCACAAGCGTGAAGTCCAGCTTTCTGCCGAAAGCAACATAATTGCTCAGGTGTGTAACGATCTGATCGTCCGAATACTCAAAAGTTCTCTTCAGCGCGGAATAGAGCGGCCTGTATGTGCTGATATATTTATTTCCTGCTTTTCTGCGCAGGATGATATAAGGGCGTCTGCCGTCGCTGATCCACGAAAAGCCCTTGTGTTTGATTTCATAATCTCCCGTAAGTTCATTGATGCTTAATTTAATGTTGCTTTTTTTCATCAGTCCACCTCAATTTTAAAGCACACAGGCATTGAATCCGTTATTTTTTTATCTGTTTTTATGGTAAGGCTCTTTTTATCCTGAGAATAATGCACTTTTACATCACTGCCCAGAACAAAAATGTTTTTAATGACGCAGTGAAATGTATCCATCGTATCGCCAAGCGTTTTAATTCTGAATTCAGACTTTCCCTTGGGCTTGAGCGCAAAGGCATAGACCGCGCCGGTCTTACAAGTGAAACGGTAATCATTCGGAGTATAGCTGAAGTGCTCCGTAAAAGAACCGCCCTTTTGCTTTTTGCCTTCGCCGAACACTTTATACGGCTGTGTTCCCCATATAGCCTCTTCGTTTTTCTTTGTCCATTTACCTATCTCGGAAATAATATACTTTTCCTCAAGGCAGAAAGTTCCGTCCGCTTTCGGACCCAAATTGAGCACGAAACAGCCGTTCTTGGAAATAACGTCCAGCAGGTTGCAGGCTATGATCTCCGGCTTTTTAAAATGATTTGTTGTGCAATAGCTCCAAGAGTTATATGCTGTTGACGTTTCACCCTGCCATATATACGGGCTTATATTCTCCAGCTGACCGCGTTCCCTGTCAAAGATCGCGCAGTTATACATTACTGCGTCAGATTTATAATATACGCACACCTCTTTGCCCCACTCGGCAGAGCGGTTGTAATAATAGGCAAGAAATTTTTTCATATACGGTCTGAATGCCCTGTGTGATACCCACCAGTCAAAAAAGAGCGACGCGGGCTGATATCGGTCTATCAGATCACATGAGGAAACGAGCCAGTCCTCAAGCCATTCCCTGCTGGGTTCGATTCCATGTTCCTGTTTGAGCATCGTAAAAAGATCGTTGCGTTTATATACATTGCTGCATTCGCCGTAAAGCTCGCGGTATTCTTCATCCTGCGTTTCGTTTTTGTAGCCCACAGTTGCGCCGCCGTTTAAAAACCAGAAATGCTCCGCGCGGTGACTTGACGTTGAAAAAATGATTCCATTCTTTTCAAACGCCTCTTTAAGCTCGCCGAGTATATCTCTTTTCGGCCCCATATGAACGGAGTTCCATTCGCTCAGATCGCTGTTATACATCTTAAAGCCGTCGTGGTGCTCGCCCACGGGCATCGCGAATTTAGCGCCGCTTGCCTTGATGAACCTTGCCCATTCATCGGCATTGAACTTCTCCGCCTTAAACATCGGGATAAAATCACGGTAATTGAAAGCTTTGCCGTATTTCCTTAGGTGATGCCAGTGCGTGGGATTGCCTTTCCAATACATCATGCGGCAGTACCACTCGCTGAAAAACGCGGGCACGCTGTAAATTCCCCAGTGGATAAAAATACCGAATTTAGCCTCTTTATACCACTTTGGAACGGGATATTCCGAAAGGCTCTGCCAATCCGGCTTATATTTCCCCTGCTTGTTTACCTCATCTATTTTTGCAAGATAATCTTTTTTCTGTTTATCGGTCATTTTCAGTCCTCCAGCATATTCTTCGGGCGTGACAGCGGTTCAAAACTGCCGAATTTATAAAAATGCCGTGCATTCTCAAATAAAAATTTCTGTTTTTCGAGATCTGTAAGTTCCCACGATTTCTGAATAAAATCAAAACTCATCTTATATGTGATTTCAACCATGGTGCGCGGATAATCGCTGCCCCACATCAGTTTATCAAAGCCGCAAATCTCCGCCGCTTCTTTAATCGCTTTGACTGCGGACACAAACGGATAGAATTCGCTGTTAAAGAGCCAGGTTATTCCGCCGCTTTCAATGTAAACATTTCTATTCCGCGCCAGCTTTATCTGCTCTTTCCAGCCTTTTCTTGTTACCATACCGAAATGACCTATTGCTATCCTAAGATCGGGATACTGCTGTATCATTTCAAGCAGCGAACCTGTCTGTTTATCTCCGTCCGCCATATCGATGGAAAGAAACAGGTTCTTCTCCGCCGCCGTTTCAAACACGTGAAAATGCTTTGTAAGATCCTGCGTGGGCAATCTGCCCGCGCATATCTTAATTCCGTCAAAGCCATCCGTTCTGAACGGTTTTCCCTCTTCATAAAGGCTGCAAATTTTAATTCTGTTCGGATATTTTTCCTTAACAGAAAGCAGATAATTATCCTGATTTCCGTCTATCTCCTCCTGCGTTATCACAGCGCCGTTAACGCAGGCATAATCCATATTGGATATGAGCATTTCGGCATTGTTTTCGCAGTTCAGCATATACGGCGGCATCATCTGCCGTATCTCGCCTCCGAAATCGCTTTTTCCGTTTTCAAGCGGAACAACAGGTTTTCCGTCTACCCGCCCTTCCTGCTTTTTCCACAGATGCGTGTGCGCGTCAATGATCATCAGAGTGTACCGTCCATTTTAATAAGCAGTTTGGCAAGAGAGCCGTCGTTGTGCACAAGAGCATCAAACGCATCTGCCGCGTTTTCCTTATCATACACGCCGCTCACCATTTTCAAAATATCTACACTGCCGCTTGAAACAAGCTCAATCAGTTCTTCAAAATCCTTTGTGAAAGAGTTGCGGCTGCCGAAAAGGTTGAGTTCTTTTTTGAGTATGACAGAATGAACGAAAGTGGTCTCTCTTTTTCCGTTTCCTATCAGTATGATATTCGCGCCGTGCGCGGCTTCGTCAATGCAGGACAAAAACGTTTCGGGAGCGCCGCATGCCTCAACACAAACATCAAAACCGTTGCCGTTTGTGAATTTCTCACAGGCAGTGTGCAGATCCGTTTCTTTCACATTGACAATACAGTCCGCGCCGTAATCCCTGGCAAGCGCAAGGCGGTTATTCAGCATATCGGCAATCAGCACTCTTGCGCCCATGGATTTAGCCTTGATCAGCGCAAAAAGCCCGATAGGACCAGCGCCCATGATCAGCAGATTATCGCCCTTCCTGACCTCTGCCCTTGACAGAGCATGACAGCTTATGGAAAACGGCTCAATCAGCGCAAGCTCTTTTGCAGACAGACCTTTGCCGTCTATAAGCCTTTCAACAGGCATTGTGATATATTCCTGAAAACTGCCGTCACGCTGAACGCCCATTGTTTGATTATCGGTGCAGGCATTCACGATTCCGCGTTTGCAGGCATAACATTCACCGCAGTTAAAATACGGGTTGGCCGTGATAATATCGCCGCTTTTAAATCCTTGGTCATTCTCGTCTATCTCAACGATCTGTGCCGAAAACTCGTGACCGGGTATCCTCGGATAAGTCGTAAACGGCTGATTTCCCGTGAAAGACGCAACGTCTGCTCCGCATATTCCGCAGTACTGCACCTTCAAAAGCGCCTCGCCGCTTTTGCGCACAGGCATTTCTTTTTCTATAAGCTTTACCTCACCGGGTTGTGTAATCTGAATCGCTTTCATTTATTCTCCCTCGTTTATATAGTCTTTGTTCCATATCACAGCTGTTTTCAGCGGCGCACCCTTGCTGTATATCTTGTTTTCGTAGGCGCCGATCGGATCCGATATAAATTCATCCTTATCAATCAGCTTCACTAACGCATCAAATCTGCTTTCGCAGAGGATGGAAATAGCCTCTTGCATATGTTTCTGCGTGAAATTTATGGATGACAAGATAACATGGTTTTTAAAACCGAACGGCATTGTATCAAAACGCACCTTGGGGCCGAGCGAAAAGCTGTTGTAAATGCCGTTGCAGCCAAGAACGCCTTGCTCAAAAGCCACTGCATGCTCTACATTTGTGCCGCTGGTGCCCACAAACACACTTGCCGTGCCGCCGAGACACCGTATGATCTCTTCGGCAGTTTCCTTTTCACTGAGATTATTTGTGCAAAGATAATCAGCCTTTACGGTTTCCGCTGCAAATTTTGCTTTTTCCGAATCCGCAGCACTTCTTGCAACAAAAAGGATCTTTGCATTCTTATGATTGCGCCTTATCTGATCTCCTATAAACAGGCCGGTGGTTCCGAGCCCGAAGATCACCGTGCGGTCAAAGGTTTCCTCCTTTGCGGCTGCCCTTGCTTCCTGTTCGCTGCACTTTTCACGCGCCATGATCACTCTGAAATTCTGCGCCTCACCGATATCGCACATTCTTTCGTGCTGGAATATCGCGCAGGCATAAGGATCTGAGAAAACAAGTTTCTTTGCCAGAGACAAGGGAAGTTTTTCAAGCTTTTCATATTTTGCAGGCAGATGCAGCAGCATATCGGGATTAAAATAGCCCTTATCGCAGAATATACCGTCCGCCTTATCACAGCCGTATTCAAAATAGCTTTCGTCCTCTGTGAAACGCGTTGGATCGAAGCTGTCTCCCCCCCGGATCAGCACAATGGCGAAACGCTTTTCATCCGGCACCCATACAACGCCTTCATGACCGTTTATGAGTCTGGTTTCCCCCTGCGGGAACTTAGGCGAAAGCGCACCGGCCCTGCCCATTTTCATGAGTTCAAAATCCGTGCCGCAGAAGCCGCAGAAAACGGGATATGCTTCAATGCCCTCCTTTTCCTGTTCGCCCCTCAGCCGCTTTCTTTTTGGATTTATAAGGTTGATTTCGCCGTATCTTAAAGGAGTTTTTTCATCATTCACAAAATAGGTTGCATATGTATTCAATTTGTTTCCGCCTTTAATTATTAGAATTCATGGATCTGAAGATTTACGTTATTATCTTTATCAAGCGTGAGCACGAGTCCGCCCAATTCATCAAACGTGAAGTTGCAGTTATATGAGCTTTTGGTAAAATAGCAAAGCTTTACACCCTCGTATTCCGCAATGAAGTTATTGAGATGATCGTGACCCGCAAACATATGGGTTCCGCCGTTTGCCTTGAATACATCAAAGAATCCGTCGTTCACGGCAGCGGTGCAGCTCTCCTCCTTGCGAAGACCCATCTCAAAATCATCGTTCAGTTCATTGTACTCGGGAACGGGAACATGCATAAACGCCATGTTCGGAACGGTCTTTCCGCTTGTTTCATTGATGCCGTTGACCGCCCACTGATACCACTCAATCTGATTTTCGCCTATACCGCCGTCCGTGATCTGACCGTCGACCACACGGAACTGACCGTCGTCAAACATAAAGAGTGAATAAACGACCTCGCCGTTTCTTGTGAGGTTAAGGATATAATTGCCCATGCCGTTCATTCCCTCGGGACCGCTTTTGAACAGGCAGTGTTCGCTCGCCTCATAGATCTCGGCAAGCTTCGGCTTATCCGCTCTGCCCTCATAATCATGATTGCCGAAGACAGGCGCCCATGGTATCTCAAACTGCTCCATAAAATCACAGAACTGCTGTGTGCAGATATCGTTCCATGCAGTCAAAACAGTATCGCCGCCGACAATGATCAAGCCGGGATTCACTTCATTGATAAGCTGCTTTAACTGAATTTCGCTCATACCGTCCAGAATGAAATTGACGCCGAATTCCGCCGCGAAAGTTGCGTGATTGCGTATATGCACGTCTGTTATGCAAAGGATCTTAAAATCATCGGTTCCGGCGTCTATTTCCTGCGCATAATCGGGGGTGTATGTATCTTCCGGCGACCATTCATCACACACGGCAACGCCCTTTTGATATTCAAGCGCAACCGAAGCAAATACAGCGTTGCATATCGCAACGATAACAAGGATCACCGCAATAACGGCAATCATGATTTTCACTGCTTTAAATCCGAAAAACTTTTTGAGAGCATTCATAAATTATTCTCCTTCATTCATAAAAAGCGTTTTATAGCTGTTCATACCAAAATGATATTTTTCAAGCGCGTATGCGCTGTTTAATGTTTCATCCGCTCTTTCTTTCTCGTTTTTGCCGAGCAGACCGAGCGCCTTCATAAACAGGCAGTGAACTCTGTTCTTTTTATGCAGATCTTCATCAAACACAAGAAAATCAGGCAGAGACACGGCAAAATAATCTATCTTGACATCATCGTCAATATGCGCATCCGCATATTTGATCAGCTTATCAAACCGCTCGTTTGCGTCTTTTTCTCTTCCCAGCTTTAAAAGCGCGATGCCCTGACAGAAAATCGTTTCGGGCGGCTGGTCGTTATAATACATAGCGCTCTTTGGTTCGGAAAGTCCGGCTGCGGCTTTCTCATAACAAGCTGTGGCTTTTTCGTTATCTCCTAGCTTCTCATAAGCAAAGCCCAGAAGATAATTCTGAAGATTCTCCTGTGCGCCGTAAAGCTTGCCTTCGCCGAGATTATGCGGATATTCAGCCGTTTTGGACAGCATCTCAACAGCCCTTTTACAGTTGCCGTTTTCAATCTCCTGCTTTGCCATGGCGGTAAGCGAAAATACATACTGCGCGGTGATCTTTCCTTCGCCGCCCTCCCACGGGTGGAAATTGTGTGACATCATGCAGGAATACGCGTCCTCATATCTGCCTGTTGTGTTGAGCAGGGTTATGTATTCGGACAGCAGATCGTCCCTGAATTCCACAAGCTCCATATGTTCGTTAAGCAAAGCGAGACGCTCCCCGGACGTTTTTCCGTTCTTTTTATAAAGCTGATCCAGCTCCATCAGCACTCTTGCGTCTGTGTTGTCAAGGCTGAAAGCCTTTTCAAGTTCTTCTTGCGCACGCATCGGATCGTTCTTTTTGTTGTAATAGGCAAGCGCAAGATTTCTGTGGGAGGTCGGGAAACCATCGTTGCCTTCCACCGATCTTTCCCAGCATTCTATCGCCTCGTCATATCGTTTCTTATCATAGAGCAGACAGCCGAGGTAATAATTTGCGCGCCAATCCTCCTTGTGCGCCGACAGTGTATGTTCAAGCACCTTCAGATCTGTAAGCCTGTGCGGGAAACAGCCTGTGAACTCCGTATCACGGCCGGCTTTCTGATATGCATCGGCTTTTGCGCTGTTGCCGAGCAGGCTGTAATAAAAGCTAAGGTAATAGGAAATGAGCGGATAACCGCTTTCGTCCTCCTCAAGTATCAAAGCGGCGTCTTCAATAAAGCCTGCCGCTGCGTATTCGCAAGCAATTTCGATTGCCGTATTATAATTGACCTGCGGCTTTTCGCCCAAAACGCGTCTGCTGATAACATCGAGCGGGTCAATCTTCAAAACACCCCTTGCAATTTCCAGAGCCGCTTCTTTCTCACCTGTTTTTTCAAGCAGAAGCGCTTTGAGGTCAAGCGCCTTGATATTGTGCGCGTTTTTAAGGATCGATCTTTCCGCATGCTCAAGCGCAGCTTGATAATCTTTTTTCACCGCGCATAGGCAAGCCATATGGTAAAACGCCGATTCACAGCAGGCATTGCTCCACACAGACTTGTAAAACGCGTCATAGCTTTCGGCAAGCCTGTTCTGATACAACAGCGACAAGCCGAGATTATAATACGGTTCACTGTCATAAGGATTCGGATTTGAACGGGTTGCTTTTTTGATTGCGTTTCTGAAATATTTCTCGCTCTCTTCAAACTTTCCGCGTTTGAACAGCAGTTTTCCGTACGCGTTATTGAGGCGGATATCCGTTGCGTCTCGCCTGAGTCCTTCGAGATAGTAATCTTCGGGAAGATACGTTGCGTGGCGGTACTGTTCGATGTGAAGACCATACAGATAAAGATCCTCTGTCGTCTCACAGTCTTTCGGAGCGGGCGGCGCCGTTGCCGCATCCGGCACCTCCTGCTTTTTGCAGTTTATCTCATATTTTAAATAATCAAGCCCGTTTCTTTGGATCACGATCTTTTCAGTGCTTTCCGGCACTTCGATCGTGACGAAATCGGTTGTGTGCAGTTCCTCGTCACGTTTCAGCACGCATTTACTGCTGTCATATACATAAACGGTGACCGCGCCGACATTGCCCGTTGCATAAAGGTGAACAGCGCCGTTTTCACAGTTCATAGCAAGGTCTTTTGTGGCATTGTGCACAGTGCCGAGCTTTTTATACGGCATAAAATACTGCGTAAACTGCTTTTCCTCAAGCGGCGCAAGCCACGTAAAATCGGGCTGATTATCCGTAAAGCAGCCTGTCATAAGCTCAACATAAGGACCGTCGCTGTCTGTCAGATTCCTATCCCACGCTTTGCCGAAATCGCCGCAGCCCCAGGTCCACTGCTTTTTACCCGGCGAAACATGGTGATCGGCAACATGGAGTATGCCGGCTTCAAGCTTGTCATCATATCCGCCCACAAAATCATAATCCGACTTTGCAGCCATATAGGAAGTGGGAACGGGCAGATTTTTATATCTTGAAATATCTACGCCTGCGCTGTAATCCACTTTATAATATGTGCCTGTGGCGATCGGGAAGGTTGAAACCGCGCGTTTTCCGTGGTCCATAACCGCGGTAACATCCGGCGGAAAAATACTTCTCGTGTTGTCATTTACGGCAACCGCGGGATTTGCCCACCACAAAAAGGTCTGTTCCGTATCCGTTCTGTTATAGAGCTGCGCTTTTATTTCTATGTAGCTGCTGTCCGGATAAAGACTGATCTTTGCCATTCCTTTTGTCCGGAACATGTTTTCGATTTCGCTCACAACAACGGTGGCGCTGCCGTCCTCATTCTCATAATATGTGTAATCAACAGGGTCAAACGTGCTGGGGCGGTGGTGCTGGGGCCAGTTGAACTCTATGCCGCCTGAGATCCATGGTCCGGCAAGACCTACCAGCGCTGGTTTGACAACGTGATTGTAGTAAACAAAGTCATATTGATTCGTCTTATCCGTCGCGCGCTGAATTCTGCCGCCTATTTCCGGCAGAATCATGACCTTGATATAATCATTTTCAAGAAATACCGCTGTATATTCTTTCTCAGTTTTCTCATCATATATCTTATCGATAACCGTGTGGGGATAGACCTTTCCGCTGCTGCCTTGATAAACCCTTTTTTCAAGAAACATAGGATTCTTATCGGGCTTACCTACAGGATATGTGTGGATTTTAACCTGCTCCTGCCAAACTTTTACCTTATTGTTCAATATTGATTTACCTCCATCTTTTTCTACAAAAAAAATCACAGTGATTGACTTTTTTATAGTCACATTATATAATGAAATCGCCGCATATAATTACGAAAAGCAACTTGATTTATTAGAAATCCTGCTGTTTTATAAAAAAGAGGTTATATATTATATGAAATCAATAGAGACAGGTGTCTTAAAAAAATCGGATTTTTACTTTTCGTCACCTTCGCCGACTGCGAAAGCATTGTATTTTTATCCCACGAGCGCGGGGCATTTCTTTTGCGTAAAAAATTATCATCTGGTAAGGGAAAACTATAACAGCCTGCTGGTCACACATATTTTGGGCGGCACATTTACCTTTGTGCAAAACGGAAAACACACAACGGCAAGAAAGGGAGAAACCGTTATCCTAGACTGTTTTAAGCCCCACGAATACTACACAAATAACAATATGGAATCTATCTGGATCCATTTCAACGGGCAGAACTGCATTCCCTTTTACAATGAGATCGTTAAAAACGAAGGAAATTTGATTCGCTGCAGCGACCCGGACCATGTTGAGAAACTGCTTTTCAGAATATTTGACGGCATGGCGTCCGACAACAAACCGAGCGAGATCAACTGGTCGCTGGATATATATAAAATCCTTGCCGAGCTATCCAACCCGCTTCACATCAGCACAAAGAATAAAACAAGCTATGAGGAAAGCGTGCAGGACGCAAAAAAATATATACTCGAGCATTTAAGCGAAAAACTGACCGTTCAAAATATAGCTGATGTGATTCATATGAGTCCTTCTCATTTTTCAAGAGTTTTCAAACAGCAAACAGGATTTTCACCCTATGATTTTGTGCTCATATCAAGGCTGAACCGGGCAAAAGATTTTCTTCAGAAAACAGACCTGAGCATATCTCAGATCGCATATGAGACCGGTTTTAACAGCGAATCGAACTTTATTTATTTTTTCACAAAAAACACGGGCTTTTCACCCAACAAATTCAGGAAACTCGAATTTTAGAGCAATAAAAGGGCGCGTTTATCATGCGCTCTTTTTTGATTGCATTTCTAAAGTTTTAGGCAGGAAATATAAGTTTTAGAAACAATTTTTAATATATAATGGAACTGTAAAAAGGGAGGGATTCTTACGCTTCCGAAAGAATACTGCAACATAAAATACAATCATAATATCGAACACTGGGACGACGGTCTGCCGCTCGGAAACGGAGATATCGGCTGCCTGATATGGGGGAACGGAAACAGCCTGCGCCTAAGTATAGATAAAGGTGACCTGTGGGATTGCAGCTCTGCAGTTGAGCCCGGCGGAGATTTTACATACGCTTCTCTTATCAAATTTGTGCGTCAAAAAAGAAAACGCAAAATATCCAAAGTTTTTGACGCTCCGTATGCAAAACCGACTCCGACGAAACTGCCCGCCGGAAAGATCATTGTTGACATAGGAGAAAGAGAACTGTTCTCGGCAGAACTGAAGCTCGCAGCCGCTGAGGCTGAAATAAACACCGAAACCGTAAAGCTGGAAAGCTTTGTTCACGCAGAAAGCCGCATTGGCTTCATACGAACAAACAAGCCTGTTAAATATGCGATAGAAAACCCCGAATACGGTGAAAAAGGCACAAAAAAACGGATCAGGCTGAGGCCGGCGATCACGCAGTCCCTTAAAAATCTCAGATATGAAAAAGCTGAAACTTCCGAAAAAACAGCTGACGGCATCGATTTTCAGTATTTTACACAGAAAGTAAACGACAGGCTTACATACGGAATATTTCTGGCTGTTTCGGGAAATGAAGCTGCCTATACCGTTTCAATTGCCGAAAACAAAAATGATGCCATAAACAATGCGTTTTCACTGTTAAGCAGCATGATAAAACGCGGTTATGAAGCGAATCTAAAAGAGCATAAAGCATGGTGGGAGAATTTTTGGAACGAAAGCCGTTTGAATCTGCCGGACAAATATTTCGAGAAAAAGTGGTATGTAACCAATTACCTTTTAGGCTCCTGCTCGCGTGCCGGATACGCGCCAATGCCGCTTCAGGGAGTTTGGACGGCTGACAACGGTCAGCTTCCGCCATGGAAGGGCGATTATCACTTTGACCTAAACGCACAGCTATGCTATTCCGGCTATCTTAAAGCAAATCATCTTTCCTGCGGAAAAAGCTACGTCGATTTTTTGCTTTACCACGAAAAGAACGCAGAAAAATTCGCACGCGGATTTTTCGGAGCAAAAGGGCTGTGTCTGCCGTCGGTTATGGATATGAACACCAACGCCCTCGGCGGCTGGCCAATGTACGCGCTTTCACCGTCAAACCAGGCTTGGCTCTGCGACGGACTGAAAAAATACTGCGACTACGCACAGGACGGGAAACTGCTGAAAAGCCGTGTTTACCCGTATCTAAAAAAATACGGTGAATTTCTGCTTTCGATTCTAAAAGAAGATAAAAACGGAAAGCTTATTTTTCCGCTTTCAAGTTCCCCCGAGACGCATGACAACACACTGAAATCATGGCTTGAGCCGAATTCAAATTATGACAACGCTATGCTCATACGCCATTTTAAAAACCTGTACGAAGCAGCGGACGAATTAAGGCTGGAAAGCGACAAATCCGAATGGCAGAATGTGCTCGGCAGGCTTCAGCCCCTTGCGGTAACCGGCAATGACGTGCTGATGCTTTCCCCTAATGAAATGCAAAAACGTTCTCACCGTCATTTTTCACATTTGATTGCAATCTATCCGCTGGAACTGCTGAAATATTCCGGCAAAGGCAAAAAAATAACGGACGCTTCGATTTCAGATCTGGAAAAACTCGGTACGAAAGAATACTGCGGCTATTCATTCGCCTGGCTTGCGAACCTGTACGCGGTTCAGAAAAGAGGAAATGACGCAGCCGAAACACTGAAAACATTCTGGAATGACTTTTGCCTGCCAAACACTTTTCATATTAACGGAGATTATAAAAAAACCGGCAAAAGCATCATAACCTATCGCATCTTTTCACTTGAGGGCAATTTTTTCGCAGCAGACGCGCTTCAGAATATGCTGCTCAGATGCAATGCACAAGAAATAGAGCTGTTTCCGGCAATACCCGAAACATGGAAAGACCTGTCGTTCGACTTGCTGGCAAGCTCAAACATAAGAGTACGCGCGGCATTAAAAGATTCGCTGCTTGAAAACATAAGCCTTATTTCTGCGCAGGAAAAGCGGATAAAATTGATCTACGGTCAAAAAGAAATTATGCTCTCTCTTAAAAAAGGAGAAAATCTGATTACGGCAGACATGCTGAAATAACGGAGGAAACATATGAATACAGATTATAAGTACAGTTACGATTACACGAAATGCATGATGATGAAGCTCGGCATGGCAGTCCCTGAAAAAGGCGGAAAAGCAAGCCGTGTGCTTATGACATTTGATCAGGCACTTGAGGCTATAAAAAAGATCGACGCCGTGACACAGGGGATCACCAAAATATACTATCTGGTGGGATGGCAGTATCTGGGGCATGATGATAAATACCCCGATTTCTTTGAAGTCAACGAAGCGCTGAAGAGCCCGAAAGACAAGACCGCCCGCGACAGTTTCATCAGACTTTATGAAGAGGCGAAACAATACCATTCCGTAGTAAGCGTACATATCAACTTTAACGACGCATATGACAACGCCCCCTCCTTTAATGATTTTGTAAAGGCAGACGCTCTGATACGCAAAAAGAACGGAAAGATACACGCCATTGAAAAATACAACGGCAGAGCCTGCTACAAAACCGACCACAAAGCATACTGGGAATCCGGTCTGTTTAAGCGGCAGTTTGACAGACTGCTTGAAACCCTACCGTTTCTGGCAGACGCGAAGACCGTGCATGTCGATAACTTTCAGTGCTATAAAAACTATGCCCCGGATGTTTCAATAGCAGAAATGTGCGAAGGGCGCAGAAAAATGATCGGATATGTTCGTGAGAAAGGAATAGATATTACTTCGGAATTCACATATAAAGAAACGGAAGATCTGAAGAACCGCCCGATATTCGGACTTCCTAGGGAGCATCACCACAAAGCACCGATGAGAACTGTTGGTGAGATACCGGCAAGCTGGTGGTGTTACAGAATGACCAGAAAAGAGGTTATAGAAACTCCGCCGCAGCTTTACAGCGGGGGCATATTCAGAAACAAATATTTTCGTAATTATCTTTACGGAAACATGCACGGCGAGGATATCATAATCATGTCCAACCCCAACTGGTTAGACGATTTTCTGCACGAATTCGCCACGGTACAGGTACCGTATCATTTTCTCTGTGAACATAAGCGTCTGGCAATCATGGGCTTTCTTTCAAGTGAAAAATGCGAATTTTCAGACGGAATAGTCTCTTATTATAAAGGCGGGAAGATCGTTTGGAACGGGGCTGTTATCAAGGACGGCAATCATTTATGTCTTCCTTTTGTGCACATTAAAAACAGCTATTTTGCCTACAGTAAAGACGGAGATTTCCGCACATGGAAGATCCAAAGCAATAAAACGGCAAAGGCTGAAATCTTCCGCGTTACGCCAAACGGCAACGAATTTGTGAAAGAGATTACGGTTGAAAAAGGAAAACTCCCCCTGCAGATCGGCAAAGGCGAAGCATTGCTTATCATCCTGAAATAGTACAAGGCAAAAATCCCCTAAATAACAGGAAAGTCAGAAACTATGGATACTTTGAATGACCAAATTTTTCTAGATAAAATAACATCCGTTATACCAAGCAGAAGACAGATCGATTTCCAAAAGCTCGGTTACTATAATTTCATTCATTTTGGGCTGAACACCTTCACAAAAAAAGAATGGGGCAGCGGCAATGTAGATCCCCGGGTTTTCCGCCTGAACGACATAGACACCGATACATGGGCGGAAAAACTTAAGAGCACCGGCAGCACGGGTATCATTTTTACAGCAAAGCATCATGACGGATTCTGCCTGTTCCCCAGCGCATATACAGATTACACGATAGCCGCAACAGGATACAGAAACGGCAAGGGCGATCTGGTAAAACAACTGGCAGAATCCTGTAAAAAATACGGTCTTAAATTCGGTATTTACCTTTCCCCGTGGGACAGACATGAAAAGACTTACGGTACGGAACTTTATAACGATTTTTTCTGTAATCAATTAACAGAACTGTGCACAAATTACGGAGAAATATTCTGTTTTTGGTTTGACGGCGCCTGCGGCGAGGGCAAAAACGGCAAAAAGCAGCACTACGACTGGGAACGTTATTTCAAAATAATACGCACTCTCCAACCGCAGGCAGTGATAACGAACTGCGGCCCGGACATACGCTGGATAGGCAATGAATACGGCAGAGCAAGGAGATCCGAATTCAGCGTTGTGTCCAAAAAATTACAGGACAGCTTAAAAATAGCAGAGATATCTCAGCAAAAAGAAGGCGCAACGGTAATGCTCAAGGCACCTAGCTTCACGGACAATACGATCGGCGAAAGGAAGCAGCTTCTCGGTGAAGAGCTGTGCTGGTATCCTGCCGAAATGAACATCCCCATAACCTATTTCGGGTGGTTCTGGAGACCGTTTTTTGAGATATTTTTCACAAGAAGTGTAAAAAATCTTGAAAAATGTTATTACAATTCCGTTGGCGGGAACGCAACTCTGCTTTTAAACGTTCCGCCGAACGATAAAGGGGAACTGCCCGAAAAATTTATAGACAAACTGAAAAAGACAAAAACAAAGATCGAAAAAAGATTTTCAGAAAAAGCCGAAATATTGTCTATACGGAAAGGATCGGACACCGTTACCGTAAAAATAAAACCTAAAAAAATCAAAACGATCGTCTTATCAGAGGATATAACAAAAAGTCAGCGGATTGAGGAATTCTTTATCACAGCAAACGGAAAAAATATTTATAATGGAACGGCAATAGGATTTAAAAAGATCTGCATATTAAAAAAGCCCGTTGCAGATTGCAGCGAGATCAAAATACATATTCAAAAATGCAGAAAAGAACCGCATATAAAAAACATTTCGATTTTCTGAAAAGCTTGACTTGCGTCTTTCCGGCGGCGCGCAATGCTCGGATCTGAAAATACAATAAAGCAAAGAGTAAAGCTTGTAATACGCAGAAAACGGTTTTATAATAAAGCCAAAAGCGAAAACACAATTACTAAATCATAATTCAGGAGTCTTTTATGGACAAAACGGTTTCAGGATTTTTGCAAAGGAATATACCCGATTTTAAAGATTCTTTCACAGTAAAATTCGAAGAGAGAGACAAGGATTTCTTCAGCATAACCGCGCAAAACGGAAAGATTCATGTGAAAGCCAACAACTATATTTCCGCTTTTCACGGCATCTACTGCTATTTAAAAGAATACTGCAACGTGCAGCTCTCCTGGTGCGCGAATCAGGAGATACATATCAGCAGCCTGGTTATGTTTGACGGGGAGTTCCATAAAGAGATAGAGCAGAAATACAGAGTATATATGAATTACTGCACACTTGATTATTCCATGTGCTGGTGGGATTTTGATCGCTGGGAAAAAGAGATCGACTTTATGGCAATGAACGGCATAAATATGCCCCTTGCCGTTGTAGGCACCGAAGCGGTGTGGTATGAAACGCTGTTACAGTTCGGCTTTACAAAAAAGGAAGCGCTTGATTTTATTTCCGGCCCCGCTTTCTGGGCTTGGCAGCTTATGACCAATATTGAAGGTTATCTGCCGCCGGAGAATGAAAAATATGTATATGAGCGTCTTGAGCTCGGACGAAAAATCCTGCAGCGTTATCTTGAATTCGGCATGTATCCCATACAGCAGGGATTTTCAGGTCATGTGCCCGTGCTGCTCAGAAAAAAATATCCCAAAGCCAAAATACTGATGCAAAACGGCTGGTGCCGCTATCCGAAAACGGCACAGCTAGATCCGCTTGAGCCCCTGTTCTTTGAGTTCGGCACGGTATATCTGAATAAAATGAACGAGCTGCTCGGAAATCATCATTTTATTGCCTGCGACCCGTTTCATGAGGGAACGCCGCCTAAATCCAGCAGGGCATACCTGAACGATGTCGGAAAAGCCATAAACCGGCTTTATGAGAATTTTGACAGCGAATCCGTCTGGGTCATGCAGGCTTGGACGATGCGCAAGCATATTGTGAAAGCCGTTCCGAAGAACCGCCTGCTTATATTGGATCTGAACAGCGAAAAAACACCGCAAAACGATAACTGCTGGGGATATCCCGTTGTTTCGGGTATGCTCCACGATTTCGGCGGAAAGAACTCCATGCAGGGCAAGCTCAAAAAGCACAGCGAAAACGCATACCTTAAACTGAAAAACGGCGGAGCAAACGTTGTGGGAAGCGGCATGTTTATGGAGGGAATAGAACAAAACCCCGTGGTCTACGACCTTCAGTTTGAACTGCTGACAACAGCACAGGCGATTGATCTGGATAAATGGCTGGATAAATATATTCTGCGCCGCTACGGAAAATTTGATAAAACGCTCCGAAAAGCATGGGAAATATTGCTAGAGACCTGCTACCGCAGTGACGGTTATGAGGAAAACGCGGTCGGCTCCGTTGTTGCATCCCGCCCGCAGATGATACCGACGCAAGCCGGACCCTGCTGCAAGAACAAACTTTATTATGATACAGATAAATTTGAAAAAGCAGTTGAGCTGTACTTATCCGTCAGCGAAGATTTCAAAGAATCGGACGGATATCAGTATGATCTGTGTGATCTGACGAGACAGGCAATGAGCAATCGGTTTCACAAGGAGCAGATCAAATTTGCCGACGCTTACAAAAAGAAAAATATTTCAGCAGTTGAAGAAATCGCAAAAAAGCAGCTATCTCTGCTTGCAGATATGGACACCCTTTTATCTCACAGAAAAGAATTTTGCTTTTCACGCTGGATAAACGACTGCCACAATTTGGCAACCGATGAGAAAGAAAAGCGATATTTTGATATCAACGCGCGCACCCTGCTGACTTCCTGGGGAGATATCCGTTCCACTACCTGGTCGCTTTACGACTATGCTTGGCGCGAATGGAGCGGACTGATAAAGGAATATTATTATAAACGCTGGAAGATGTTTTACAACAAAGTGCTGTATTGTTTAAAAAATAAAAAGATACTTTTCATTATAAACGGCGACGGCTACATCGGCAGATTCTGGTACAAATCATACCCTTTCGGAAAAAAGCTGAACAAATTCGAGTTGTCATGGCTGAAGGATTATAAAGAGTATCCCGAACCGAAAAATTCGGATGTTATCGGCTGCGTAAAAAAATACGCCGAAAAGTGGGGACTGTAAATGAAGAACTCAATCCATTTTAATGCACCTTATTTAATAGACGCAAACGGCAAAAATATTCCCTGCGATTTAAAAGTTTCAAAAAAAATTCAGAATATTCTATCTGGTTCTCTTTGAAGAAAAACGCAAAGCTGAAAGAAGCGGTTTTATTTAACGGAGTTCACAATTTCTCACACGATACTAAATTTTACGGCGACGGCTACCAGATGCTTTCACAATACAGCGGAACCGTTGGTCGTTTCGGTACTATAACCGGCTACACGGATAAGAGTCACTACAAAATGCCGCAGACAGCCGGATTCAAAACGGTATATAATTATGCTCTGCTCGGCTCAGGAAGCGAAACGCTTCTGATCGGCGCGTCAAGCGGCAATCGTTTCAGAACGGAGATACGTATAAACAAAACACATATACAGATCGTGCAGTGCCTTGAAGATATCGAATTCTCGGCTGATGAAAAAATATACCTTGAGAAAATGGTGATCTTAAAAGGCGAAAAAAATAAGATCTTAAAAAAATTTGCAAACATCATATCCGAAAACCATCCTCCTAAAAAATACTTTGAATTGCCTTCGGGCTGGTGCTCTTGGTATTGCATAGGGCCTGACATATCCGAACAGGATATCTTTGACAATCTGAATGTTATTAGGGATAAAGCACCCGAACTCAAATACATACAGATCGACGACGGCTTTCAGCCTTTTATGGGCGACTGGCTTGAAACAAGCGATAAATTCGAACGCCCGATGAAAGATATCTGCAACGATATCAGGAATGCAGGCTTTGAACCTGCCATTTGGCTCGCACCTTTTATCGCTTCGCCAAAGAGCCGGCTGCTTAAAGAACACCCCGATTATTTTATCAAAGGCGAAAACGGCAAACCGCTTTGCTCAGGTGACGTCAGCTTCGGCGGCTGGCGCGACGGTCCATGGTATATGCTGGACGGAACAAATCCCGCTGCACAGCAGTATATTTACGATGTTGTGCGCGAAATATATATCAACTGGGGCGTACGTTATTTTAAACTTGACGCAAATGTTTGGGGCGCGCTTCCGTTCGGAGTTCGTTATGATAAGAGCAAGACGGCGGTTGAGGCTTACAGGCTCGGAATGGACGCAGTTTTTTCAGCCACGGACAACAATGCTTTTATTCTGGGGTGCAACGCGCCGATGTGGCCGTCACTCGGTGCGGTGACCGCAATGCGTGTAACGAACGATGTGATCAGAAAAGTAAAGCATATGGCAAGCCTCAGCGAACAGTGCTTCAACCGCAATTGGATGCACAAAACGCTTTGGATCAATGACCCGGACTGCCTGATTATGTCAAACACCGTTTCACCGGTAATGGATCCGGCGGGTATAACACATAAAAGCCATATCCGTAAAACGTTTTACAAACTGAACAACATTTATATTCGCGCAAGCGGCGGGATCGTGCTCTCCGGCGACTATGTGAACAAATACGGAAAAACGGAACTCGACCGTCTGCAAAGAATACTTGATACCGATTATACCGCGGCTCGATTTGATGACAGCCTTGAAATCGGTAAAACGGAATCGGAGAACGGGGTCGAATACTTCATTTTTAACCGCAGCAGATTTCTAAAAAAATACAGTATTCCCGTGCCCGACGGATATTCCGCAACCGATATGTATAATTACAAGACCCTGGCGGTAAAAAACGGCACAGTCAGCTTGTATCTTAGAAAATTTGATTGCGCTTGGATCTTCGTAAGCAAAAAATAAGGAGTTAAAATATGGGCTATTCATTAAAACAAAGTGAAGTTAACAAATCAAAGCAGGGAGCGGAATTCACATATTTTCCTGACGAAGAATGGAGCAGATATCCGTTCGCGAGCGAGCAGAACACAAAATGGTTTCGCCAGGCGAAATACGGTCTTTTTCTGCACGTCGGCATCTCTGCAATCGGAATGGTCGATATCAGCTGGTCCAGAACAACGCACAAGCTGCCTGATCCCTCCCAGGGAAGCGTGGTTTCCGATGAGGAATACGACGGCTGGGCAAAACAGTTATCCTTTGAGAAATTCAACGCCAAGGAATGGGCAGACATTGCGAAAAAGGGCGGCTTTAAATATGTTGTGATAATAGCCAAGCATCATGACGGTTTTCATATGTGGAACACGGCATATTCCGATTACAAGATCACAAATTCACCGTTCGGCAGAGATTACCTAAAAGAGCTTATAGATGCATTCCGTGAAGCCGGACTGAAGATCGGAATCTATTATTCCAAACGAGACTGGACGCACCCGGATTATGAGCCTGTTCCCGTAAATGACGCCGAGGCGATAAGCAAGCCTCCGTATTTTAGGATGAAAGACGGCAAACAGTGGTATATGACGGAAAAACACAAGCGCTATCTGGAATACATGTTCAACACCGTGCGCGAGCTTATGACGAATTACGGCAGAATCGACCTGCTGTGGTGGGATGCGGAATATAACAACGGAATGTTCACAAAGGAAATGTGGCATTCCGAAGAGCTTGAAAAAATGATACGTGAACTTCAGCCGCATATCATTATCAATAACCGAGCAGGACTGCCCGGCGATTATGACACGCCGGAGGGACACACAGGATTTTTCCAGAACACAAGAATGTGGGAGACCTGTATGCCGCTCGGCAAATACTGGGCATATTCACCAAATAAAACAAAAAGCACTAAAAAAATAATCGCGCAGCTTGTGAACTGTGCCGGCGGAGACGGAAACTATCTTTTAAGCATAGGCTGCAAGCCGGACGGAAGTATTGCAGGTAATGAAGCGCAGCAGATCAAGGAGATCGGCAGCTGGCTCAGAAAATACGGCGAAAGCATTTTTGCAACACGCGGCGGAATATGGAAGCCCACAAAAAAATATGCCTCCTGCTTTAAAGGAAACCATGTTTATCTGCACATTCTTAGCAGTGCGCCTGTCACAACCTTTACACTGCCGTTCAAAAACAACGCGCTGAAAGCGTTCTCCTGCCTGACGGGTGAAAAAGTCAGCCTGAAAGCAAAGGGCGGCAAACTGCGCGTTACAGTTTTCGGAAGAAAGCCCGGAACTTATGACACAATCATTAAAATTCGCCTCGGCGGCAAACCCAATATGGAGAACTGACAAAACCTTACACAAGAATAAGGCAACAGGTTTATGAAACAATGATTAAAGTTTAATCAGGAGCTAAAATGTTTTTTAGAAAAAAGTTACCGCCATATCCATTTATGCAATACCCCATTATGCAGCAGCCCTCTTTAAAACCTAACGAAGGGCAGCTTGCGCAGATGAACAGAAAATTCGGAATGTTTCTGCATTTCGGCATTAACACTTTCAATAACACCGAATGGTCGGACGGCAAACTGCCGATTGAAAGCTACCGCCCGTCTGCTATAGACGCAGACAGTTGGGTAAAGACCGCTTATGAGGCTGGGATGAATTATGTTATACTCATCACAAAGCACCACGACGGTTTCTGCCTGTGGGACACGCATACAACAACTTATTCCGTAAATTATTCGCCCAATAAGACCGATGTGGTGAAAGCTGTATCGGAAGCCTGCAAAAAATACGGCGTAAAATTGGGGCTGTATTATTCGCTGTGGGACCGCCACGAAAAATGCTATAAAGACGACGAGGCTTATGTTCGGTACATGGAAAAGCATTTGACCGAACTTATGGACGGCAGATACGGCGAAGTTGTGGAGCTTTGGTTTGACGGCGCATGGGATAAACCCTGCCGCGCCTGGCAGCTTGACAGATTATACAGCCTTGTTAAAACGATGCAGCCAATGTGCCAGATCGGTGTAAATCACACCGTCGGAAAATACAGCGAAAGAAAAGGTATGCCTAAAAAAAGGTATGAACCGAAGAATTACCGCGACCGAGATCCGCTTCGCATGTTCCCGTCCGATTTCAGGCTGTGGGATCCGAATATGTGCCGCGAGGATGACCCGAAAATCTATACTTTTAACGGCAAAGAATATTATCTGCCTTTCGAGCAGACGATCTGCTCAAGAAAAGAATTCAGCTGGTTTTATTCCGATACATATGAGAAAAAGCCGCTTACGGACGCCGAGGAGATCATAAGAAATTACCGAATTCTTGAAAAAACGGGAAACATTATGGTCATAAACCTGCCGCCGGACAAAACCGGCAAGCTTGTTGACGGCGACATTCAAAACCTTATGTATGTTGCAAAGGAACTCGGTATTAACAAACAGTATACCGAATAATTCCGTGTATTAAAGGAAAAGTAAATGAGAAAATCCAACTATGATTACAGCAAAACAATGATGATGAAGCTTGATATCGGCATACCAGATAACAAGGACGGCTGCAAGCTTAACAACACCTTTGAACAGGCGCTTGAAAAGATTAAAACAGTCGATGCTCTTACACTCGGCGCACCGAAAATCATATACCTTGTTGGGTGGCAGTATCAGGGACATGATGATAAATATCCCGCTTTTTTCGAGGTCAACGAGGCTGCTAAAAGGCCGCAGGACAAAACCGCTCTTGAAAGCCTATTGTGGCTTGTTGATGAGGCGAAAAAATATAACACTACAGTTTCGTATCACATCAACTTATCCGATGCGTACCCGAACAGCCCGCTCTGGAATGAATATCTTGAAAATGACTTGATTTTGAAAAACTGTTTTAGTAAAATAAAAAAGACTGGAATGTGGAATGACAGAACCGCGTATCAAGTACGTTTTGCTGAGGAATATAAATCAGGATATTTCAGAAAACGAGTTGATAAATTGCTTGAGCTTCTGCCTATAGAAAATGCAGGCACCGTGCATATTGACGCATTTTTTGTAAGGAAAGGCAAAAGGACTTCAATACGTGAAGAAAAGCTTTACCGCCGCAAAATGATTGAATACTTCAACAGTCGAGGAATTGACGTTACGAGCGAATTTATTTACAGAGAGCGCAATAACGGCTTGCGGCTGCATTACGGCGAAAGCGATACTATTGGATATATCCCGGCAGTGTGGAATCTTGTAATGACTCAAAAAGATTATCTCAGATATCCACCGAATATACTTGCCGGCGGCAAATTAAATACAGATCTGCAAAAAGACAAGGATCTGCAATATCTATTTTACGGCAACACCTCGGGGGAAAACAGCTTTAATCTGGATAAGAACTGGCAGGAGAGTTTCACACGCGAGTTTGCTTTGGGAAGCGTACCTTACTTTTATCTTAACGCTCATAAGATTTTGAAGATAAACGGCAGAGGAAAAAACCGCACGGCTGTATTTACAGACGGCATTAAAACCGCGGTGCGTGATAAAAGCATAACCTATAACGGAAAATCATTAAAGGAAAACAACATTTTATGCATTCCCGTGGACTGGAAAAGAGGAAGCTATTACGCTTGGTCGGAAATCGCCTGTGAAAAGAGCTTTTCCTTCGGCGGCAAAAGAGCCGGTCTTTATAAAATAACAGAAAACGGAGCTGTTTTTATAAAAAAAATAAACGCCGTAAACGGAATGATTACACTTACTTTTGACGGCAAGACCGCTTATGAATTGAAAGAAATATAAATAAAAGGAAGGATCTAAATGCTTAAAAACATACCCAAAATTATATCCCCTCAGTTACTGAAAGTGCTTTGTGAAATGGGGCACGGAGACGAGATTGTTATAGGAGACGGCAATTTCCCCGCCGCCTCGAATGCCAATATCCTTATAAGGGCAGACGGTATATCCGCTTGCGATATGCTTGACGCAATTTTAGGGCTCTTCCCTCTTGATCAGTACGACAGCAATCATTTCGTTCTGATGCAAAAATGCGATGGTGATCCCACTGATACGAGCATATGGGATAAATATACCGAGATACTAAAGAAATATGAGCCCGATGCCAAGATTTCATTTGAGGAGCGTTTTGCCTATTACGAAAGGGCAAAAAAAGCTTACGCCATCATAGCAACAGGCGAAGAAAAAAAGTATGCAAATATCATCCTGAAAAAGGGCTGCGTATAAATCCTGTTTTGAAAGTAATAAAACCACCGCTAGCTGAAATGCGCGCGGTGGTTTTATATTGTAATGTGGCACTTAAAAATAGCAGCCACCACCCCATGCTTCAAAAACGCTGTTTTTTCGGAATCGATCGTATCAGCATGTCGCCAAAGCGAATCTTAAATTTTTGCTGAAGATTCGTCTCGGACAATACAATGCACTTGCACTCGTCAGGGATAACTACAATTCTGCTCTGCAGAAAAAACAAATATGTTTCTGCGATTCCCCTGATCCCCAAAATACTTATCTCACTCAGCAGCTGCGCATCCTTTACCTCAAGAAAACAACCGTTCTGTCTTTTCTGCATATTCAAGTGCAGTAATGCATTGCAGGATTTTTCAGCAGGAAAACTCTCTTTATCCTATCGTTTCTTACGATCATTATTTATGATATATTTGATATATCAAACAACTTATTATATAATTATAGAAAAAATTAGGGTTTTGCAGGTATAATGATTTTGAAGCAAAACAAATCGAAATGGATTATTATGACTATACAAAGCATCTTGGCTTTAAGGATTTTTGCATTTGATATAGATGATTTATCGGTTTTAAAAAAATAATATCAGAGCTAGACTGAACAAAAAAGATTAGGTTTGAAAAAACGAAATCAGATACCGAATCGCACTACATACATTGGAATATATGTGAAAACTCCTGCCGCAAAATGTGCATATTTATTCCATATATATCATTCAAGCATAAAGGAGAAAGCTTTGAAAACAACCGATTCAATTTACAGACAACTGCCGGATACGCTGTTGCCCTGGTACGAAGAAAATGCCCGCGAACTTCCTTGGCGGCAAGACACTGAGCCTTATCACGTATGGCTCTCGGAGATTATGTTGCAACAAACGCGTGTAGAAGCGGTACGAGCATACTATCTTCGCTTTTTAGAACAGCTCCCCGGCATCCAAGCCCTGGCCGAAGCGCCGGAAAGCCAACTGTTCAAACTGTGGGAAGGGCTCGGCTATTATAACCGTGCACGCAATCTGCAAAAAGCTGCGCGCGTGATCGAAGCACAATATGGCGGACGCTTTCCGAACCGATACGAAGAGATCCGCGCTCTGCCCGGCATCGGACCATATACCGCAGGCGCCGTTGCTTCCATCTGTTTCAATCTGCCGTACGCCGCCGTAGACGGTAATGTACTGCGCATTATCACACGCATGACGGAAAACGATGCGCCGATTGATCATGTGCAAACCAAAACCGAAATCGCCGCACAACTTGAAAAAGTATATCCGAAAAAGCATTGCGGGCAGTTTACGCAAGCGTTAATGGAACTGGGCGCAACAGTTTGCACACCCAAATCGCCGAAATGTAATGCTTGTCCGGCAAAAGGCTTCTGCCGCGCGTGTGCCAACGGCACGGTGCAGCACTATCCGGTCAAACAGCCGAAAAAAGGTAAACGTTTGGAAGATCGCACCGTTTTTTTACTGCAATGCGGAGATAGCTATGCCCTGACGAAACGCACTGAAAGCGGTCTGCTGGTCGGCTTATGGCAGCTGCCCAATACGCTCGGCAAGCTGGATGTTGATCAGGCATTGCATGCCGCTGAAGCTTTCGGTGTGCAGCCCGTGGAAGTATTGGAACAGCTGCATCGCGTTCACATCTTTACACATATAAAATGGCAAATGACCTGCTATCATATTCTATGCACAAAAACATCGTCTGATTTTGTCTGGGCAACCACACAAGAGATTCAAACGAACTATGCACTGCCGACTGCATTCCGTATGTTTTTTGATTTGAGCAGCGAGAACGATATAGCAGAAAACAGTTAATAAACAGAATCAAAAATGAGGTGGGACACCCTGCGTATTTTGCAGTCCCCGCCTCAAAAATGGATTAAAGCGAATGAATGATCGTTTAAAACTTATTTTAATAATTCTTGCTTATGCATTGCAACATGCATCATTATATGCCCGATATTCCCTTCTCCTGCATATTTTGTTGCATCAAAGAAATTCTTATCTAATTTACAAAAAGAAAAAAGAACACTGCGCGAGTGTTCTTTTTCTTTTGGCAGAGGTATAAGGATTCGAACCTTAAATAACGGAGTCAGAGTCCGGTGTGTTACCGTTACACTATACCTCTATATTTGATTTTCAATCAATCAATGCGTTATCTATTATACCTTAAATAAATGATTTGTCAAGGATTATTTTAATTTACTGTAAAATAAAAATAAACATTTTTCTGATTGTTGTTTTTAAAGCGGCTATATTGTATAATAATAGAAAATTATTATATAGAATCGGTGTAAATTTGAAAATACTTACTATTGGTGATGTTGTTTCCAGCCAGGGCTGCGATTATTTGCGTGCAGTTTTGCCCGGACTGAAGCGAAACTACAAAGCGGATCTGACGATCGTGAACGCGGAAAATTCAGCGGTCGGCAACGGAGTCACGCCCAAATCCGCGCAGGCAGTCTTTGATGCGGGCGCAGATGTTATAACACTCGGAAATCACAGCCTGAAGCGCCCTGAAATATACAATTTTTTAGACGAAAGAGAATATATAATACGCCCCGCAAACTACCATTCTTCCGCTCCGGGAAAAGGAATGACAATCATTGACAGGGGCTATATTAAGGCGGCCGTTATCAATCTGCAGGGAACGGTATACCTTGACCCTATTAAAAATCCGTTTGATGCGGCGGACGAAATGATAGAAGCGGCAAAAAGCAGCGGAGCTAAGATCATTATAATAGATTTTCATGCGGAAGCATCAAGTGAAAAACGAGCTATGGGCTTTTATCTGGACGGCAGAATATCCGCGCTTTTCGGAACGCACACGCATGTTCAGACTTCCGACAATCAGATACTGCCCAAAGGTACGGGATATATTACCGATCTCGGCATGACCGGGCCGTTTCAGTCTGTTTTGGGAGTTGCGCCCGAATGCGCAATACAAAAAATGCGCACAGGTCTGCCGGTCAGGTTCAAAAATGAAGATGTGGAATGCACCTGCGAAGGATGTTTTTTTGAAACAAACGACAAAACAGGAAAGACCGTTTACACAGAAGGATTCAGGAGGTAAAAATGGCGAAAAGGATTACAGCGCTTATTCTTGCGGCAATTTTGGTTGCACTCTCTCTTACCGCCTGCTCCGGCATGGAAAACAATGACGAGACCACAACAAACCCCGCGGTAATAGAATCTGAAACGGTTATCCCGGAAGACACCTCCACATTCAAACTGAGTTACACACAGTCCGACAGCTTAAATCCCTTTGAGGCACAGACACTGAACAATCAGGTGCTTTCGCAGCTTGTGTTTGAAAGTCTTTTTGACCTTGACGACAATTACAAGGCAAGCCTGAACATAGCGTCAAGCTATGAATATACCGATTCAACCACTCTGCAGGTGGGGATCACGGCAGGGCTGGCTTTTACGGACGGCAGTCCGCTTACAGCTGATGACATCGTCAGCTCCTTTGACGCCGCCAAAGATTCGGCATACTGGGGTTCATCGCTTACGGAAATAGATTCCTGCCGCGCCAAGTCGCAGACAGAGATCGTTTTCTCACTGAATGAACCTGATCCGTACGCTCACAATCTGCTGGTATTTCCCATTGTAAGTTCTGAGGATGCAGGCGACTATCCGATCGGAAGCGGACGCTATTATTACGACGATGAAAACGGAGAGACCGTATTGAAGGCAAATACTGCAAACGGCTTCAAGCCGCACATAATCGTTATCCATCTTGAAAATATAGCTTCCGGGGATTCGATAGATAACGCGGTCAATATAGGCAATATAAGCTTTGCTTTCAGAGATCTGAGCAGCAGCACTTCAACGAAGATAACGGCAAATAAAAGACTGATAAACATGAATAATCTTGTTTATCTTGGCATAAACAACAAGAGCGGCATCACAACGAACGCCGATGTGAGAAAAGCAATCTCGCTGGCAATAGACCGTGAGACACTTGCCAGAAGCGCCTACGGCGGATTTTCACAGCCTGCCACCGGCGTTTTTAACCCGCAGTTTGAGCTTTCGCAAACGGAGCTGTTTTCTTCTTCCGGGGATGCGCAAGCCGCCATGCAGCTTCTTAACAACAGCGGCGTATCCGACAGATCGCTTTCCATTCTTGTAAACTCCTCCAACAGCGAAAGGCTCTCCTGTGCGAAGCTGATCGAGCAGCAGCTTGAAGAAGCGGGTTTCAGTGTTTCAATCACCCAGGAATCCGACAACGCAAGATACCTGCAGCTTGTGCAAAGCGAAAGCTTTAATCTGTATATAGGTGAAATCAAGATATCTCCCGATATGAGCCTGCGCTCATTTTTCAGCGATGACGGAACGACGCACTACGGAATAGATACGGGAAACAGCACCTCCTCACAGGCATATGCACAATATATGAATGCAGAAGTGCAGCTTGGCACATTCCTGCTTGCGTTTGCCGATGAAATGCCGTATATTCCTCTGGTTTACAGAAAAGGAATGATCTGTTTTACAAAAACCATGAACGGTGATGTTCAGGGGAGCTATTATGATTGCTTTGCCAATATAGAGGACTGGTATTTTGAAGCTGAATAAGAAAGCGCTTTTTCGCAATAATAAAAAGATAACGCGAAAAAAATGAGGAAAAGACGGAATCCAAATATTTTTAAGCATATCCGCCGTACTTGATATATGATGCAGAATATATTATAATCAATACTGCGGATCACACGATGATACCAATAAACAAACGGAGGTTTGTTATGATAAAATATGAAAATCCAAACGGATATATAGAAATCACGAACAATTATTTTGAAAAGCTGGTAGGTCAGGTGGCGCAATCCTGCTTCGGAGTTACCGGGATGGTATCAAGCCCCATACAAAGCCTTAAGGCAATCATTACCAACAAGGCAGACAAAGATAACTACAACCGCGGCGTAAGCGTAAAAAGCGTAAACGGAAGTCTTGTGATAGATCTTCATATTGCGGTCTCCTATGGTGTTAACATAAACGCCATCGCAAACAGCATAACCAACAAAGTGCGGTATACCGTTGAAACGGTTACCGATCTGAAGGTTTCAAAAATCAACGTTTATGTAGACGCCATTAACTAAAGGAGATTATACCCAAATGCTTACAGGAAAAATGTTTCGCGACGGAGTAATCTCCGCCTCCAATCATATTGCAAACAATCGCAGCGCAGTGGACGCACTCAATGTGTTCCCTGTGCCGGACGGCGATACGGGCACAAATATGAGCATGACCATCGGCGCAGCGGCAAAAGAGGTTGCCGTTCTGCCGGACACCTGCACTGTCGGCGAAGCCGCGTCAAAATGCGCATCCGCACTTCTGAGAGGCGCACGCGGAAACAGCGGCGTTATCCTTTCCCTTATATTCAGGGGCTTTTCCAAAGGATTTAAAGGTCTTGACGAAGCGAACGGCGAAGAGGTTGCCAATGCGTTTGACTTAGGCGTTAAGGCCGCCTACAAGGCAGTAATGAAACCGACCGAAGGCACGATACTTACAGTAGTCAGAAAAGCTTCAGAAGCAGCCACAGAGATGGCACAGTCCGTAAACGATCCGATGGAAGTGGCGTTTGCCGCTATGATGGCTGCCAAAGACGCTTTGGCGAAAACGCCGGAACAGCTGCCGGTTTTAAAGCAGGCGGGCGTTGTGGATGCCGGCGGTCAGGGGCTTGTGCTGATTTTTGAAGGCTTCCACAGCGTTTTTGCTAACAATGTGATTATTCAGCCGCTGGAGGGCGAAGAAAACACCGACGGCGCAAAAGCTGAAAAAAGTACGGTAGCCAATGCGTCTGATGAGATAGAGTTCGGTTATTGCTCCGAATTCCTGATTGAAAAATCAGGCGAATCAAAGGAAAAAGATCCGCTGAAGCTGCGCGCATATCTTGAATCGATCGGCGACTGCGTAGTTGTTGTGGACGACAATGATATCATTAAAGTCCATGTTCATTCGAACGAACCGGGAAATGTTATTCAAGCAGCGCTTAAATACGGCCAGCTTATCAACATAAAAATAGACAATATGCGTTATCAGCACCGAAACGCAGGCGCAGCCCCCGAAGAACAAAATGAACAGGAGCTGACTGTGGCTCAGCCAACGAATAAATATGGGTTTGTGACCGTCTGTGCAGGCAACGGTCTTACAGAACTTTTTAAAGATATAGGCGCAGATGTTGTTGTAAGCGGCGGTCAGACTATGAACCCCTCAACCGACGATATTCTTAATGCCATCATGGCAACACCTGCAAAGACGGTGTTTGTGCTTCCGAACAATAAAAACATAATCATGGCGGCCGAGCAGGCCGTACGCCTTACAAAAGACAGAGAAGTGCGCGTTTTACAGACCAAAACCATACCCCAGGGGATATCCGCTATGCTGATGTTTGATGAAGAGGCGGATGCTGAGGAGAACCTGATGGCAATGACGCAGGCAGCCGAAAATGTTTCTACTGCGCAGGTAACATTTGCCGCAAGAGACAGTGAGATAGAAGGCGTTCCTGTTAAACAGGGCGAGATCATGGGGCTGTGCAACGGAAAAATCAGATTTGTGGGAACGGACAAGGTTGAGATTGCTTACAAATCCACAGTTAAAATATTTAAAAGAAATCAGAGCAGTATCATAACACTGATATACGGCAGTGATTCGTCCGAAGAAGAAGCGCAGGAGCTTAAATCGCGCCTTGAGAACAAATTCGGAGAAGATGTGGAAATCAGCGTTGTGGACGGCGGACAACCGATCTATTATTTCATAATTTCAGTGGAGTAAAATGCTTAATCCTGACAGCAGTATTCAGTTCATAAAAGGTGTAGGAGAAAAAAGAGCCGGGCTTTTCAATAAGCTCGGCATTTTCAGCGTGCGGGATCTGATTGAATATTTTCCGAGAAATTATGAGGACCGTTCAGATAAAAAGAAAGTACGCGAATGTGAGAGCGGTGATACCGTCTGCATTGCCGCAACGCTTGTATCCCCTGTTAAAACACATTATGTGCGCAAGGGAATGACACTTTTTAAATGCGATTTTTCAGACGGCGAAACCATAATTCATGTGACAATCTTCAACAATAAATATCTTGCGTCAGCGCTCAAACTGTATGAAGAATACATACTTTTCGGTAAAATAGAAAAAACGCTGACCGCTGCAAACATGGCTTCGCCCGAGATAGAGAAGATACAAAACAGCGATATCATCAAGCCTATTTACCCCGCAACCGGGAAACTGAATTCGCGCGCGATAGCAAAAGTCGTTAAAACGGCACTGGATTCTCTTGAGCCGTTCGGCGAAACTCTGCCGGCAGAGATCAGGCTGAAATACAGGCTTGTTTCACTTGATTTTGCAATGCGGCAAATACATTTTCCCGATGATGCCGAAAAGCTTGAAAAAGCACGTGACAGACTTATTTTTGAAGAACTGCTTGCACTGCAGCTGGGGCTGCTCAAACTTAAAAGCAAGAAAAAGAACAAAACGGATATAAGAATTAAAAATGATTTCACACAGGAATTCCTGTCTCTTCTGTCATTCAAACCCACTTCGGCACAGCTGAGGGCAATAAAGGAATGCACCGCGGACATGGCGAATGAATATCCTATGAACCGTCTGCTGCAAGGCGATGTGGGCAGCGGAAAAACAGCCGTTGCCGCCGGAATCATATACAATGCCGTTAAGAACGGCTTTCAGTGCGCTATGATGGCCCCCACCGAGATCTTGGCGGTTCAGCATATGGACTCGCTCTGCCCGCTTCTTGCAGAAAAAGGAATCAAAACAGAGCTTCTGACAGGCAGCACTTCAAAAACTGAAAAAAAGCGGATAAAAGAGAGCCTTATAAACGGTGAAACAGACCTTGCAATAGGAACGCATGCGCTGATACAGAACGATGTTGAATTTAAAAACTTAGGGCTTGTTATTACAGACGAACAGCACCGTTTCGGAGTAAACCAAAGGGCTAATCTGGCGATGAAGGGCAGCGGTGTGCACACGCTTGTCATGAGCGCCACGCCTATTCCGCGCACACTTGCGCTTATGATCTACGGGGATCTGGATATTTCCGTTTTGGATGAACTTCCGCCCGGCAGGCAAACTGTGCGCACCGATGTGGTGGACTCAAGATACCACAAGCGAATTTATAATTTTATAAAAAAAGAGATTGCGGGCGGAAATCAGGCGTATATCGTCTGCCCTCTTGTGAAGGAGGGGGAAACCGAAAATATGGTCTCAGCAACAAAATACGCCGAAGAGCTTTCACAAAATGATTTCAGGGGCATAAACATTGGTCTTCTGCACGGCAAAATGAAACCTGCCGAAAAAGAAAACGTGATGCGCGCATTTGCAGACGGAGACATTAAACTGCTTGTTTCCACAACGGTTATTGAAGTGGGCGTTGATGTACCTAAAGCAACGGTTATGGTTATAGAAAACGCCGAGCGTTTTGGGCTTTCACAGCTGCATCAGCTCAGAGGGCGCGTCGGCAGAGGCAAGCATAAATCCTATTGCATACTGATTTCAGACAGCCAAAGCGAGACTGCTCGAGAACGCTTGGGCATTATGAAAAAATACAGTGACGGATTCAAGATAGCCGATGAAGATCTGAAACTTCGCGGTCCGGGAGATTTTTTCGGAAACAGACAGCATGGTCTGCCGCAGCTTAAGATTGCCGATATGCTCGGCGATATGGAAACGCTCAAAAAATGCCGTGAATGTGCCGACGGGATTCTTTCCGAGGACTTTAATCTTGATCTGCCGAAATACAAAGCGCTTGCACATAAAATATCCGATATGTTCAGGAACTCCGTTGCAAACTGAAAAAGAGCCGAAACGATAATCGTTTCAGCTCTTTTTTTATGTTTCAGCTTATTTTTGCAGCGCCGTTTTAAACACTTTTATCAGTCTCTTTATATTGAAAAGACATATGACGGCAATAACACCTATAACAATGTATCTTATTATATTATTCTGATAGAGCAGTGTGCATATCAGCATAAACGCCGTTACCACAACACTGTAAAGCAAGATCAGCTTTGAATTGAAAACCTGTTCTTTTATACCTTGCTTTTTGAGGATCAGCCTGTGCAGGAAATAATGACCCGCGGCAAAAAGCGCATAACAGAAAACGGTTGTGTATGCAGCGGCAACATAGCCGTAAATCGGAATGAACATATAATTCAGCGCAATATTAAGCGCCGCTCCCAAAAGAGACACCAGCATTACATAACTTGTTTTTTCAAAATAAAATTCAGCATTAATATATAGAGTGTAAATAAAAGTGAAAAACACCGAAGCGGCAACAGGCGGAAAAACATATACTGCGGCTTTATATTCAGGCGCCGCAAAAAGCGCGATTGCCTCCGGTCCGAACAGCATAAACACGCATATGACAGCCGCCATAAAAAGGCACAGGAAATTTGCTTTTTTTCTAATTTCGCCGTAGTTCTTCGCTTTCATATTCTGATAAATAAACGGAACGAAAGCGCTGTTCACTGCGTTTATAAATAAAGTAACAACCGTTGCCAGATTGTATGCAACTGCATAGATTGCGGCTTCGCTGTCACCTACCATACGGCTGATCATAATGCGGTCCGACTGACCGAGCACCATCTGAGAAAGATAGTGCGGTATAAGCGGCAGATTGAATTTCAGAGCGAAAGACCAGAAATCCTTTGCAAAAAAGGTTTTGCCGCGTTTTGCCTGAATGATATAGAATATAAGGCCTACGCATATCTGAACGAAAGCAAATGAAATAACGCGTGCCTCTGCCTTATGCTCCGTGGCATAAACGGCGGCAATTCCGATCAACGGACTGATCACCGACACGGCAAGCGTAACAGCAACAAGATTTTTATATTTGAATTCAAATCGCTGTTTCTGCGCCCAGAAAAGATACGCCGGCTCAAATAAGAGCTGAATGAACATTGCCAGCATAAAAACGGTTGAAAGGTTAAAAACACCGTTCCAGAAATCGCGGAAAACAAGATAAATGATAAAAAACAGGATTGTTACCGTGGATGAGAGCCCCTGCATTGAGGATATGAATTTATCCTTTCTGCTTTCGTATTTCATAAGGCCGTTATTGATCAGCGATCCCGAAAGATTGAGAGTCACGATAATACTTACCAGATTGTACCACGACTGATACACGGTAAAAACGCCGTACTGCTGAGTTGTCAGAATCCGCGTAAAAATGGGCATCGTGATCATAGTTATGCCTTTTTGGAGCAGATTGCACACCGTAAACCAAAACGCTGCTCTTGTTTCTACGCTGAGAGAAAAATATTTAGTTTTCAGTTTACCTATCGGATTCATTCTTTACCCATAATTTTGCTTTTGATTTGATAATACTTGTTCATATTCTTCGAGCCGATAAATCGTCTTAGTGTATTCAGAAATCTTTTCTTTTTCGGGAACCAAGTTGCCGCATAGTGATGAACCGAATACGCTCTCTCATCGACTTTCACGCGCATATCTCCGTTTGTGGGATTGAAATAATAAGACGGATAGACTGTAATCCCGTCTATATTCTGTTCCTCGCCGTTGAGAACGAGACCGTGCTGCACTAATATGGCTGTAACTCTTCTGCCGATGGCGACTATTTTATCGGGATCGTCATCCAGAAATTCCTGACCTTCGTAGGACTTGAGAACCTCTTTGCAAAGCCAGTTTCCCTTTTCACAGGCTAATATCAAACCGGTAGCAACGATACTGTTGCTCGCAAAGCCGGCGAAAGCTCCCTGTTCCACAAGGGAATCAAGCGGCTTGAGCAGTTCTACATCTGTGTCCAGATATATTCCTCCGTATTCATTAAGCACATGGAATCTGGCATAATCAGATACGAACGCCCATTTTTTATGCTGATATGCGCCTTTAACATAAGGGCATATATTTATATTGAAATTGCTTTCATTCCACTCAATTATCTCATAATCGGAACATATCTTTTTCCAGCTCGTAATGCATTTTTTTATAAGACTGCTTTTCTCGGCGCCGCCGAACCAACAATAATGTATCTTTTTGGGGATCATGATCAATACCTCGAAAATCTGATTTTCAGCCTTGTTCCGCCTTCTTTTTCGATATCACTGTCCGTTACGGCCAATTCATTTCCCGAATAGCCGCACATAAGCCCCAAAAACGTAAAGACAAAAACGCCGATACTGGATTTTATTATGGCAGTGGCTATGGCGCTTACAACAATTCCTATAAAAATCGCAAGCGTAAGCGCCTTCACCTTTTTGTTTGCATCAAGCTTATAAACAGGTATGAAGACCATTATAAGCATAATGACAAACAGTATTACCCCAATATATCCAAACTGACCGAATACCATTCCCAAATAAACATCATTCAGAAACATTTGATACTGGGGACTCAAACCCCACAGTTTATCAAATCCATACAAATAATAAAGCTGAGAATAGTTCCGTGCCGCCATATCGGAGCCGTAGGTTGCAAAGCCCGAACCAAACGGAAAATATCTGTTTGCTGTAACCAAACCGTATCGTATAAGAGTCATTCTGGGAGACTCAAGATCCCTCAAATACGTGTTTATTTGCATAGCCGAAACCGCTATTCCGCCTACGGCAAGAACTGCTATTTTGGGCACAGTTAATTTTGTATCTCTGTACCACAGAATCAAAAGAATTATATAGCAAGCGGCAATAACATACGCTACCCCTTTGGTGGTATAGACTATATTGAGTATGGCAAGAAGTTCATACATGATCCTTTTTCTTTTTACTCTTTCCGTCATCAGAACAACAAGCAAAGCACAGGCGATTATATAGCCGTATCTGCCCTCATTTCCGAAAATGAAAAAGAAAGGAACGATTCCGTAGCGCCTTTCCATCTGGGGCAGAGACATACCAATGTATACAAACTGGCTGATTGTGCCGAAAAACGCGCCAAGTGCAATAAGCGCTTTTGAAAGCGGCTTAAGATAATGAATAATCCTCATTTTTTTATCCGCAGCAGCAACCTGCTTAAAAATGATAAACGGCACAAATATTTTAAGCAGACAGATCGCGTCAACAACAATAGGGAACCAATCTGTTATCACCTTTGAAACGGCATTGCCGACAAGCCCCCATGCAGTACACAGCAAAAGGATTATCAAAAGCGCCAGATCCGTGCCCTTAATTCCCCTTTTAAAAGCAGAATATAAGACATAAAACGAACAGACAATACACAAAATCTCATCCGTATACGCAATATATGCAATGGGAGAATTTGGAAAACTCAGTTCCAATGAAAGACTCAACGGCAGCATTATAAGAAAAAAGGTGAACAAGAATTCTCTTGGATATATTTTAAACTTCAGACTTTTCATGAACGGTTACAAATTATTCTCCTTTAAAGAAATCATTTATACCTTTGCAGGCATCCATAAACAACCCAACGTCAACGGAGTAGCTTAAATATCTGACTCCGAGATTTCTCCAGAGCACAAGATCCTCTTTTGTATCTATGAATGTACCTATTACCTTGTTCTTCTTATGTGCCTTTTCAACAATCTTTTTCATTTCGTCAACAACAACAGGACTGTTTACCTGGCCCGGGATGCCGAGTGACTGTGATAAATCATAAGGCCCTATAAACAGAATATCCACACCCTCCACCTCAAGGATCTCGTCAAGGTTTTTGATCGCCTCAACGCCCTCAAGCTGAAGTATGATGAGCAAATTTTTTGAATCCTCAAAATATTCATATCTGTCCATAGCAGAGTAATCAGCCGCGCGCACAAAACGGCAAACGCCCCTCATGCCGTAAGGATAAAATTTTGCGAATTTAACCACCTGTTGTGCATCGGCGGCGGAATTTATCTGCGGCACCTGAATCCCGTAAGCGCCTATATCAAGAGCCTTACCGATGGTATTTTCGCCGAAATCCTTGAGCCTGATGATCGGCACGGCTCCGCGTGCCTCTGCGGCTCTTATATTGTTTTGCTGATTCTCTATTGAAACAGGTCCATGCTCGGTGTCCAGAATAACATAATCGAATCCGCCGAGACTTGCTGCCTCAACAAACATCGGATCCCCGGTCTTCATAAATATACCGTAAACACACTCGCCGTTTTTTAATTTATTTCTGAAACCCTCAAGAATTTTATTCATCCTCTTCACACTTTCTGAATATATGGTTGTAAATAGCATCGGCTATCTCAAAATCTTCTTTTTCATCAATATCAACGGCTTCTATCTCGTTTACCTCAACAATAAACGGCGATTGCCCTATCCTGCGCCCCATCTCATTTATAACATATCTTTCATATATGTAAAAGCCGCTTGTTTCCTGATACAGCGGATCCAGATCCTGCGTGCGCGGAATATTTTCCAGAGAGTAATTAAACGGCGTGCCGTTTTTCCAAAGAAAATCCTGAAGCTTTTTGGCAGCAAACGCCGAATCGTTCATACCGCTCAAAACAGCGTCTATCCCTTTTTCAATACTATGGGCAGTAATAAAGGGAGCCGTTGTGTGGGTCATAACATAAATATCGGCAAAAACATCGTCCGCAAACGCCTTGAGCACTTCATTCATAGAAGTTGCGTCCGTATCAAGGGAAGCGGAACGCTTGAGATACTTTACACCCTTAGGAATATATTCTTTGATCTTCTCATTACTGCAATACACATAGACCTCATCTATTTTGTCAATTTTAAGCAGTGTGTTTAAAATATAATAGCAAAGCGGTTTTCCGTTTGTAAATGCCTTCGTGTTTTTCTGCGGCAATCTTGTGTTGTTCAGTTTCATCGGCACGATAGCAACAATCTTCATACTCTGGTTTTCTCCTTTAAAACATCCTCCAGCTTTACGCGCGGAAAAACTTCAAGCACGCCGCCTCGGGTAGCGTTATATACCTTTATGCCGTGCGAATCGGCATATTTTTTGACCTCTTCATAGCCCACGATCAGCTTGGGGGTTGCGTATTTTCTGGAGCGGTCTTCCACACCGCTGTCAACAAAATGCTCTTTTTCGCCGAGATAAGTACAGTCCGCGCCGAGCAGATAGATCTCCTTAAAGCCCATATATACGGCAAGCTCTATGCAGGAATAAGCTATGGAATATCCGTCATAGACGATATCATAAGCGTCATCGCTGAATTTTGCGTAATATTTCTGACGCAGGATATCGTATGAATGATATTTTGTGTCTGTAGGGAATTCGATCCATTCCTTTTCCCGCCTGAACCGTCTCCATATATTATCACTTATAAAAACGGGAACTTCTTTATGCGCCCTTAAAATATCCTGCATATTTCTGAAAACGAAATTATCCTGCACTGCAAAATAGGTGGGGCGCCAGTCTGTTTCGTCATACAGCTTGCAGATCGAGTTCATACTGATGGTCTTTTCATCTTTCAGGCTCTCCAGATCCTCCATTGTGAGAGAAGGGCCGGTGGCGATGATAAAGCACCTTTCGCCTTTATGCTTATCCTTGTAATCAAGAAGCTTTTTATATTTTGCTCCGCCTATACCGCGTTTTCTGAAGAATTTTTTGACATTTACAACATCTTCCTCAAACGAATATTGCACATATCTGTAAAAAAGATAAAGACGGTGAAATGATTGATTATGATCAGAAAGATCCCTTAATGCATTATGTATTTTTTTATAAACAGAGTTCATTTGCAAATTTCTTCCTTTTCTTTTGCGGCGGATCGGCCAAGCTCTTCTGCAAGATCAAGAAACATCTGAGCTTTATTGTCGCAGGAGATCTGATTTCGGTATGCAAGGCAGTTTTTAACATAAAAAATATTATTTGCGGCTATCTCGTTCAGTTCTTCGGCTCCCCAGATATCGTTTACAATACCTAATTGAAATTTCTTTATATATGAGGCATTATAAGGAACTGTTGTTGTGATAATCGGTGTGGCACAGGCAATGGATTCCGATATAGAAATCATGTTATTATCCTTTTCGGTATCAACCAACATCGCCTCTGCGCCTGCCAGAATATCTTTCAGCTTATCGTGGCTGATCTTCCCGGTGAAAATAACACTGTTACGCACACCGAGCTCATTTGCAAGAGACTCAAGGCTGCTGAGTTCCTCTCCCTCGCCCATAACATAGAGTTTTGACGATGGATCATAAGCCTTTAAATAATCGGCAAACTTTCTGATTGTTTTATCTATTCTTTTGCGCTTTATCAGCTGTGCCGAAACAGCAAAATAGTTTTCTTTCTTTTCCTTGGCTGAAAATTTTTTCAGATCTACTCCATGGTCAATGATAACATCGGAAACATTTTTACAATATTTTGATATAAAATTTCGGGCTTCTCTGCTGCGCGGCACAACAAGCACCATTGAAAAAAACAATCTCGCAATTATTCCATACCATAATTTTGACGGCACGGAATGAAAAATCCTGTTGTGCTTTGCAAGCTCATGCCAAATCAACAGATTTCCCGGTGATTTCAAAGCAAGCATAAGGGAATTCACAGAAAAGACTTCACTTGAAATGATGAGATCAAATTTTTCTTTTTTTATTATTTTTAATATTTCAGGGCAAAAAGGGAGTGCATTGGGTTTAAAGATTTTCTTTAAAGCACATTTTGCCCAAATAACATCAAAAGGATAGTTTTCATCACGGCACGGCTTAAAATCAGCACCTGCCACAAGTGTAACATCTATGTTTTTTTTCTTAAACGCAAGACACAAGTCATATATCATTGTATCTTTGATCGACACAGCTCTTTTTATATTCGCGGTCTCAGAAGTATAAACAATGGGATTTACAATCAGGATCTTCACAAAATCTCACACTCAATTCACAAATGAATCACTTACCGCCTAACTGCTTTGCTATATCAGCATCCACAATCTCTTCGCCGCTTGTGCCCACAAGCGCTTTTTTGGACTTTTCAGACAATCCGTCATTTATATCCGCGGTCATATCACAGGTCGAAAGAGCGTCAAGCTCAGCTTTTGTAACTTTGCCGTCTCTGTAATCGCGCACGATCGGCAGCTCGTACATGCTGTATTTCTTATCTTTGAAAAATCTGAAGAACTTATGCTTTACGACCCACATCGCCGGAACCCATATATATTTGTGCATAGCGGGAGAAACAGAACCGATCATCCAGCAGTTTCTGCTGCAGTTTCTGACCTTTTTGCGTACCGTCTCCGCCTGAGCGCTGTTCCAAAGCTCATCCCAGCTCTGTTCATTGAGATTGCCCATAACCTCTTTTTCCTTTGTGCCGTTGCAGGGCATAACATCCCCGTAAGGATCAATGAAGAACGTGTCAAACGCCATATCGCACGGAAGCAGCCTCTTCTGCCCGTATATGTAATTAATAAGACCGTGATTGAAATACGCCCTGAACCATTTTTTAGGGCTGTTGCTTTTGAGAAGTTCGTTGATCAGCTTTTCAAAATTTTCGGCAACCATCGGGCGGTCTTTTATAATATTTCTTGCCTCCACAAAATAAAAGGAATTGTGCAGCGAAGCGGTGGCAAATTCCATATCAAGCTCGTCCGAAAGCTCGTAAAGCGGCACAAGATCTTTCGCGTTTGCGTCCTGAACCGTCATGCCGAAGCCCACATCGGGATGCTTCATCTCCACAAGCTTTTTCAGCGTTGTATATCCTCGGTTGAAGCCGTCCTCAAGGCCGCGGATGGCATTATTTGTTTCTTCCAGTCCCTCAATAGATATGCGTATTCCCACATTCGGGAATTCTTTGCAGAGATCAATGATCCTGTCTGTAAAGAACCCGTTTGTTGAAATAACAATCCTGTCGCTTTTTTTATACAGTTCGCGCACAATATCCTTTAAATCAGTTCTTATAAACGGCTCTCCGCCGGTAATATTCGTAAAGTACATCGGCGGCAGTTTTTTGATCGTTTCAAGGCTGATCTCCTCATCCGGCGAGGAGGGACGCTTATACCTGCTGCACATATTGCACCTTGCGTTACACCGATACGTTACGATTACAGTGCCGTTTAATTTTTTTGACATATTTTTACCTTCTTTATAAATTCCGCACACAGCAAATGATTTTAAACGCCGTCTGCGGCGCTAAATTACCGGGCTGATCCGTTTAAATTTTTTCAACAGATTTCTTCTTTTTCGGAAATTCACCCAGAAAAACAGCTCTGAGTATTCCGACTTTTCTTATGATATATTTTGAAATCGGAATGGGCAGGAAAAGCCCGAACAAAAACATCATGGTTGCGTACAGAGGATACGGCAGGCCGAGCATAGTTCCCAAAATAACACGTATTGAGATCTGCACGAAATAGCCAATAACATATATATCCATTCCGTAATTTCCGATGATCATAGCGGGTTTCTTTGCAAATTTAAAGGAACATACTGCAAACGAAACAATATACCAGGTAAATATACCCAAAAGAGTTACCGGCACAGTAAGATAATCATATATTTTACGGTTGTGCAACAAACCGACTACAGCAAAAGAAGCGGCAAGAAGAACCATGCAAAGTATCAAAACAATGCTTTTTCCTTTTTTTCCGCTTACAAATCTGTTTAGCTTTTCGCTTATTGCAGCGTAATATTGGAACAACAGTAAGCCGGCAAAGAAATAAAATGAATATTGACAAATAAAGCCTACGATTGGGATATTGATCAAGACAGCAACCGATAACGCCTTTAAAGCCGCAGAAATGATAAACGATATCCATACGGGTATCCGACAAACCAATACGGCGATCATGCTAAGCACAAACAGCGCATAAAGGAACCATATACCGCCGTTGGGATTATTTCTGCAAATCAGCGTGTCAACGATAATGTTGGAAGATAATTCGTTATACGCATATTCACTGAATATCAGCTTTAAAACATATGTAATTACCGTATAAACAAAATACGGAACCATAAGGCGCTTAAATCTGTCCCACACCGTAACAACAGCATCCTTAACGCTGCCGATCCTGCTTAATTTCGGAAAAAACAGCAGACCGCTGAGCATAAAAAACGCGCTCATATGAAACGAATATGCATAATGATACAAAAATCCCGTTACGCTTTCATCCGGGCTGAAGGAATGACCTATAACCACCCATACGATTATCAATGCTCTAAAAACATTGAGTTCATCAAAATATTTCTTTTTTACAGCAGTTTCCATAAAATCACATTTATTTATAAATCTCAAGAAGTTTTTCACAATATTGTGAAACGCTTGTGAAATCCTTTTTCAAACCGTTTTCGCTCATCTCTGCCGCCAGCTCGTCATCCGTGAGCAGCCTTTTGATTTTTTCGGCAAAGTCTGAGCTGTTGCCGGGTTCAAACAGAAATCCTGTTTTTCCGTCCTCAACCAGTTCAGGTATTCCGCCTATATCAGCGCCAATGACAGGTGTACCGTATGAAATGCTTTCCATAACGGAAAACGGACAGTTTTCATACCAGATACTCGGATAAACCGAACAGCGCGCTTTCCTTATAAGCATTTCCAATTCTTTTCCGCTTTTAAAGCCCACATTCTTGACATGCGGGCATTGATCAAGTTCGCTCTCCATAGGACCTGATCCGGCGCAGATAAAATCAATGTCTTCAGCGGCAATGATCGTTTCAATACCCTTTTCCGCGCTGTATCTGCCGAAATAAAGCACATAGTTCTCTTTCTCGGTCTGTTTTTTATCAACAGGATCTATAAAATTATAAAGCACTTTTGTTTTGCCGCTGAACATCGGATTCAGGTGAATCTTTGATTCCATGAACGCCGTTGGGCAAATAACCGTGTCTATGTACGAGTAAATATTCTTATATTTCCAAAAATATCCCTCGGCAGAGCCTATAACGCTTTTGATTTTTGAGGAATGTATACAGGAATTTTTAAAACAGTTGAGAAATTCGCCGCCTGCGCATTTCTCACAGATTTCGCCGGAGGGGGTCATCATCATATGATTCGGGCATACAAGCTGATAATCATGAGCCGTATAAATGATCCTGACTTTTCTGCCGCATTCCTTTTCATATGCCTTGACCGCGCTTATTACACTCGGCGTAAGCTGATAATTGAAGTTATTGAGATGCACTGCATCGGGAGCGAAATCACGCAGCACGGCAAGCATCTTTTTCTTTGCTTCTGACGAATAAATTGTTTTTACAGGATAAGACAGCTTTGATAACACCGAGCCGCCGTGAAAATCCATATCTTTGGTATACATTCCTGCGTCATTTCCGACGATCCTGCCCTTATGCTCCATTCCGAAATACTGAACTTCGTGACCGGCAGCTTTTAACCACTCGCCGATTTTGAATATATATGTTTCCGAGCCGCCGTTAGGGTAAAGAAACTTATTTACTATCAGTATTTTCAAGCGGTTCACCCCTGTATAACGCCAGGGTCCTGTTCACGACATCATCCCAGCTGTATTTTGAAATTATATAGTCGTGCGCACGGCTTTTGTACTCTAAAACCGTGTCACTGTTTTTTATAAGATATTCCAGCTTGTTTTTCAGATCAGCAACGCTGCTTTTCCTGAAATAAACCGCGTTTTCGCCGCACACCTGCGTACATTCGGGTATATCCGAAGTAAGACAGCAGTTGGAATAGCTCATAGCTTCCAGCAAACTGATAGGCATACCCTCAAGATCGCTTGGCAAAACATAAAGATAAGCGTTTGAATACAGCTCACGGAGCATTCTTCCCTGCACAAAATCAGTAAAGATTATATTTTTTCCTTCAGCAGATCGTTTCAGCCGAGCGAAATATTCCTCCGAATGGCTCGAACCGCCGGCAATAACGAGCGGCATATCGGTTTTCATATCCGAATAGGCCTCGATCAGATAGTGAATTCCCTTTTCAGGAACGATCCTGCCCAAATAAAGAATATATCTGTCTTTTTTAAGGCCGTATTTTTCGCCTGCTTCGGCGATGTCCTCAAAGTCCGGCTGCGTGATTCCGTTTGGTATATAAACGGTGTTTCTGCCGTATTCTTTCTTAAAATAGTCTCTCACAGCATCTGACAACACGATAATCTCATCCGCACAGCGCGCGGCGGTCTTCTCGCCGAATTTAAGATATTTTGACGCAAATCCGCCCCATTTTGAACGCTGCCAGTCCAAACCGTGAATAGTAACAACCGTACGTATTCCGAACAGCTTCGGCAAAAAGCACATAGCGGCAGGACCTTCCGCATGAAAATGTATCACATCATACCTACCGAAAAGCGCGCGCAAGGATGCCAAAAAGCTGTAAACAAAAGCATTGAGCGTTTTATTCTCAGGCGTTGGGATCGTTATAACCCTGATATTTTCGGGTAATTCGGAACCGATGCTGTCGAATGCGCTGCCGGAAACATGGCTGCCGCTGCGGTTATAGACATCCACCTTGTTGCCGAGGCACGCCATACGCCGAGAAAGCTCTTCAACAACGATTTCCACTCCGCCCTCCCGCGACGGAACGCGCTTGTGCCCTATCATGGCGATTTTCAAACCAGACTTCTCCATCATTCAGCGCCGCGCCTCCTGAGGACAACACCCACAGTTTTTAAAAGGATCTTTATATCGAGCCATGCGCTCCAATTATCTATATACTCGCAGTCCAGACGCACAACATCTTCAAAATCCGTTATTTGAGACCTTCCGCTCACCTGCCACAGACCTGTTATTCCGGGTCTCATAGAAAGGCGGCGCTTATGGTGGCTCTCATACTGCTCAAACTCATCGACCGTCGGCGGCCGTGTACCCACAAGGCTCATATCCCCTTTCAGAACATTCCAGAACTGGGGCAGTTCATCAATACTTGTTTTCCTTATAAATCTGCCGACTTTGGTTATTCTCGGGTCATTTTCCATTTTAAACATAAACCCGTCCATCTGATTGTCCGCCATCAGCTCTTTTTTCCGCTGTTCTGCGTCAACATACATGGAACGAAGCTTATATATATTAAATACGCGCCCGTTCTTTCCTATCCTCTGCTGCTTAAAGATCAGCGGACCGGGAGATTCTATCAGAAGCGGAACAGCAACAATAAGAATGATCGGCAGCGATAATATGCTGCCTACAAGTCCTCCGATTATATCTCCTATTCTTTTAAATACAGTGGCAGACAGCGTAAGCTGACGTGACGCCGTAAGAGTTGCAGTGGGATAGCCGGCAGTCATCGTGCATTCAACATTGTTAAATGCGCTGTTTTCAACAAGATTTTCGAGAGTGGGAAGATTTATATGCACAATGATTCCCATACTCTCTATTTCCTCGGCCAGATCGGAAACATTGTGTGTATAATCATAAGGAACATTTATATAGACTTCATCAAGTGACGCGCCGCGCACCCAATCGATTACATCGTCATCATTTGCAACCACAGGCACGTCTTTAACAGATTTGATCGCCGTTTTGGCGGAGACGGTCTTTACGGAGCTGTTTTGATGACTTGCTGCAAGATTGCCTCCAAGCACATAGCCTGCGCTGCTTTTTTCAGCGTCAAGCACGGCAACGCCTTTAATTTTTTTTGTCCAGTCCTCCTGAAGACGTTCAATAAGTCCTTCCGCTCTTTCGCTCACGGTTATGACACCCGTTAGGCTGACCATATCTGATTTTGAAAATCCGCGTATAAGCAACCGCTTTGATATATATCTGTTTATCCCGGAAAACACGATAAACAGCATAAGGGAAATAACGAGCATGTATCTGCCGTTTAGGAAATCGCTTCTTGTAAGTACGAGCATAACTGTTAAGGTCATATAGATGAGCAAACAGTTTCTCAAAACGGCAAAAAGCTCTCTTGTTCTGTTTCTTATACTCAGATCCATTGAAACAGAAAATCCAAAGAATATTACGCAGAAAGACAATGTCAACAAAATCAGGTAAACAAAAAACGAGCGCACCGTAACATCGGGAATTTTATGTATTATGCAGCAAAACACGAATGAAACGGCGTTTGCTAAAAGCAGGGATGAAAAATCCACAACAAATTCCATCAAAAGCTGGATAGCTTTTCTTTTTTTCATTTTTCTCGCAACCCTTAAGAATTATGTTTATTTATATCCGTAGCCGTATGAATATTTGTATTTATAACCGTATCTCTTGTAATATGAATAATATCCGTTTCTTCCGGTGGTAACATCATTCAGAACGAATCCGAGAATATTGCCGCCGATATTCTCAAGGCTCGAGACTGCTATTTTCACATCAGCCGTATCGCTCACATTCGCTTTTACAATAAGAATATATCCTGTGGTCTTCTGCGCAAACACAGTTGCGTCCGTAACAAGATTCACAGGCGGAGTATCTATGAATACGCAGTCATAATGGTCTTTTACGAATTCAAGCAGCTTATCCATTCTTGAAGAAGAAATCAATTCTGCCGGATTCGGAGGTATTTTGCCGCCCGTCAGAACGGAAAGATTTTCTATTTCCGTTTTTGACACGGTTATATTATCCGTAAGGCCGGCTAATATTTCGGACAGACCGTTTTTAACAGGTATGGAAAACATTCTATGGATAGTGGGATTACGCATATCCGCATCTATAAGCAGCGTTTTCTTTCCCATCTGCGCAAAGGAAATAGCAAGATTTATACTGTTGATCGTTTTACCGTTATTTGCAGTGGGACTTGTCACAATAAATACAGGGCATTTTTCTCCCTTCTGCATAAACAGCAGATTTGTTCTTATAGCCGAGTAAGCTTCTTTAACGACGAACGGAGATTCCGTGCCGAGTATTTTTTTTATATCTTCTCTGGAAAAAGATTTTGTAGCGGAATCTTTCTTTCTCTTTTTATTAAACAAAGACATTACAGCTTACCTCCCTTTCTGCCGTCTGAAGCTGCCGGAGGATTCTCCGGCGGAGTTACTGCACTCTCCGTTTTCGGAGAGGACGGTATAAGCCTTGGTATACTGCCAAGAACCGGCACTTCAAATTCTCTTTCAAGATCTTTCTCATTGGTTATCGTTGTATCAAACAGCTCATAGACAAAGAATGCGATGAATGTTACCGCGAGTCCGACAGCGGCACCTATTGCAACATTACGCACGAAATTCGGAGAAGACGGAGAAGACGGGACCTTGGCATAATCTATAACGCTTACACCGCCTGCCTTGATCGTGTCAACAATAGCATCCGGCGCTATATCGGCAATGGCATTTGCAATGTCGGCAGAAAGCGCGGCATTCTGGGTCGTTACGGTAACCCGGAATATCTCCGTTTCGTTTATCTGTTCGCAGGATACTAGACTGCGGAGCTGAGAAGAGGTGACATTCAGTCCGAGCTCCTTGATAACAGCATCCATAACCGTATCACTTTCCAGAACGACGATATATGTATTTACAAGCTGCTGGGAAGCCGTGATCTCTCCCGACGCTATCGAAGAATCGGTGCTTACTCTGTCCGAATTACTGTAAACATACAGGGTACAGGATGTGGAATATTTGGGACTGATAAAAAATTCAGTGATACATCCCGCCAGAACGGCCGTTATAAGAGTGCCGAGAATAATAAAGATGATTCTTTTTCTCAGCATATGAAATACTTTTCCTAAATCTACTTCTATTTCCTTTTCTTTATTTTCCATACTTAATTCCTCAAATTAGCTTTTATTAGTATAAAATAATATATTATTGATATATATGTTAATTATAACATACAGTATTTTCTTAATCAACTCAAATATCAAAATATAAAAGGAAAAGATACCAATATTATATTGGTATCTTTAGTGAATTTATCCAAATATCATACCTGACAAACCAGCAAAATTTGTTTTAAAATTCATAATCCACAGAAACGGACGCCTGTGCCTTTTCGTGCATATAAGTCTTTACATACGAACAGTGATACTCATCCTTCTGATATGCCTCAAGGGCTTCTCTGCTTTCCAAAACAACCTGCAGAATAACGTCATACGACCTTTGCGAGCCCAAAAAATCCGTGCCCACTTCTATCTCTTTGATAAGATCCACTTTTCCTTTCATCGAAAGCAGCCTTTGAGCGGCTTCTTTTTTTGCCGCTTCACTGTTGTCCGCAAGCTTAAAGCACACGATATGCCTTACCACAAAATCACCTCCGAAAAAAATAACGGTATCCACAGCTTAGGATACCGTTATTATAAAACATCATAAATTATTTTGCAACATCGCTGGCACGTGATTCACGTATAATATTGACCTTGATCTGACCGGGATATTCCAGCTCGCTCTCGATCTTTTTGGCTATCTCGTGCGCGATATAAGGCATTTTTTCATCGGAAACCGTTTCGGGGCATACCATAACACGCACTTCCCTGCCTGCCTGAATCGCATAAGCGCTCTTAACGCCCTGGAAGCTTTCCGAGATCTCCTCAAGCTGCTGAAGACGCTTGATATAATTTTCGATATTTTCGCGCCTTGCGCCGGGTCTTGCGGCTGAAACAGCGTCTGCCGCCTGCACGAGACAGGCAACGACCGTCTTACACTCAACATCACCGTGATGCGCCTGAATGGCATGCACAACGTCTTCGTTTTCCTTATATTTGCGCGCATACTCAACGCCAAGGGCAATATGTGAGCCCTCCATCTCGTGGTCGAGCGCCTTTCCGATATCGTGAAGCAGACCTGCACGGCGGGCAAGCTTCTCGTTCGCGCCCAGCTCAGCTGCCATAAGACCTGCTATATACGCCACTTCAAGGCTGTGCTTAAGCACATTCTGACCGTATGAGGTGCGGTATTTCAGCTTGCCGAGCAGCTTTACAAGCTCAGGGTGGATAGAACCGCAGTTCGCGGCAAGAACGGCTTTTTCACCCTCCTGCTTGATGATCGCGTTTACCTCGCGCGTTGACTTTTCAAACATCTCCTCAATTCTGGTGGGATGTATACGCCCGTCCTGAATCAGGCGCTCAAGAGTGAGCCTTGCGATCTCTCTTCTGACAGGATCAAAAGAGCTGATCGTGATCGCTTCGGGTGTATCGTCAATAATAAGCTCAACACCTGTGATCGTTTCTATTGAACGGATATTGCGGCCCTCACGGCCTATGATCCTACCTTTCATATCATCGTTTGGCAGGGCGACAACAGAAACCGTGGTCTCCGCGGTGTGATCCGCAGCGCACCTTTGAATGGCGGTTGCAATGATCTCCCTCGCGAGCACTTCGCTCTGATCGCGCGTCATCTGCTCAAATTCAAGGATCTTTTTGCTCTTTTCGGTATCCAGTTCTTCTTCAAGTGATGCAAGAAGATGCTTTTTCGCCTCTTCCTGACTAAGGCCCGAAATTTTTTCCAGCATATCAAACTGGCTTTTCTTGATGCTATCGATTTCGAGTAATTTTTCGTCTGCTTCTTTAAGCTTTTGGCTTAAATTTTCTTTTTTCGCTTCAATGGAATCCGCTCTTTTATCAAGATATTCTTCTCTTTGATTCAGGCGGTTTTCCTGCCTTTGCACTTCGCTTCTTCTTTCACGGATCTCCTTATCCGCGTCCGAACGGAGCTTATGGATTTCGTCCTTTGCTTCAATAAGGCTTGTTTTCTTTGTTGTTTCAGCCTCCTGAATGGCATCGTTAATAATTTTGGTTGCTTCCTGTGTGGCGGAACCGATCTCTTTTTCGTTTGCTTTCTGCTTGAAAACCGAGCCAAGCACAAAGCCCACGGCAAAAAATACAAGGGCGCACACAACAGCTATTATAACGGCAACAGTTACACTCATCAATAGCACCTCCTTCTGTTAATAATTTTTTTAGTGTTAAAATATCATCAGAAAAGGTACAGTTTAAATATAAACCTGAAAAATTTTAAGGTTAAATACCTATATAATCTTCATATAGACCTTCCCGAATATAATACACCCATATCTTGTATCTGTCAAGGCTTGTCAAACTCATTCAGCCGCCCAATCATCCTTTCAAAGGCAAAAAACTGCATAAATATGCGGAATTTACGGTGTTGACAACTTAAAAATAAATGATATAATATATTCATAAAAGATAATGCTTTGACGGGAATAAGACTGCGATACCGTTTATTCAGAGAGCGCCCCGGATGCTGAAAGGGGCGTATAAACAGCCGTAAGCCACCGCCCCCGAGCGCTGCCAATCACAGCCGTGCGCCCGCGTTAAGGGCTAATGAGAGGCGCGTTTTTGCGCAATTCAGGTGGAACCGTGGATATTTATTCACCCTGTGCTTTTAAGCACGGGGTGTTTTTTATTTAAAGCCATTATCTGAAAAATATTTTCAATAATATATATGGAGGGATTGTTATGGAAATAACGCTTAAAGACGGCTCAGTCAAGCAGTATGACTCTGCCATGAGTGCCGCGGACATTGCAAAAGACATTTCTATGGGTCTTTACAGAAACGCCTGCTGCTGCCGAATAAACGGGGAGGCAAAGGACCTGCGCACTGTTATTGACAGCGACTGCGCGCTTGAAATACTTACCTTTGACGATGAGGACGGCAAAAAGACCTTTAACCACACCGCTTCACACATCATGGCTCAGGCTGTGAAAAGGCTTTATCCAGATGCCAAGCTGACGATCGGCCCGGCGATTCATGACGGTTTTTATTATGATTTTGACGTTGAAACGCCTTTTTCACCGGACGATCTTGAAAAAATCGAGGCGGAGATGAAAAAGATCGTGAAAGAGGGGCTTTCTCTTGAAAAATTTGAGCTTCCCGCCGATGAAGCCGTAAAGCTGATGGAAGAAAAGGGCGAACCCTACAAGGTTGAGCTTATCAACGAGCACGCCGGAAAAGGCGAAAATATCAGCTTTTACAAGCAGGGCGAATTCACGGAGCTTTGCGCAGGACCCCACCTTATGGATGTTAAGCCCGTAAAAGCTTTCAAACTGACGAACTGCACCGGCGCTTACTGGCGCGGAGACGCGAAAAACAAGATGCTGTGCAGGGTGTACGGCACAGCTTTCCCCAAGGCATCATTGCTTGAGGAGCATCTTGAAATGCTTGAGGAAGCGAAAAAGCGCGATCACAGAAAAATAGGCAAGGAGCTTGAGCTGTTCACGATAATGGAAGAAGGACCGGGATTCCCGTTCTTCCTGCCGAAAGGCATGGTGCTTAAAAACACACTGATCGACTACTGGCGTGAGATACATCGCAAAGCGGGCTATTATGAGATACAGACCCCGATGATACTCAACCGCGCTCTGTGGGAAAGAAGCGGTCACTGGGATCATTACAAGGAAAATATGTATACCACAGTGATAGACGATGAGGATTACGCTATCAAGCCGATGAACTGCCCCGGCGGCATACTTGTTTATAAAACAAAGATGCATTCTTATAAAGACCTGCCGCTCAGAATTGGAGAACTCGGACTTGTTCACCGCCACGAGCTTTCCGGCGCGCTTCACGGACTTATGCGCGTGAGATGCTTTACGCAGGATGACGCGCATATCTTTATGACGCGCGAACAGATAAAGGACGAGATCAAAGGCGTTGTTAAACTTATTGACAAGGTCTACAACTCTTTCGGCTTTGAGTATCACATCGAACTTTCCACCAAGCCAGAAGATTCCATGGGAAGCGATGAGGACTGGGAGATCGCAACGGACGCCCTGCGTGACGCGGTTACGGAGCTTGGCTACGATTTCGAAGTAAATGAGGGTGACGGTGCATTTTACGGACCGAAGCTTGACTTCCACCTTACGGACTGTCTCGGAAGAACTTGGCAGTGCGGAACAATACAGCTTGATTTCCAGCTGCCCGAAAGATTTGAACTTGAATATATCGGCGCTGACGGCGCAAAGCACAGACCGATCATGATTCACCGTGTTGTATTCGGAAGCATAGAGAGATTCATCGGAATCCTTACAGAGCACTTTGCCGGGGCGTTCCCGACATGGCTGGCTCCCGTTCAGGTCAAGCTGCTGCCCATCGCAGACAGGCATTTCGATTACCTGAAGTCTGTTAAAGAAAAGCTTGAGAGCCATGGCATCCGCTGCGAGATAGACGACAGAAGCGAAAAGATAGGCTTCAAGATACGTGCTGCGCAGCTTGAGAAAGTGCCTTACATGCTCGTTGCCGGCGACAAGGATATAGAAAACGGCACCGTTTCCGTCCGCTCCCGCAAGGACGGCGAACAGGGCGCCTGCCGCCTTGACGAATTCATTGAAAATATTAAAAAGGAAATAAATTCCAAGGCGCTGTAAGTTCATAAATATATCGGAATCCGCTCAAATACTTGAGCGGATTCCTCATTTTTTAGCGGAGCGATGCGGGCATCGCTGAGCTTTTACATATTATCTTCCCAACGGAGCCTTGCCGCTGTATTTCTCAAAAAACGCATTCAGGCGGCGCTCATAAAGCGCGCTGTTTTTATAATAACTTCTGGCGTGGACGGCTCCGTCCACCTCAAGAAGCTCTTTGTGCGCGCCGCAGGCGTCATAAAGCTGCTTTTCCATAAAGAAAGGCACGAAATCATCATCCTTTCCATGAATAAAGAGCACGGGCGCTTTTGCATTTTTAACACAGTCTATCGGCGAAGCATCCTTAAACGAATAATGCGCGAAAAGCCCGCAATAAAGATTGCAAATGTGCAGAATGGGAAACGCAGGCAGATGGAAGGACACTTTAAGCTGATACTTAAACTCTTCCCACGCGCTTGTATAGGCGCAGTCTGAAATAATACCACAGACCTCTCCCTGCTTGATTTTATCACTCATCATAAGAACGGTAGCGCCGCCCATAGAAACGCCGAGCAGAAAGATCTTCAGCTGCGGAAAACGCTTTTTTGCATAATCAAGCCAAAGCAGGGTATCCTTTGATTCGTGCGTACCGTAACCCATAAATTTTCCGTCGCTCTTTCCGCACCCGCGGTGTTCCGGCAGAAGCACGGTAAAACCGCCGTTGTAGAAATAATCCGCCATGAAGGCGAACTCGCCGAGTCCCGAGCTTCTTGCGCCGTGGCAGGCGATGATAAGCATGCCGTTGCTTTTTTCAGGCAGCAGCAGATTTGCCCTGAGCATACTTCCCTGTGCATTTATTTCAAGCTTTTCGAGCGGCAGCTCCTTAAAATGCTTTTCCGCTTTTTTTACCTCTTTTTCATACTGATTCGGTCCGTCATTCCCGGCGATCAGCGAATAAATGAATTTCGGTATCGGTATGGTTTTCAGCCATATAAGCTGATTAAAAACAACCGCGCACACTATGAAAAGGAGCAAAATGACCGCCGCGGCAACTAAAACAGCAAGAATCAAAAACTTCATTTTTTTTCACACACATAAACATTCCAGCCGTTTGACGCGCAGTGCTCAACAATCATAAAACCGTTTTCGTCAAAGGCGCGTTCCACTTCGTCTTTTCTTAAATCAATGATACCGCCGGTGATAAACACACCGTCTTCATCAAGGAATCGGCGCACCTGCGGCGTAAATCTGATGATCACATCCGCAACGATATTCGCAACGATCACCTTGTATTTTCCGCTGACCTTATCCGAAAGATCTCCGCATACGGCATTGAAAACAGGCGGCTCAAAACCGTTTTCCTTTGCGTTCGCAAGCGCTGTTTTGACTGCAAGCTTGTCTATATCAACGCCGAAAGCACTCTTTGCTCCCAGAAGCAGAGAGGCGATGGAAAGGATTCCGCTTCCGCAGCCGACGTCAAGCACGGTGGAGGTACAGTTTATATAATTCTCCAGCACCTCAAGGCAAAGCCTTGTTGTGGGATGGCTTCCCGTGCCGAAAGCAAGCCCGGGTTCCAGATTGAGCACGGCTCTGCCCCCTGCGTCATAATCCTGCTCCCAAACGGGTCTGATAAGCAGTTTTTTTCCGACTGCAATCGGATGCCAGTATTTTTTCCAGTTATTTATCCAGTCCTCTGTTTTACATTCGTTCACGGTTATCTCGTGCTCTATATCCTCAGCGTTTAGGCGTTCCTCTAAAAACGAGACCGCTTCGGCAGGATTTTCCTGCGGGCTTATGTAAATATGGATGATTCCTTTCGTTCTGTCCTTTTCAAGCAGTTCACGGGCAATCAGATCAATATGCGCGATCTCCAGCGTTTCCTGCTCCAGTGCTGAATAATCCTCAATATAAATGCCGTACGGCACTGTCATATTGGCAATATTCCCTGCCGTTTCTATGTCTTCGGTAGGCACGGAAATTTTTATCTCCGTCCAGTCCTGCTGCCATTCCTCAGCCATTGATCTTCTCCTCTCAGTCCTTAAGATTCACGATATGCTCCGTGCCGGAAAGCCCGTGGTTGTAAAGCTTTCTGTTATCAAGCGACCACTGGCGTTCCGTAAATTTGCCGGACTCGACTTTGGAGGTTGCACTGTGGAATTCAAAGATCTCAGCGTCTAACGTGTCGAGCGCGGAAAGTATCTCCGCCTCCAGAAACATCGGGCGCACGGGCGAGCCGTATTCCGGCACACCGTGATGGCTCAGTATCATATGCTCGAGCAATGTTACCTTTTCGCTTTTGACGCCAAGGCGTTTTGCGCTCTCCTCAACCCAGAGCGCGCCCTCTACAAGATGACCGATCAGCTCGCCCTCTGCCGAATAGCCCTTTACGAGCCCTGTTTTGGAAAACGTGAACTCCCAAGTTTTGGCTGCGTCATGAAGGATTGCGCCGGAGAGAAGAAGCTCCCTGTTGATATTCGGATAAATAATGCACACCTGCTCTGCCAAGCGAACGATTGACATTGTGTGCAGCATCAGTCCGCCGATCATTGCGTGGTGCAGGCGAAAAGCCGCCGGACAGGTAACAAGAATATCCTTTTTGCTTTCCATAATATCCGTGACGATCGCTTTAAGTTCAGCGTCCTTAAAATCGGCAACACGCTTCATCAGCATATCATATATCTGCTTTCCGCCCACCTCGCTTGCGGGCACAAGCTCCGAAAGGTTATAGTCATCGCCGTCCGCCGCCGGGCGTATCTGCTGGATCCTGAACTGATCCCTGCCGTTATACTGCTCCACGGTGCCGCGCACTTTAACGACCATTTCCTCCTCAAACATATCTCCGGCGTTATAATCCCAGAGCTTTGCCGGCATTTCGCCGTCCTTATCCCCGATCATCAAATCAAGATAGGACGAGCCGTTTTTGGTCTTCTTTATCTCGCACTTTTTTACAAGCACAAAGCCGTCGCACATACCGTTTTGAAGTTGTTTGAAATTCATACGATTTACCTCTTGTTTCACATTTATGAATCAATTATATACTAAAATCGAATTTTTATCAATCACCGGCACAAATTTGACGCTCATAACGGATCACAAGACCTGCGCTGTTCTTGACAAAAACGCTTTTGATTGCTAAACTATGTATAATACTTATAATAGGAAATTTGCACGTAGATTTTTACTGGGGGCATTAAATTGAGCTTCGACAATTTATGTATGAACTGCTTTGAAAGGCTGACGGACGGCAGTATCTGCCGCAACTGCGGGTTTGATAATGACTCTGTTTCGGACATGCTTTACCTGCCGCGCAAGACCCTTCTGGCAAACAGATATGTGGTGGGCAACAATATATCGAAAGACAGCGACGCCGTAACATATATGGGATACGACACGGAGCGTGAAGCCATCGTCACAATAAGGGAGCTTATCCCGGGCGGAATCGCCAACCGGCTTGAGGGCAATCCCGAGGTCCATGTGCGTGAAAGATTCAGAAAGAGCTTTGAAGGCTACAAAAAATCGTTTACAGACCTTTGGAAAACCCTGAAAGGCATGAACGCGCTCTCTGCCGTTATCCCCGTAATTGATGTCTTTGAGGAAAACGAGACTGTGTACGCGGTTTCGGAGTGGATGGCGACCGTAACGCTCAGGGATTTTCTTTTAAGGAGCGAAGAAAACAATATCCCGTGGGACAGGGCAAGGCTTATGTTTATGCCCGTTTTAACCACGCTTGAAAATCTGCATGAAAAGGGCATCATACACGGCGGAATCAACCCCGAGAACCTTGTTTTGTGCAAGGACGGCAAAGTCAGGCTCGCAGGCTTCTGCATAAGCGAGTGCAACACGGCAAACAGCGAGCTTGAATTCAACGAGCATGAAGGCTACACCGCTCTGGAGCAGTACGACAACAACCATAAGATCTGCCCGGCAACGGATATTTACGCATTTTCCGCCTGCATTTACAGAGCGCTTGTCGGCACAAATCCGCCGAGCGCGCTCTCAAGGGAAACAAACGACCGCCTTATGATCCCGAACCGAATCGCAGAAACGATCCCGGCTTATGTTATAAAGGCTCTCGGCGCAGGTCTTCAGATTTACCCTGAAAGAAGAATTCAGAATGTTTATGATTACAGGGAGCTTCTGAACGCCGCTCCGTCCGTTGTGGCAAAGGCAGCGGATATTCCCGCGGTCGAGGAGCGTGAAACGCCTCCGGCCGGCGAGCAGCAACCTGCTCGTACACCACAGCCGCAGAAGCCTGAAAAGAAAAGCAGCAAGGGCAAAATCATAGCCATCGTGCTTGTTGTTATCGCAGTTATAGCAGCGGCAGTATATCTTTTCGGCTTTTCAGGACTTATCGGCTCAAACGAAACGACCACAGAAATAACGACCCTGCCGCAGGTGACCGTGCCTGATTTCAGTACCGTGGGCTATACGGAGACCGACATCAAAAACAGCGGCTCCTGGAACAAGCAATTCACAATTTCATTTTCATATAAATACTCCTCGGAATATGACGCCGGCATAATCTTTGAACAGAGTGTTGCCGCCGGCGAACAGGTAAAACAGGGAACCGCCGTCGTGCTTACGGTAAGCCGCGGAACGCAGATGGCTGAAGTGCCTGATGTGGGCGGACTGGACGCCGACGAGGCAAAGAAACAACTTGAGGAAGCGGGATTTAAAGTTGAGACAGTAACGGTATATAATGACGGTTCCTATACTCCCAACACCGTTAAAAGACGCGGAGGAATCGCTCCGGCTCAGGGAGAATCCATTCCTTACGGAGATACAGTGATCATTCAGGTATACGGTGAAACGGAAACAACGACCGCCGCAGCAACAGCTGCAAACACACAACCGACCAATCCGGGCAGCGCTCAGTAAGCGTATTACTGCATGTATAAAATATTTCATACCATATTTCTGAATATACGGGCCATTTTTAAAAATTATCTGCTGCTTGCGGTTTTAATAACACTGGTAGCGGCAGCAGTAATGGTATGCTGCGTTATGATCTCCGCAAAGCGCAAAGGAGAAAATATACCTGCGGCGCTGAAAAAAGCAGCAGCAGCCATCTGCGGCGCGCTTTTGCCCGTATTCTATGTTGCAACGGTGTTGAATGCAACGGTCATATCACGCCTGTCCCTGCCCGATCATTCTCCGTTTTCAAATGTTATGGGCGGATGGGGCGTGATGGAAACGACTTATTTTTATGACCTTTCTTCAGTGTGGAATATTGTGATGTTTCTGCCGGTATTCACGATTGCATTCCTATTTACCGCGGCAACAGTAAAGCAAAAACCGGCTGTGAAAAATCTGGCTTTTGCTTCTGTGCTCTGCGGATTCCTTTTTTCTGCAGCCATAGAAATCTTGCAGATCATTTTAAAAGCCGGCACCTTTCAGATCGCCGATCTGGTCTATAACACGCTCGGCGCGGCGCTGGGGATACCATTATTCTTCTTACTGAGAGCCGCCGCGAAAAAATTGCTCGGAAATATAAAAGACAGAAAAGCTAAAGAAAACGCAAAAGTATAGTTTAAAGCGCGTTCCGCAAGAAAGCGGAGCGCGCTTTTTATATCACACAGCCTTGAACATATAACAAATCTTAGCTTAAATACGGCATTTCATTGATTGCTTTCATTTTCCGCCTTAAAATGAAACCACATAAGAATCAAGGGGGAAAAATTATGAAGCACAAAGAAATCGTGGGCAAAATGAGCCTTGAACAGAAAGCAAGATTCGTTTCTGGCTATGATTACTGGCATCTGGAGGAAGCGCCCGAACTGGGTCTTCCGAAAATCATGATGACCGACGGACCGAACGGTCTGCGCAAGCAGGATACGGAACACAGGCGAAAAGCAAAAATAGGTCTTGGAAATGTTGTGCCAACCACTTGCTTTCCGCCTGCGGCAACTTCGGCCTGCTCGTGGGACGAAACGCTTTGGTTTGAAGAGGGCGAAGCGATTGCACAAGAGTGCCTTGCCGAACGAGTATCCGTTATACTGGGCCCGGGCACAAATATCAAGCGCTCGCCTGTCTGCGGCAGAAATTTCGAGTATTTTTCGGAGGATCCGCTGCTTGCCGGAA
>UQDP01000011.1 GCA_900539845.1 uncultured Oscillospiraceae bacterium | reverse complement strand
GCGTTCACGCAGCCTGTTGAACTGTAATACGGCAAACGAAAAGGAGCAGATGAAAGTCTGCTCCTTTTTAATTTATTAATATAAAATTTAATTAGTCTCAGTCCATGTTTTTATAAGGCTTTTTCTTGTCGACCCAGCCCTCTTTATTCACCTGCTTTGCACGTGCAACCGAAAGCGCTTTTTCAGGAACGTCTTCGGTTATGGTTGAGCCTGCGGCGGTGAAAGCGTAATCGCCAATCTCGACCGGCGCAACAAGGTTTGTGTTGCAGCCGATGAAAGCGCCGTCCCCTATTTTGCAGCGGTGCTTGTTTTTCCCGTCATAATTCACGGTTACGGTACCGCAGCCGAAGTTTACGTTTTTGCCCACATCGCTGTCGCCCACATATGTGAGGTGCGCGCATTTTGTTCCCTCGCCGAGTGTGGAATTTTTAACTTCAACGAAATTTCCGATGTGCACCTTTTCACCCACGGTGCTGTTTGCCCTTATTCTCACAAAAGGTCCGCAGTCCGCTCCGTCAAGCACTTTGCTGTCCGTTACCTGTGTATTGTTGAGCTGCACGCCGTTTCCTATCTCGGAATCTTTAATATAACTATTGGGTCCTATCACACAGTTTTTTCCGATAACGGTCTTTCCCGTAATAATGGTATTCGGCAAAATGGTTGTGCCGCCGCCGATCTCAACATCCATGCCGATCATAACGCCGTCCGTACAAGGGATGTCAACACCGGCAAGCAAATGCCTGTCGTTTATATTTCTGCGCATAATATTATTCAAAATATTCAGCTGTTTTCTGTCATTCGCGCCGAGCACGGTCTCATTGTTCTCACAGACATACGCACCCGCGTTCTCCCCCTTGTTCAGCAGAATGGCAAGGCTGTCCGTAAGATAATACTCATTTTGGGCGTTGTTGTTTGTGATATGATCAAGCGCATAAAGAAGATCGGCGCCGTTGAACCAGTATGTGCCGGCGTTTGACTCGTTTATCTTTTTTTCCTCTTCATCCGCGTCCTTGTGCTCAACGATGCACAGCAGCTTGCCGTTTCCGTCTCTTTTAACATGCCCGATTCCGTTTGTGTCGTCCACAATCGCGGAGATGAGTGTGATGGCATTGTTATTCTGCTCGTGGTAATCGTATGCCGCATTGATCGTTTGAGCGTCCATAAGCGGACCGTCACCGTTTAAGATCAGTATCTTGTCGTTTTTATGCTCCTCAACAAATGCACGCGCGCACATAACAGCATGCCCCGTGCCGAGCTGTGGATTCTGGTAAGCGTGTTTCACGCCCTCGGGAAGATACTCTTCAACAATCTCGTGCTTGTAGCCCGTAACCACGCATATATCCTCACAGCCTGCCTCTTTTACTGCTCTGATAACATAATAGAGCATCGGCTCAAAAAGCACTTCGCACATGACCTTGGGCATATCGGATTTCATTCGGGTGCCCTTTCCTCCGGCAAGTATTACCGCGCATTTCATAAAATTAAAACCTCTCTTTTTATAATGTCTACTACATTATGCACGAAAAGGAGAGGATTTTCAATATGTTTTTGCACTATTTTAGGAAAATATAAGCAACGCAGAAAAAAAGATTTGTAATTTATATACTAATATGATATAATACTACCGCAATATACCGGTAAATTCGCTAAACTTTATCCGCCGGTAATTAGTAAAAGATTAATAGGAGGTACTCAGTTTATGAGTCACAAGTATGTTTATTTGTTCTCAGAGGGCGATGAGACGATGAGAGAACTCCTTGGCGGTAAGGGCGCTAACCTTGCTCAGATGACAAAGCTTGGCATGCCTGTTCCCCAGGGTTTCACCATCTCCACCGAAGCCTGCACCCGTTATTATGACGACGGCAAAGTGATCGCTCCGGAAATCGAGGCGGAAATTTATGAATATCTTGCCAAGATCGAAGAAATCAACGAAAAGAAATTCGGCGATCCCGATTGCCCGCTTCTTGTTTCCGTACGTTCAGGCGCCCGCGCCTCAATGCCCGGAATGATGGATACCATTCTTAACCTCGGTCTTAACGATGAGGTTGCAGAGGGTCTGATCAAAGGCAACCCGGATCCTTCTTTCGCACGTTTTGTTTATGATTCCTATCGCCGCTTCATTCAGATGTTCTCAGACGTTGTTATGGAGCTTTCCAAGAAAAAGTTTGAGGTAATCATTGACGAGCTCAAGGCCAAGAAAGGCGTAACCTATGACGTTGAGCTTGACACGGATGACATGAAAGAGCTTGTAAAACTCTTCAAGGAATTCTACAAGAGCGAAAAAGGCGTTGACTTCCCGACCGATCCCAAGGAGCAGATGATGGAGGCTGTTAAGGCTGTATTCCGCTCATGGGACAACCCTCGCGCGAACGTATACCGCCGTATGAACGACATTCCTTATTCATGGGGCACTGCCGTAAACGTTCAGCCCATGGTATTCGGTAACCTCAACATGAAATCAGGCACAGGCGTTGCTTTCACACGTAACCCCGCAACAGGTGAAAAAGGCCTTTACGGTGAGTACCTCATCAACGCGCAGGGCGAAGATGTTGTTGCCGGTGTTCGTACGCCTTCTCCGATCTCAAAGCTTCAGGAGGAGATGCCCGAGGTTTACGCTCAGTTCCATGACATTGCTATGAACCTTGAAAATCATTACAGAGATATGCAGGATATGGAGTTCACCATTGAAAACGGCAAGCTCTATATGCTTCAGACTCGTAACGGCAAGAGAACAGCCGCTGCCGCTCTTAAGGTTGCAGTTGATCTTGTTGACGAGGGCATGATCACAGAGAAAGAGGCTGTTCTGCGTGTTGAGCCGAAACAGCTTGATTCACTTCTTCACGACCAGTTTGACGCTGCCGCTCTTAAGGCTGCTACTCCGATCGGCAAGGGCATTGCCGCTTCTCCCGGCGCTGCCTGCGGCAGAGTTGTATTCACGGCTGCCGACGCGAAAGAGTGGGCAGACAGAGGCGAAAAAGTTGTTCTTGTTCGTCTTGAAACTTCACCCGACGATATCGAAGGTATGGTTGCTTCAGAGGGTATTCTCACCGTTCGCGGCGGCACAACTTCACACGCTGCCGTTGTTGCCCGCGGAATGGGCACCTGCTGCGTTTCCGGCTGCGGCGAGATCGCTATGCACGCAGATCAGAAATATTTTGAGCTTGCAGGCAAGAAGTACAACGAAGGCGATTACATTTCTATCGACGGTTCAACCGGTAATATTTACGGCGAAGCTATCCCGACCGTAAGCGCTTCCATCAGCGGTGATTTCGGCCGCTTCATGGCTTGGGCAGACAGCTACCGCAAGCTTAAGGTAAGAACAAACGCCGATAACCCGAGAGACACTGCTCAGGCTCTTAAATTCGGCGCAGAGGGCATCGGTCTCTGCCGCACAGAGCACATGTTCTTTGAGGGAGACAGAATCAAGTCTATCCGCAAGATGATCGTTGCTAAAACCGTTGAGGCTCGTGAGGCTGCTCTTGAAGAGATTCTTCCGCTTCAGCAGGGCGACTTTGAGGAGATGTATAAGGAGCTTAACGGTCTGCCGATGACCATTAGATTCCTTGATCCTCCGCTTCATGAGTTCGTTCCCACAAAGGACGATGAGATTGCAGAGCTTGCAGATGAGCTTGACATTTCCGCAACAGAGCTGAAAGAGGTTTGCGATTCACTTCATGAAACCAACCCGATGATGGGTCACCGCGGACTTCGTCTTGCAGTTACCTATCCCGAGATCGCAAAGATGCAGACAAAGGCTGTTATCCGCGCCGCTATCAATGTTTCAAAAGAAACCGGCAAGGCAATCACACCTGAAATTATGATTCCGCTTGCCTGCGACGCAAAAGAGCTTAAATATGTTAAGGACATCGTTGTTGAGACCGCAGACGCAGAGATTGCAGCTGCCGGTGTTGATATGAAGTATGAAGTAGGCACCATGATCGAGATTCCGCGTGCTGCTCTCACAGCAGGTGATATCGCAAAAGAGGCTGAGTTCTTCTGCTTCGGCACAAACGACCTTACACAGATGACCTACGGCTTCAGCCGCGACGATGCCGGCAAGTTCCTTGAGTCTTACTATGACGCAAAGATCTTTGAATCCGATCCGTTCGCTAAGCTTGACACAGTCGGCGTAGGCAGCCTTATGAAGATGGCTGTTGCAGCCGGCAAGGCAACAAGGCCCGAACTTCACTGCGGAATCTGCGGCGAGCACGGCGGCGACCCGAGCTCAGTTGAATTCTGCCACGAGATCGGTCTTGACTATGTATCCTGCTCACCGTTCCGTGTTCCGATCGCGCGCCTTGCAGCAGCCCAGGCAGCTATCAAGAGCGAGTAATCACGCAGAACATATAAACCAACAGTTGAATGAAAAAACCGCTGCAAAGCCCAAGGCGATGCAGCGGTTACTTTTTGTTGTTATATCACATAAAAAGAGGCGTCGTCAACTCCGCAGATGCGGCAGATCTCCTTTATTCCGTCATAGATCTCATCACGAGAGAAATTATGAGCTTCAAGCTCTTCATCGCTCATTTTATTTGCTTCGGAATAGAAATCAAGAGCGATTTTAAGAAACACAGGATTTCCGGCATTTTCCTCTGCCTGCGCAAACAGGTAATTTTCCGCGCCGCACACATTTTTTTCGCGCAGCAGCCTTTCCGTTTCCCTGCGTATTGTGGCGTCAAGCTCCGTTTCCTGCGATTCGCCGCTTTTCGTGATCTTCTGAATGATTGCAGAAAGCAGCATTTCAATCTGCCTCATAAACCAGTCTTCGTGAAAAAACATAGTAAACACCCGATTATGACAAAAGCCTTCGCCGTTAAAGCAAAGGCTTTCATTTTTTTATTTTGTGTTGTTTGCCGCCTGCTGCGCAAGCTTTTCCGGCGAGCCGCAGCACTTTTTATACTTTTTGCCGCTGCCGCAGGGGCATGGATCATTGGGACCTACCTTTTTTGCCTTTCTGACAGGCTCTTTCTTAACGGAATCATCTCCGCCGCCGGAGGAAGTTGCCGTGATCTTGGCGACCGCCTGCCGCTCAACATCCTCTCTGCGCCTTACAACGGTGGTGAACATCATCTTGACCGTGTTTTCACGGATGGTTGCCGTCATTTCGTCAAACATATCATAGGATTCCATTCTGAACGCAACAACAGGATCCTGCTGTGCATAGGAACGCAGGTGAATGCCCTCTTTGAGGTTATCCATTGCGTCAATATGATCCATCCAAAGAGAGTCAACATTATGAAGCAATATCTTTCTGGAAAGGTCCTGATAGATCTCGTCGCCGAAGAGTTCGCGTCTCTCCTCAAGCTTGCTTCTGCCGGTCTCCTTGAGGAAATCCGTCATTTCATCAACGCTCATATCGTCAAGCTTGTCGCATTCCTCATCCGAAAGCAGCCAGCCCCTGTATTTCTCCTTGAGTCCGCTCAGATTCCAGTCCTTCTTATGCGCGTCCTTTGCGCAGTATATAGGCACGTTTGAATCTATGCTTGAATCAAGCATATCAAAGATCTTATCTGTCAGATCTATACCGTCAAGCACCATATCGCGCTGTTTATAAATCAGCTCACGCTGGCGATTCATAACGTCATCATACTGAAGGGTCTGCTTTCTTATGGCGAAGTTTCTGCCCTCAACCTTTTTCTGTGAGGACTCAACCGTATTTGAGATCATTTTGCTTTCAATAGGCATATCCTCGTCAACGGCAAGGCGGCTCATCATAGCCTTCATTCTTTCGCCGCCGAACAGACGCATAAGATCGTCCTCCGTGGAAAGGCAGAACTGGGACTTACCCGGATCGCCCTGACGGCCGGAACGGCCTCTGAGCTGATTGTCTATACGGCGCGAATCATGGCGCTCTGTGCCGAGAATGAACAGACCGCCTGCGGCGCGGACCTTATCCGCCTCGTCCTTGATCTGATCCTTATATTTATCTTCAAGCTCCCGGAAAGTTTTTCTTGCGTCAAGAATCTCCTGATCATCCGTTTCCGCAAAGCCCTTTGCTTCGGCGATCACCTCTTCCGGGATCTGCATTTTTTTCATCTCGGCTGTGGCAAGGAACTCCGCGTTACCGCCGAGCATAATATCGGTACCGCGCCCCGCCATATTCGTGGCGATCGTAACAGCGCCGAACTTACCGGCCTGCGCGATGATCTCCGCCTCGCGCTCATGATTCTTGGCATTGAGCACATTGTGCGGAATACCTGCTCTCTTGAGCATTTTGGAAAGCAGTTCGCTCTTTTCAATGCTGATCGTGCCCACAAGTATGGGCTGACCGGCATCGTGACATTTCTTGATCTGCTCGATAACATGCTTGTATTTTGCTCTTTCCGTCTGGAAAATAACATCGGGCAGGTCCTCTCTGATCAGGGGCTTGTTGGTGGGTATCTCAACAACATCCAGCTTATAGATCTCGCTGAATTCCTGAGATTCCGTGGAAGCCGTACCCGTCATGCCCGAAAGCTTCTTATAAAGCCTGAAGTAATTCTGGAAAGTGATGGTAGCAAGCGTTTTGCTCTCGTGCTCTACCTTAACGCCCTCTTTTGCTTCGATTGCCTGATGCAGACCGTCGTTATAACGTCTGCCGAGCATGATACGGCCGGTGAACTCGTCTACTATGAGTACCTGACCGTCCTTGACAACATAATCGATATCACGGCGCATTACGCCGATTGCTTTTATCGCCTGATTGATGTGGTGAAGCAGCGTTGTGTTCTCCATATCCATAAGGTTTTCAACGCCGAAATACTGCTCCGCCTTTTTAACACCGCTCTGGGTAAGCGTTGCCGTGCGCGCCTTTTCATCCACAACGAAATCGCCGTCATAGGTTGCTTCCGTGTCCTCTTTTTCATTCATCTGGGCAACCTTATCCATTTTTAGGGTTCTTGCAAAATCGTTGGCACGACGGTACATATCCGTGGACTGCTCACCGCGTCCGCTTATGATAAGCGGTGTACGCGCCTCGTCTATAAGAATGGAGTCCACCTCGTCAACGATCGCAAAATTGTGACCGCGTTGAACCTTCTGCTCCTTGTAAAGCACCATATTATCTCTAAGATAATCGAAGCCCATCTCATTGTTTGTGCCGTAGGTTATATCGCAGTTATAGGCTTCCTGACGCTCGGCATTATTCTTTTCATGAATAATCAGACCCGCACTCAGACCGAGAAAACGGTAAAGCTTGCCCATCCATTCGCAGTCGCGCTTGGCGAGGTAATCGTTTACCGTAACGATATGAACACCCTTGCCCTCAAGTGCGTTCAGATATGCGGGCAATGTTGCAACAAGCGTTTTGCCTTCACCGGTCTTCATTTCGGCAATTCTGCCCTGATGCAAAATGATGCCGCCTATGACCTGAACGCGGAAATGCTTCATCCCAAGCACGCGCCATGCGCCCTCTCGGCAGACCGCAAACGCGTCGGGAAGAATATCGTCAAGCGTTTCACCGCCGGCAAGACGGTCCTTGAGTATCTGTGTCTGTGAAACAAGCTCCTTGTCACTCATAGACTGATACTTGCTTTCAAGAGCAAGAACCTTATCCGCTGTTTTGGAAACTCTTTTTACCTCTTTGGTGGAATAATCGCCAAAGATTCTGGTAAGAAATTTACTTGCCATCCATTACACCTCAAAATTTACATAAAAGCTTAAATTAACAAATCTAAATAGATATTTTATCACAAATCAGAACTTATGTCCATGCCTTTATTGAATATTAAAGACCTATTCCGTTTTTTATAGCGCCGAGCGCGCCGCCTGAAACACCGTTTTCAGCCGTTTCATCAAACACGAGCGTAAGATGATCCTCGCCCTGTTCGATAGTCAGAGTGATCTCCTGCGCGCTGCTCATCATAGGAGCGGCGTCAATATCCTTCGTTAAAGCGGAGAGATTGCTGTCCAGCCAAGTATCACTGGAAAGATTGTTGAGAAGCTGGAACATGGAATACTTGCCCAGAAGTTCGGAGGCAAAGCTGCTTGCCGTCTGCGCAAGGTCCTTATTCATTACGGAAAGAGTCACGCTTTTCTTTTGCGTATCTATCGAAGTAATCTCGTATGTCAGATTTTCAAACATCGCCCTGCCGAGATCGGCAAACTGTGTGTGATTTTTCGCATAGCCCATAATAAGGCTTAACGTGGATGAACTGACATAGGTGTTCAGATCCTCCGTATTGAATTCTTTGAGCGCTGTGAAAGCCGTGTCTACGGTAGAGGTGATATTTTCTTCCGTCATTTCCGCATTGGGACCCGATGAGCAGGCTGAAAAGCTGAAAACGAGCAGTAAAATGCAGCAGATGACCGAGATTGTTTTTTTCATATCTGTTCTCCTTCCATTTTTTGCACTTTGCGTTATCTGTAAATATTTAATTTATTATATATAATAGTCCGTTTTTTTTCAACAGAACATACGATTTATTAATAAAAGATTTTAAATTCTTTAAATTATATCTCATTTCATAAAGGTTTTAAGCAGACGCTCCGCTGAAAAGTTTATTTAAACACAAGAATAATTTTCTTGAATTTTGCAACAGTTGATGATATAATAAGCCAATCTAATAATTATAACACGTCTGCCACCGGGCAGAAGGTTTTTCGCCGTAATCCGCGTCGTTAGGTCTCAGAAGACGCCGGACTGCAGGCGTTTTTTATTTGTATTGCAAAAAACGGAGGTCTATTATGAAAAACAGCAGCTTTGCTCAATACAGCAAATACACCGCATTGAATGTTGCGGGAATGATCGGGCTTTCCTGCTACATACTTGCTGATACCTTTTTTATTTCGCGCGGTCTCGGAGCGAACGGTCTTGCCGCGCTCAACATTGCGATACCCGTTTACAATCTTGTAAACGGAACGGGACTTATGCTCGGAATGGGCGGCGGAGCAAAATTCTCCGTTTGCAAAAGCAGAGGGGATTCAGAAGCGCAAAACAGGGTGTTCACCAACACGCTTTACTGCGCCGCTTCGTTTTCCGCAGTATTTGTGCTTGCAGGCATCTTTCTTTCACGCAATATAACCGCACTTTTGGGAGCGGACAGCGTGATCTTTGAAATGACGAACACGTATCTTAAAGTGATCCTGCTTTTCTCGCCGGCTTTCATACTCAACAATATCTTCGTGGCGTTTATAAGGAACGACGGGAATCCTGCCCTTTCCATGGCAGCGCAGATCACCGGCAGTCTTTCAAATGTGCTGCTTGACTACATTTTTATCTTTCCGCTTAAGATGGGGATTTTCGGCGCTGTTTTTGCGACCGGGCTTTCTCCCGTTATAAGTATGGCGGTGCTTTCCGTTCATAAATGCAGGCGGAAAAATGATTTTCATATCGTAAAAACAAAACCGAACGCCAAACTTTCCGGCGGAATATGCGTGCTGGGAATACCGTCTCTTGTAACAGAGCTTTCCTCAGGCATCGTGATCATCGTGTTCAACATGATCATTTTGGGAATCAGCGGCAATACAGGCGTGGCGGCATACGGAGTGGTTACAAACATCTCCCTTGTTGTCATCGCGGTATTCACGGGAGTCGCGCAGGGAATGCAGCCGCTTGTCAGCCGAGCGCACGGCATTGGCAACAGCTGCTCGGCAAAGACTTTTCTGCGCTATGCCCTTTTTACCGTGCTCGGCATAACCGCCGTTATTTATCCTGTTATCTTCTTTTTTGCGGAAAACATCGCCTCGGTTTTCAACAGCGAGGGAAATCCGGCGCTGCAGCAGATAGCCGTGCAAGGACTGAAGCTGTATTTTACCGGCGCCGTTTTTGCAGGAATAAACATAGTGCTTGCCATGTTTTTCACCTCCTGCGAGAAAGCGCTTCCGGCGCATATCATTTCCCTGCTGCGCGGGCTTGTGCTGATTGTGCCGGCGGCGTTTCTGCTGTCCTCACAAATGGGACTGAACGGAGTCTGGCTCTCTTTTCCGGCGGCTGAGGCGCTGTGCACCGCCGTTGCCCTTTGTATATATTCCGTATACATTAAAAAAGGAAAAAGAGCGAATCGTTCTAACACTTATGAATAATATGTAAAATTTTATCAGTTCTTAATTTTTCTCTTACCCTCGGTTAATTATGCTTTGGTTTAATAAAGCTGCCGGATAAAATACGCCTAAAAAATCTTTGGCACAAAACAAATGCATCCGGCTTGTTTATGCACGAAAATGTGGTATACTGTTTTGGAGGTGATATTTATGCAGACCGTTCTTGTTTGCGATGACGACAAGGCGATACTTGATTCCATAGAAATATATCTTAAAGCGGAGGGCTACCATGTGCTTAAAGCCGAAAACGGGCTTCAGGCGCTTGAACTTATCAAGGACAATGAGATCCATTGCATGGTGCTTGACATTATGATGCCGGGAATGGACGGACTTCAAACTACGCTCAAGATCCGTGAACAGCAGAAAAGCTTCCCGATCATCATGCTTTCGGCGAAATCCGAAGATACGGATAAGATAGCCGGGCTCGGCTTCGGGGCGGACGATTATGTTACAAAACCTTTCAATCCGCTTGAGCTTGTGGCAAGAGTGAAATCGCAGATCAGAAGGTACATTTCCTTTTCGGGATTCGTTCAGAAAAAATCGCAGCTTGTTACCGGCGGTCTTGTTGTTGACACAGACGCGAAGACCGTTTCCGTTGACGGCGAACCCGTTAAACTTACGGCAAGGGAATATATGATCCTTGAATATCTGTGCCGCAACATGGGGCGCGTGCTCTCCTCCGGGCAGATCTATGAGGCGGTGTGGAACGAGCCTGCCTTCAAAACCGAAAAGACCGTTACCGTGCATATCAAAAACATAAGGGAAAAGATAGAGATCAATCCCAAAGACCCGAAATACATTAAGGTGGTGTACGGACTTGGATACAAAGTGGATAAAATATAAATACTCAAGCTTAAACAAATTTCTGTGCGCTTTTATTGCCGCCGTGCTGGGGGGGATCGCCTGCGTAAACATCGTAACCGCCGCAACTCATGCCGTTTGTTTCGGCACAAACGGCCTTGTGAACCATGCGGATGTGAGCTTGATAGATTCCTATAGATTTAAAGAGGATCTGGAGGACAATATCGGGACCATCGTTGACGATGTAAGCCATAATGAAAACCAGGCGGCTTATGACGCGGCAAAAGCCGCCACGGTTGAGACGGCAACAGAATTCGCCGAATATGCGATACCGTATCTCCAGAACTATAACGAACAGATTAGGGATTACCGAAACTGGGAAAATACGGAAAGCTATGAATATATTGAATATCCGACGCTGGATATTCCGGATCCGCAGCGTTACGGCGTTTTTGATATCGGATATAACACCGATTATGACGGATATATTTCTGATTTTTCCTTTCGTCTTGAGATTCGCAATGATGAATTTCTCTCAGACAGCATATCTTTCAGCTTTGATAATATAAACGAACAGAATACCGAATCCCTGCAAAACCAATTCGGCACACAGTTCGGCGACCAGGCTTATTACTCTTATTGCCATAACACAGGAGAGGCTGGCGGCTCTGCCGCGCTGGGGCTGCTCAATGTGCGCTATTATGCGGAATATACGGACGGTTCCGTGGCAACTAATGTGACGGATCCCGAAAGCTTTATAAATTCCGTGCGCAGCGCCGAGGGCGAATATTTTATGCTTGAAAACGGAGAATACACCTCCAGCAGCAGAATGCGCGGCGTGGATTTCTTCGGCGGCGATTATTACGGGAACACAGCAAACAATGTGCGGCTCTACATTTTGGTAGACCCGACTTTTGCGGCAGAGGACATATACGGTCAGATAAACGCAAGGCTCGGCAGCATCATTGCCGCAGACGCAAATACGGCGCTTTATGTTGCCGCGTTCACTCTGCTCGGCTGTATCGCTTTCGCTGTTATATCCGTTCGTCTTGCCGGAAACACGAACAACGGCGGCAGATCGGCAGCCGCAATAGACAAACTGCCCTGCGATATTCACATGGTCCTTACAGGTTTGGCTGCGTCAGGTCTTGTGGTGCTTGTCTTAACACTGCTTGCAAGTCATTTTCATGCTGTATTTGAACTTAACTACCGCATCTATTTTGATATGAGCGGGGACTTTTTCAGCTCGCAGTGGTATAAAAACATTCTGTTTGCCCTTGGCGCGGCGATATATCTTGTGATACTTGAATTTGCCGTTTCAACGGCACGCAGCGCCAAGGCCGGCGTAAATCTTTTCAAACATACTTTCATATACAAAGTTGCTGCTCTTATCGTACGCCTTTTCAAACGGCTCGTTCGGTCAATCAAAAAAACAAACAGAAAAATCAAAGACTTTTTCAACACAGTTGCTTTCCGCCCGGAAAGGCTGGAGAAAAAAGCAGTCCGGGCAGTTGCGCTGTTTTCTGCATTCAACATTTTCGGCATAGCATTCGCTTTCTTGCTGTTTGCCGCCTTTGGCTTGGATTTCGGAGCATTTGTTTTCGGCTGGCTCTGTATCTGCGCAGTAATCGCCGTGGACGCCGTATGCGTTTATAAAGCGTTTAAATATATGCGTTCGCTTGACGCCCTGATAGATAAAAGCGCGAAAAACGAACCGATAGATATGGATATATCCGCCCTGCCGGTAAGCCTGCAAACGCTTGCAAGATCGCTGGATGAGAAAAACGCTCAGCTTCAGAACGCAGTGATAAAAGCCGTTAAAGACGAACGCACGAAAACAGAGCTTATAACCAATGTTTCCCACGACCTGAAAACGCCGCTCACCTCTGTTATAAACTATATCGACCTTTTGAAAAAATGCGATATACAGGATGAAACGGCGCAGAAGTATATGGGCGTTATAGCCGAAAAGGCAAACCGGCTGAAAAGGCTTATCGAAGACCTGATAGAAGCTTCAAAGATATCCACCGGGAACGTGGTGCTGAACAGAACAAAGATTAATCTTAACGAGCTTGCCGCACAGGCAATCGTTGAGGAAACCGCGGATATAGAAAAAAACGATCTTCAGATCATCTTTGATGAATCCGCCGTGAAGCACATCGTATATGCCGACGGCACAAAAATATACCGTGTTTTTGAAAACCTGCTCTCAAACGCGAGAAAATATTCCGCTCCCGGTTCAAGGATCTACGCGCGCCTGTTCTCCGGCAGGGAATACGGCTGTTTCGAGATCAAAAACATTTCCAAAGAGCCGCTGAATATTACCGCAGAGGAGCTTACCGAGCGCTTTGTGCGCGGAGACAAGGCAAGGACCGAAGAGGGCAACGGACTGGGACTTTCCATTGCAAAAGAGCTTTGCCGCCTGAACGGCGGGAAACTGGATATTCAAATAGACGGCGATCTGTTCAAGGCAACCGTCATGCTGCCGCTGAGCCGCGCGGAGGAACATAATGAAAAGCAAAATTAAACTTCTGATTCTAGCGCTCGCCGTATGCGCCGTTGCTTTTGCCGGCGTGTGGGCATTTACTTCCGGCGGTCTGAGATTATCCTCATCAGGCCAGATCATCACAGTAAAGGATGATTCGCAGAACTGGCAGCTCACTCTTGTAAATGCCGATAATCCCGTGCCTGACGGCTGGAGCAGCGAATTCACGCAGCTTTCAAACGGTGAAAAAGTGGATGCAAGAATCTATCCCGATCTGCAGCAGATGTTTGACGATATGCGCGCACAGGGCATATACCCTTTTGTTCGGGCGGGATACCGTTCTCAGGAGGAACAGGAAAGCGTGCTGGATAACAAGATCGCCGCTTATCAGAGTGAAGGCTATTCAAAGAGCAGGGCACGCAGTCTTGCGCTTGAAACAGTTGCCGAACCCGGAACGAGCGAACACGAACTGGGGCTTGCCGTGGACATAAATGCCGAAGAGGGCAGAAGCACCGGCGATGAAGTATATGACTGGCTTGCCGAGAATGCTTACAAATACGGCTTTATTCTTCGCTATCCATCGGATAAGGCGGAGATCACCGGCATAGATTACGAGCCATGGCATTACAGATATGTGGGCAAGGACGCGGCAAAAGAGATATACGAGAGCAAAGAGTGCCTTGAGGAATATCTGAATAAGATATGACCGCAGTCATTCTGCAACCGAATAAAAAGCTGCCGCCGGGCAGCTTTCAGCGTGTAGAAAAAGTCAAAAATTTAGAAAAATATGTATCCCTACACGCTGAACAGGGTTCGAGAAATCGAGCTGAATTTCGCATTTGGCAATTCGTAGGCGTACAACGGTACGTTAGAATTGACAAAGGCGGAAAGCGCAAACCCGCTCAAGTTCTCAACTTGAGCGGGTTTATTACTTTGTAAGATTTAAAGCGGAGCGATGCCCGCATTGCTCCTTTCAATTCATCATTTTGCAAACAAATTTATCCTTTGCGCGGTTCAGCCGACTTTATCGACAGCCTGAAAGCTGCCGCCGGGCAGCTTTTTATTGTGTTTTTAGTTCAGTCGGTTCTGTTTATATTGACACATCGGTTATAAGTATGATACTATCTAACCGAAGGTATTTAAAATGAAATCAGAGATCTTGATGCGTAATATGAAAAGCCCTGCTGCGGCGGCAAAGCGAAAAGCCGTTTTAAAAAATATATTTTGGATCTGCTTTTTTACCGCGCTCGTGCTTTTGTTTTACAGATGCCCTTTTAAAATGCTGACGGGTATGGACTGCCCCGGCTGCGGTATTACAAGAGCGTTTGGTTGTATTTTGCTCGGCGATTTCTCTGCCGCAGTATCGTATCATCCGCTTTCGCCGCTTATCTTTACGGAGCTTTTTTATCTGCTGTATTATCAGTTTGTTCTGAAAAGAAAGATAAGTAACAGGCTCATCATAACAGGAACTGCCGTTACAGCCTTGCTTTTGCTCGGTTTATGGCTTCATAAAATCTTATAAATATTATTTTTAGAGGAGTTTTTTTATGGCAAATCAAATCGTTTTCAACATAAGCCCGGATTTCAATATGCAGATGTTTGCACATCAGCTTGCGGAAAAATACAGAATGGAGGGCTTTGCCGTTACCATTGCGGAATTCAACGGCTCCGAGATCATTACATTTGACAAGGACACCGACGGGATCAATACCATCCTCGGTCTCGGGCAGGGGATAAAAGCGACCTGCATGATCATGAACGGCGCGCTTATTATTGATTTTTCAGACGCAGACTGGACAGGTAAGATAATCGGGCTGATCATAGGCTGGTTCATCTGCCTGATACCGGGAATAACCGCGCTGGTAGGCGCAATAAGGCAGTCCCAGCTTCCCAAAAAGATCACAAACGACGCTATGATGATCGCTTCACAGCAGAATCCCCAAAATCCGCCTTACGGACCCGGCGCGCCTTATCAGGGATATGACAACGGCAATCAGCCGCCGCAGTATGAATAACACGACTACTATACATAAAAACACCTGCTGAAAACAGCAGGTGTTTTTATATATACACTATTCAACTGTTACGGACTTGGCAAGATTACGCGGCTTATCTATCGGCAGACCTTTCTCATTCGCCGTGTAATAAGCAAGAAGCTGAAGCGGAATAATTTCTATGGCGGGAGTCAGAAACGGAATCGAATCCGGGTAAGCTATAACGGTTTCAAACTGCGTGAGCGAATCCTTCAGGCTTTCCGGGGCAAAAACGATTACGCGCGCCCCACGCGAAATGACCTCCTCCAGATTGGAAACGGTCTTAGGCAACAGCTCGGCGCTGCTTATCAGACCGAAACACACGGTGCCTTTTTCTATCAGGCTTATCGTGCCGTGCTTAAGCTCGCTTGCCGGACAGCCGAGACAGTCTATATAACTGACCTCTTTTAATTTGAGCGCGCCCTCCAGCGCTGCGCCGTAATCCGTGTTTCTGCCGAGGAAAAAGCATTTGTCTATATCCCTGATGCCGGCGGCAACTTTTTTTATTTCCTCGCTGTTGTTGAGAACACGTTCTATTTTTTTCGGCAGCATTGCGCTCATATTAACGGCGATTTCACTAAACACCTCCGCACAGGCGCCCCTTGCCCCTGCAATGTAAAGGCAAAGCATATTGAGCATGGCAAGCTGGCAGGAAAAAGCCTTTGTGGTGGCAACCGCGATTTCCGCTCCCGCCCTTGTAAGCAGACTGTAATCGCTCATTTTCGCAATGGAGCTTCCGGCTACGTTTACAATGCTTATCGTTTTCGCGCCCAGCTCCTTTGCCTGTTTCAGCGCCGCTAAACTGTCCGCCGTTTCGCCGCTCTGGCTCATGATGATCACAAGGCAGTTTTCGTCCAGCACGGGATCGGCATATCTGAACTCACCGGCGTATTCCGCAAAGCATGGGATCTTCGCAATCTTTTCAAAGCTGTATTTCGCCATAAGACCTACATGGTAAGCCGAACCGCAGCCCACTATATAGATTCGGCTCAAATTTTTTATATCGTCCTTTGAGAAAGGAATATGATCCAAAACGACCTCTCCGCCGGTCGCCACCGATTCTATCGTATCCTTAACGGCTCTCGGCTGTTCATATATCTCTTTGAGCATAAAATGAGGAAAGCTGCCCTTTTCCCCTTCGCTTTTGTCATTCTCTACCGTCTGCACCTCTTTTTGTACCAAAGCAAAATTTTCATCATAGACCGTTACACCGCTGCGCGTCAGCTCCGCCGTTTCGCCGTCCTCAAGGTAAACGGCTTTTTTTGTTCGGCTCAAAAGCGGATTTATATCTGACGATATATAGTTTTCATCCTCGCCGATACCGATGATAAGAGGCGAGCCTTTTTTTGCGCAGTAAAGCGTATCCTGATCATCCGTGCAAACAATGCCCAGAGCATAAGAACCGTCAAGCATAGGCAGGGTCTTTTTTACAGCCTCCCTGACGCTTCCGTTGTAATTCAGCTCCAGCAGCTTCGGTATCACCTCGGTATCCGTGTCGCTTTCAAAGGAAACGCCGCTCATAAGCAGGCTTTCCTTGATCTCCTTGTAATTTTCGATGATACCGTTATGCACAACGGCAAAATGCCTGCTCAGCTGAGGGTGGGCGTTTGCCTCGTTCGCTTTCCCATGGGTCGCCCAGCGTGTATGCCCGATTCCGAGCGTACCCGACGGGGCAGAATTTTTTAGTTTTTCCTCAAGATGCCGGATCTCTCCGGCAGCCTTCACAACATCAAGACCCGTTTCATTCAAAACAGCTATGCCGCCGCTGTCATATCCTCTGTATTCAAGCCCCTTAAGCCCCTTTATGAGTATGCCCGTGGCCTCACTTCTGCCTATATATCCGATAATTCCGCACATAAAATAACTCCTTTACCCAAAATAATCAAATTCAAAACACGATGTCACTGCCGTCAGTCCCGTGAATCGTCAAATCGGTTGAGTCTCGCGGCAATGACGCTCATATCATCTTCTTTCATATCCTTTGTTATATTGAGGGCTTCCTTAAGGATCTCATCCGCGATCTGCTGCGGCGGCACATTCTCAAACCCCGTCAGTATGCCCGAAAGCCACTCTGAGCCGGGATCGGTAATACCGTCGCTCACCATAACGATCAGATCGCCGTCACTCAATACTGCCGTGCGTTTCGCGAATTCTATTCCTCTCAGAATCCCTGCCGGCATGGACGCAAGCTCGCATTTTGTTACCCTGTTGTTTTTAACGATATAGGTTGCCGGCGCGCCTGCCTTGTAAAGCTCCGTTCTGCCCGTGAAAAGGTCTATACAGGAACAGTCCAGCGTCGCCAAGCTTTCATCGCCCGATTTCACGAGCAGAGCGGAATTCACTACCTTCAGAGCGCTGTCGAATCCAAAGCCCGCCGTCAGCAGCTTTGAAAGCAGACCTGCTCCCATAGCACTGTCGAGCGCCGCTCTGCCGCCCTTTCCCATGCCGTCACTGATGATGAGCACGCTGCGCCCATGTCCGTCATTGACGGTTTTCACGCAATCTCCGCACAGCGTGCCTTCCGCACTGTGCTGCGCAAAACCGATCTCAAGCGAATAATTCGGCTTTTCAGTGAACGTGATCATGGAATCCTCTTTGAAATGTGTGACTCTGCACCTTGAAAAATACCGCGAGCACGCTTTTGACACCTCTTTTTGCAGCTTCGGATCATGGAAACCCGTTTCACGCCCCTGTGTCAGTATTTCTATGCGAATCCTGCCGTATTTATCCTCGATAACCGAAATGCTTTTGGGGTAAATATCATATTCGCCGAGCACACGGCGTATCTTTCCGGCGGCAATATTGTCAAAATACTCCGCCTCGTCAAACTCACGGGCAAGATCCGCCAGCATATCCGAAATGGAAAAGAACTGATCCGAAGCCACCATACGTATCTCATTGGTCTTCTCGTTTATGATCTCCTGCGAAAGATATTCCTGCTCCGTTTGATCCGCCCTGCGCTCAAACGCCTTTCTGTCATTGATATCATTTATGCGTTCGCGCACCTCGTTTACGCTCTCGCTGATGTAATTGATCGCGCCCGAAGCGAAGCGAAGCCGCATAACAAGGCTCTGGCGAAGGGATCCGTCCGGCGTGATATTCTCCCCATCGTGAAAGAAATTGTCTATTTTTTCGCTCAGCACACGCGGAAACAGCACAAGGATCACAGAGGCTGCCGCCGCCTCAATAAAACAGTATGCCCCGGCGCCCGCCGCAACGGTGAAAAGCGCGGCGGAAAGCGCAAAAGACACTGCGCAGGCAAGTGTGCCGAACGGGCAGAAAAGGCAGGCAAGGAGAGCCGAAAAACCGTACGCCCCCGTAAGAAAAAGCACATTCTCTCCGCTGAGGGAAAAAGCAAATCCAACGGAAAGCGCAAGCATGATACCGAGTCTGTCCGAGCCGTAGCGTACCGTGATAAGCACCAGCAGCAGCGCAATACAGCGCGCCGGTGAAAAGCCCCCTATCGTCAGCCTTGAAAGACTCATCAGGATCAGCGAGGCGGAAATGATGATGCAGGTGAGATCGGATACCGGCAGCGCTTTAAAACGCAGGCGGTCCAGGCTGCAATTCAAAGTTCTGAAAAAGAAAAACGCTCCGCCGCCGCCGAGGATGCTTTCCGCCGCTGTCAGCGCGAGATCGGCGCTTCCTCCGCCTGTTTTAATATCAACAACAAAGCCGGTTGCCGCCAGCGCGCAAAAAGAGATCGCCATGGGAAGAAACGGCTCGGTGCGGTAATCCGCAAGATCAAGCGCAAGCGTGCCCAGAAAAACGATCACGACCGCCGCGGCATACCGTGCGAAGCTGTCCGAAGCAAACACGAGATAGCCGAGCGCGCCGCCCACTGCGGAATAAAAATAGTTTTTCTTTTTTGAAACCGATATCAGCGAAACGGCAAACGGTGACGCATTCTCAAGCACCGAGCTCTGCGCCAGAAGGAAGCCTGCCAAAAAATAAGCGGCATGCTCGAATATCCGCTTAACTTTTTTGCTTTTCACGGTCTGCCTGATTTCGTCTATTTTCTTCTTTTTTACTGCCGTTTTCATTTTTTTCACGTCCGTTTATTTATTAATACGGTAAGAGTATATATTACTCCAAATGAAAAAAATGTCATAAAAAAACACCGGCGCCATTTCGTTTGCGCCGATGCAGAAAATCCTTTTATTTTTTCTTTTTGTTTTTCTTTCGGTTTCTGAGAACGATCATAAATATCATTCCGATGATGCCCCCGACGGCATTCATCATCATATCCGTCATCGTGTCAAACAGCCCCAGATAACCGTATTCGCCGTTATAGCGCGAAAGATCAAACATAGCTGTTTCCTCGCCCGGCTTTGCAAGCTGAAGATTGGTACCGTGCAGAGTATCCATCAAAAATTCATAAAACTCCCAGCCCACGGCGATAGACAGCGCGAACATCAGACCGAAGATCGCGGCAAGCGTTGCGGCGCACTGCCCTTTTTTGCGCTGGATGATACAGGCAAAATCATAGCCGAACGACGCACATACAAATCCCGAAAGCACGTGCATAAATATATCGAACCACCAAAGACGGTCAAACATCCCCATATATGACCCGATAACGATACCTATAAATATGATTACATTCAGCAGCGTCTGCGAAAGCGGCGGCACTTCTTCGATGAACGAGCCGTTGCCGAACACCTGAAACATATCCCAAAGATGAGTGAATATAAAGCAAAAAACGGATTCAAAACCCATAACGAGATCGCCGGTTACAAAAGAATAACAGGCACAGATCAGGAGCGCTATACGAGTGATGATCCAGAAAGCAAACTGCGCTTTCGGTATTTTTTGGGTGGGGTGCTTCTTAATTTTGTATGCCATATTAAAAATCCTTTATTTAAGAATAACAGATATAATATATCATAACCGAACGAAAAGTCAAATATAATATTTCCCTATGTATTTAAAAACGGCAGTTTGAGGCGTTATTACAGCCATTCATACAATTTTGCGCACAAAAAAGTCAAAGCGGTCTGTTTGTGATTAAAATTATTAAGAAATGATAAATATTTTTCAATTTCCTTGCATGGCGAACATGGTTTTATTAAAATGATACAGGAAAACACCAAAAATCAGAAATGGAGAACACATTATGATTGAATACACATCAAAATACAATGTCAGAACAACCATGTATCAGCAGTTTGAAAATTCCGTTAAGGAAAGGGGCGACAATCCCTGCCTTTACTATTATAATAACACGCTCAGCTGGAACGAGACATCAAAACTCGTTGACGAATGCGCCGCCGGCCTTTTGGCAAACGGCGTTAAAAAAGGAGACAGAGTCGTTATCTGCCTGCCGAATATGCCGCAGTGCATAGCTGCTATATACGCAGTAAACAAGATAGGCGCTATCGCTTCCATGCTGCATCCGCTTTCCGTTAAATCGGAGGCCGATTACACGATCAATCTTGTGGGCGCCAAATTTGCGTTTTGTTTTGACGTTTCGGAAAAAGCTTTCAAGGATAATCCCGATGTAACAGTCGTAAAATGCAGAACGGCGCAGTATTTCCCCAAAACCCCTTACGGCATAATCGCAAACATGCTTTATAAGAAAAAGATAAAGGGCAAGACCGCTCCCGCAACCAATGTTAAAAAGCTGATGGACTGGAGCGATTTCATCAAAGAGGGCGAGGAATATATTAAAGAAAACGGCGTGCCCGAAACAGCGCAGGATTATCAGGCAACAGCCGCTATTATGATGACCGGCGGCACAACGGGCAATCCCAAGGGCGTTATGCTTTCCTCCGAAAACATCAACAACCTTTCTTATGAACTTGTTGACGTTGTTACGACCGTACTCAATATGCAGATCGATCAGGATAAAGACGGAATGCTTACAGCGCTTCCCGTTTTCCACGGTTTTGGTTTTGCGCTGTGCATGCACGTTTCGATGTGCGTTGGAATGGCGCAGTCGCTCTGGCCTCAGTTCGACGCTAAGATGTGTTCACAGGCAATCAAAAAATATCATCTCAACTACATCTTCGGCGTGCCCGATTTCTTTGAAAAAGTCTACAAAGCAGGTTATCTTAAGGGTATAGATATGAGCAATATGAAGCTCATCGGCTCGGGCGGAGACGTTGTGCCGTATACCCTTACGGAAAAAATGGATAGGCTGCTTAAAGACAACGGCGCGAAATGCCATTTCGTTACCGGCTACGGTCTTACGGAATGCGTAACCGTCTGCACCTTCACCGATCCGCTGCGTGAAGCGCCTCAGGGCTGCATAGGCATACCCACATATAATATTGAAGTTATGACGGTCAAACCCGGCACAACGGAAAAATGCGAGGGTCAGGACGGCGAGCTTTGCGTATACGGTCCCACCCTTATGCAGGGATATTGGAACGATCCTGAGGAGACCGCAAAAATGCTTGTTGCGCACGAGGACGGCAGAGTTTGGCTGCACACAGGCGATATGTGCTATATTGACGAAAAAGGAGATATTTATTACCGCCAGCGTCTCAAGAGAGTTTATAAGATCAGCGGTTACCTTGTTTATCCCTCATTCATTGAAGAAACTTACCGCTCCATGGCAGAGATCTATGACTGCTGCGTTATAGGCAAGGAAGACGGCGGCAAAACGATGCTCAAGCTCTTTGTTGTTAAAAACAAGAAGTTCGCAAGGGATGATGAAGAGGCACTCACCGCCAAGATCAAGCATTTCGGCGAGCAGAACCTTTCAAAATGGAGTTTGCCCAGAGAAATCGTTTATATTGACGAGCTTCCGCGCACAAAGGTAGGCAAGGTCGATTTCAAGGTGCTCAATTAAAATACACACCAACCGGCTTCGAGAAATCGAACTGAATTTCACATTTGCCGGCTTGTAGGCGTACATAAATACGGTAAAGCCGGAAAAGGCTCAAAGCGCAGACCCGCTCAAGGACTTGACTTGGGCGGGTTTATTACTTTAAAAAATATTATAACAGAGCGATGCGGACATCGCTCCCCACAATTCAATATTTGTCAAATAAATTTATTTTTGCGCGGTTCAGCCGACTTGATCGACAGCCTGTCCGCTGCGGCTGTGCCCGCGGCGTTTTTTTAATGCACAGTATTTTTTCGGCACTCTAAATGCAAGTATTGTATTGAAGTTTTCCGCAGCTTTTGATAATATAAATATGTTCACTTTTTATAAATTCACTTCAGTTACAGATTACAGGAGAAAAATATGCCCGATCTTATCGAAAAAGCAGTAAATTCATTCGGCGACGTGATCGCCGCTTTCAATTCGGTTTCACAGAAAAAAACACAGACGGATAAAAACACGGCAGGCATAGCCGAAAACATACCGAAGCTGCTCAGAAGCGCCGCGGCGCAGGGCGCCGTTCTGCTCAAAAACAACGGTGTTCTGCCGCTTGAAAATAAAGCGTGCGTATCCGTTTTCGGGCGTGTTTCGTGCAATTGGTTCTATACGGGCTACGGCTCCGGCGGCGATGTAAACAGACCGTACGAAATAAACCTGCTAAACGGCATCCGGAATTGTGAAAATCTCAGCCTGAACGAACGTCTTGCCGCTCAGTATGAGAGCTGGTGCGCCGAAAATCCCATAAACGATTCCGTTTGGGGTATGTGGCCGCGCTTTTATCCTGAAATGCCCATCGAAGCCAGAGACATTTTCATGGCATCAAAGGAATCCGACTGCGCCGTTGTGGTAATCGGACGTTCCTCCGGCGAGGACAGAGACTGCACGCTCGAAAAAGGAAGCTGGTATCTGACGGATGATGAACGCAGACTTTTAAACGCGGTAACGGATTATTTTTCTAAAACGATTGTACTGCTCAATATCGGCTGTATGATGGATCTGGCTTGGATCAGTGAGTTCGGCGATAAGATAGGCGCCGTTCTGCTTCTGTGGCAGGGCGGTATGGAAAGCGGCGCGGCGGCGGCTCAGTTACTGTGCGGCGAGGTGAATCCCTGCGGCGCGCTTACAGACACTGCGGCGGAATACGGGGATTACCCGAGCGCAGCGGATTTCGGCAGCAAGGATTATACCAACTACACTGAAGATATTTACGTCGGCTACAGATATTTTGAAACATTCGCCAAAGCCAAAGTCATCTATCCGTTCGGATACGGACTGAGCTACACGGATTTTGAGGTAAAATGCCTGAAATCAGAATCAAACGAAAACGGTTTTGCATTTGAGGTCGCGGTTAAAAACACCGGCAGATACGCAGGCAAACGACCCGTTATGCTCTATCTTCAAAAACCGCAGGGCAGGCTCGGAAATCCGCTTCGGGAGCTTGCCGCCTTTGCGAAGACTACGCTTTTGCAGCCCGGTGAGGAACAAAAAATAACGCTGAACGTTTCGCTTTATCAGCTTTCGTCTTACGATTCACAGGGCGTTTGCGGCTTTGAGAACTCCTATGTGATTGAAGAGGGAGAGTATGTATTTTATCTTGGGCAGGATGTCAGAAACGCTGAAAAAATATTTTCCTATTTTCAGGGTGATACGGTGCTTTATGAGCAGCTTTCCGAATGCCTTGCCCCTGTTGAAGAGCTGGATATAATAACGCCTGTTAAAGGCATAAAAGGATATATACCCGTTAAAAGAGCCTGTCCGCTCAGAAAAACGGATCTGAAGCAGAAGATCCTTGAGGAAATGCCGGAAGCGTTTACACCCGCCTGTTCAAGCAACAGCACACTTTGTGATGCGGCGGACGGAAAAATAACGCTTGAGGATTTTGTGGCTGCACTGAGCCTTGATGAGCTTGAGGCGCTCACGCGCGGCGATTACACAATGAACAGTTCTCTCGGCGCACCCGGAAATGCAGGAGCGTTCGGAGGCGTGCTGAAATCCCTTCGTGACAAGGGCGTACCCCCTGTTATAACCACTGACGGGCCGTCCGGCATACGCCTGAGCGCGCAGTGCTCGCTCATTCCGATCGGCACATTGCTTGCCTGCTCGTTTGACACGGCGCTTGTTAAAGAGGTCTACAGCGCCATAGCCGCCGAAATGCTTGAAAGGGGCAGCGACGTTTTGCTCGCACCCGGAATGAATATACACAGAAATCCGCTTTGCGGCAGGAATTTTGAATATTATTCGGAAGACCCCTATTTAACGGGGAAGATCGGCGCCGCGGCAGTGGACGGAATTCAGAGCCTTGGAGGCTCCGCCTGTCCGAAACACTTTGCCTGCAACAATCAGGAATTCGCCAGAACGAAAAACGACTCCCGCGTTTCCGAGCGCGCGCTGCGCCAGATCTATCTGAAAGGCTTTGAGATATGCGTGAAAGAGGCAAGACCGAAAAATATTATGACCTCCTACAATAAAGTAAACGGCGTTTACAGCCACTATAACTATGAGCTCTGCACCGATATTCTGAGAAAAGAATGGAAGTATCAGGGCAATGTTATGACGGACTGGTGGATGCGAAAGGGTGAAAGCCCGCAGTTCCCGGGCGTGAGAGATCAAGCATACAGGGTGCGCGCACAGGTTGACGTGCTCATGCCCGGCGGCGCAAGAAGCGGCAGGAAAAAGCCGGACGGCACTTTGCTTGAAACGCTCGGAGACAAAGGCGGCATAACGCTTGCAGAGCTTCAGCGCAGCGCGGTCAATGTGCTGAGATTCGTTATGGACTCGACCGCTTTTAAAAAGCGTATTAAATAACCGGGACTTGACAGCGGTGTTATCATATTAAATGAAAAAACAAACTAAGGAGAAAACTATGGACTATAAAAACGGACTTGTTCCCGTTTCACTGCTTACAGGTTATCTCGGAGCGGGAAAAACCACACTTTTAAACCACATTCTTTCCAATCAGGAGGGCTACAGGGTCGCCGTGATCGTAAACGATATCGGCGAAGTGAACATAGACGCGTCGCTTATTCAAAAAGGCGGAGCCGTTACGCAGAAAGACGAAAACCTTGTGCCCCTTTCAAACGGCTGCATCTGCTGCACGCTTAAGGTTGACCTTATGAAGCAGATCATCAGCCTTGCGCAGAGCAAAAAATTCGATTACATTCTCATTGAGGCGTCCGGCATCTGCGAGCCGGGACCGATTGCAGGCTCTATCTGTATGCTGGACGGCACAGACCCGTCCGTAGATCTGCCGGCAGTTGCTTACCTTGACAATATCACCACCGTTGTGGACGCAAAACGCATGGCGGACGAATTCGGCGCGGGCGATTCCCTGCTGAAAAAGGATATGGACGAGGAAGATATCGAGAATCTGCTCGTGCAGCAGATAGAATACTGCACCACTATCGTGCTCAACAAGGTTGACGAGGTTTCCGACGAGGTTAGAGATAAGGTGCTTGCCGTTATTAAGGCGCTTCAGCCGCAGGCAAAAATCATCGAGACCACGTTCGGCAATGTGGATGTTGGCGAGATACTTTCCACCAACCGCTTTGATTATGAAAGGATTCTTGAAAGCGCGGGCTGGATACAGGCAATGCGCGGCGAGGGTGAAAATTCCGAAACAGAACATGATGAACATCACGAACACGAGCACCATGACCACGAAGAGCATGAACATCACGGGCATCACCACCATCATCACCATGGCGAGGGTGAAGCGGAGGAATACGGCATAGGCACATTCGTTTATCAGAATGTTAAGCCGTTTTCAAAGCAGAAATTCGAAGAATTCGTGTTTGCGAACTGGCCGAAAGAGGTCATCCGCGCGAAAGGACTTTTCTGGATAAAGGAAGACCCGAACACGGCTTACATCTTTGAGCAGAGCGGCAGGCAGAAGACCGCCACGGACGACGGCAAATGGATCGCCTGCTTCCCGGAGCGGGAAAGAAAACAGATTTTACAGATGAATCCCGACATTGCCGAAGCGTGGGACCCCACTTACGGCGACAGGATCAATAAGATCGTTTTCATCGGCAGGGATATGGATAAGAGCGCAATCATAAAGGCTCTTGACAACTGCCTTGCGGATTAAAAAACAAAGCTGTTCGTTTCCGAACAGCTTTTTTCAGTGTGCAGAAAAATCATACAAATACAAAAATCGAAAAACCGCCCAAAAAGAGCAGGCAAAGCCGCCCGAACGGGAGAGCGTACTGAAACGCCTGCGCCAGCTTCAGGCAGAGGGAAGCAGAAAAACCAACCGAGACAGAGAAAGAAATCCTTTGACATAGCCAGCCGATAGGCACGAAAAACCGCCGCTATGGTGTTACCCATGCGGCGGCATACATAAAAATCTTATTTGTGTTCTGCAAGCGTGACTTTCATATCCTGAGCATTGATGATTGTTTCTTTTCTGCATTTTGGACAATAAAGAGGGAAGTTTTTTAATTCTGTATCTTCCCGTATCATTGTTCGAGTTTTATTACCGCAGATAGGGCATAATATCCATTCTGTTTTATTCAAAACCTTTGTCCTCCGACCTATTTGGATTTTTGCTTGTTCAAAAGTATTGCACATATAATTACTGCCGCACAGAATACAAGGATTAGATACCATAAATTTTCAAGGCAAAAGCTATGATCTAACATCAGTCGGTATCCCCAAGAAGCAGGAAAAATACGCCCTATGGTTTCAAGAAAATCGGGCAGCAAGTCGATAGGGAACATAATCCCCGAAAGCATAATCGAGGGCAGAAACACAAGCTGCGCTATCATGGTCAGCTTTGCCTGATTTTTTACAACCAATCCTAATATACTTCCAATACTCAGCGACACAATGATGTATATGGCAAGCGCAAGAAAGAAAAACGGAAGCTGTTCCGGCAAAGCCGCCTCAAACAGTATCGGGGCAAGCAGTAATATAATGGCACAGCTAATCATCAAATGCACAAAGGCGGAAAGGAACATTGTAACAAGACCTAAATATAAAGGGATTCCATTTGCTTTATAAACCTTTTTTACATCACTTCCATAAGTTTCAATCAACGATGGCGGCAACCCAATAAACGCTCCCATTGAAACACTCATCACAATCATAGATTGTATCAGTGTGCTTCTCATTTCAGGCATAACAGAAGTAAAAATACCACCCATAAGCAGAAAGAAAATAAGCGGAACGATATAGCAGGTTACCAACAAAGATTTACTGCGTATATCCAACTTCCACTGTAATGCTACGCCATATAAAAAACCGTTCATTCTGCTTCCCTCCTTGCCATTTCGATAAAATGCTGTTCCAGCGTGCCACGATCAACTTTAATATCTAATACATGGATTTTTTTCTGTTTTAATTTGCCCAGTAAAGAAATCAAAGTGTCTTCGATATTGTCCGTTTCAAAAGTGTTGTCTCCTTGCTGCGTCTTGATATGGATAAAATATTTTCTCCCAACCCTATCGGTCAGTTCCGAAGCTGTACCGCAAAAGGCAATATTTCCGTTGTTTAGAATAGCAATGCGGTCACATAAGGTTTCTACTTCCGCCATATCGTGACTTGCCAAGACGATTGTTTTTCCGTGTGATTTGAGCTTTCGGATTTGTTCGTGGAGCGATAGTCTACCCTCGACATCAAGTCCCGCAGTCGGCTCATCGAGAAAAATAACATCGGGATTACCTATAAGTGCAAGAGCAAGATGTAACCGTCTTTTTTGCCCTGTGGATAATTGTATATACTGCTTCTTTTCCATTTCTTTGATACCAAGACCGTTAAGCATGGTATCATCAATTTTTGTTTTATTCCATTTTGCAAACAGCTTTACAGCCTCCATTGGCTTGATATGGGCGGGCAAAGATGATGATTGTAGCTGAATACCCATTTTCCCGTTTACAGTAATCGCACCACTGTCATATTTTCTTAGACCTTCGATACATTCAAGCGTTGTCGTTTTCCCTGCTCCGTTTACGCCGAGCAGAGCGAAAATTTCTCCTTTTTCAATTTGAAAATCAAGGCCCTTAAGAACCATATGGCTGCCATAACTTTTCTTTAATTCACGAACTTGTATTGCGTCTTTCACGGTTTCACCTCCTCAAAGGGATTTGTTCCAAGTCTTGAAAAATAGACCTGCAAAGCTGGTTCTAAATAAGCGTTAACGATTTTCTGCCTTTCTTCCCAAGCGTTTGTGGCAGTATCAATGTTACCGACTTCCATCAATTTTGGAAGCATACTCATATCGCCATTTGTAAACTCCATAATCAATCCCCAATATTCTTTTACAACCTGCTGGCATTTTTCGCTTTCGGGTGGTACATTTTCTTTTTGAAGCTGTACGATTTCATCACTTAGGCGGTTAAATCTGTCCATAAAATCTAAGCCGCTTTCCTTATCAAATTGACTGCGTATATGGTCGAGCGTATCATCATCGAAACGCTTAATAAGATAATAAGAGTCATTCTTCATTTGCAGATTGACAATAATATCTGCATACTTCTTAAAGTTGACCGTCTGCATTTGTAAAACTTCTGCTTTTAACTGTTCTATTGCTGACAACGAAGCCTGAAGCTGTTCTATTTTTTGGCGTATATCATCTGCCTGCTCTGTAAGAGCATTTGCAACATCAGCCGATGTTTCCAAAGAGATCAACCGCTCTTTTATATCGTCCAAAGAAAAGCCCAGTGATTTCAAAGAAATAATCTGATGAAGTGTAATCAAATCTTTATCGGTATAAAGCCTGCGTCCGCCTTCGCTTTCTGCCGATGGGGAAAACAGTCCTTCTTTATCGTAGTATTGCAGAGTACGGACGGTAACTCCCATTTTCTTTGCCACTTCTCCAACTGTCATAAACCCTTGCGGAATTGCTCTGTATTTTGCCATAATTATTTACCTCCTGACACCTATTATAAATCATTACGCGGCGTCACAAACAAGACTTTTTTTAAATTTTTAGGCGTCAGAGATTTTCTCTGCCGCCTCGGCGTGTAAAAAAAGGTGTTTATTCAGAAAAAAGTGCAGTTCTACACGCTGAGAAGACTGCGAGAAATCGAGCTGAATTTCGTTTTTTTCGAGCAGGCGCCGTACAACGGTACTGCCCCGAGCAAAAAACGGAAAGCGTAATGCCGCATAAACACTAGGTTTATGCGGCATTTTACCATTTTGGAGTTTTCAGTTTTGCAGACAAGACTTTATTCATCTGTTCGCTGTTTTTTTCGTTGTCTGTATGTTCAAATGATATGTCGGCGCGGTTCAGCCGACTTTATCGACAGCCTGACCGGCGGTGTATCTTTCACAGCCGGTAAAGTTTTATGCTTGCTGAACGAATTTGCCTGAAAAGATCAGGGCGGAATCAGCAGTTTTCTTTCTCACGACGGCGAAAGCGGCAATAAGAACGGCATATATTGCGACCCAGCAGATATACGATTTGCTCAAATGCTGGCCCGCCGAGGAGATTATGATTATGGAGCACAGCTTTCTTGCGCCGCCAATGACAAACCCGATGATCGAAAAATCACAGATCAGCGCCGCGTTTTTATCTTTGAAAACAACGCACACGAGCGCAAGCACGGCGCAGGCGGCTATATAAGAACCTGCATCCAGCGCATAGGGCAGCATCATGCTTCCCGTTTTGATAAGGGCGTACTGCTCCAGATCATTTGAAACACCGGAAACAAACGGGATTACGAGCAGAAGGGCGGCGACAGGAACAGCCCGTATATGCCCGTCCGTCTTATTTTGGGAAACATACAGCTTATAAACAACATAAAGAAAAAGAACGAGCGCCATATTGCGTACGATGAAATAAACGCAGGCAGCGTCCAGATTTGTCTGCCGCAGCATCTCAATATCCGGCGGCATGATCTTAAAGGCAAAAATACCTGAGATAAGACCGAAATACGCGTCTTTGGCTTTCAGCAGGATAAGAAATACCGCGGCGAGCGCCAGTGTAAACACAAATGCCTGAATCAGCGCCGAGGTCTCGCTCCACGGGGTAAGCCGCTTGAGTGCTTTTTCACCTGCGTAGCACACGATAACTATGCCGAGCGCAAACAGAGACATAAGCTGATTTTTGCCGAAACTTAGCTTTTTCATAAACATCACTTCATTTATAATATTATAATTACATTATAAAAAGAATATTTGTTTAAATCAATTCGGCAACTTACCAAAAATATCCTGCCTTATGTGTGAATTTTACACAAGCAAAGAACTGTTAAACAGCCTGTGCAGTTATCCCTGCCGGATCCCGTAAATTTGTGAGAGCACGGAATTGCGGTAATGTTTATCAAAAGTGACCTCTTTTATCACATGCAGAAACGGCGGCAGTTCAAAATCCTCCGTTTCGCTTTTCAGCTCGATCTCCAGCAGGGCCTGATCCTGCCAGAACGGAAAAATATCCAGCTCAAAGCATTTTTCGCGGTATAAAATCAGATACCTGCGCTTATAAAGCACCTTTTCGCCCCTGATATTGTCCAGATAATCCGATTCGGTGATCCGGCTTTCTTTTTCAATTCTTTTCAGCTCCGAAATTTTTATCTTTTCGGTCTTTATATAAATAAAGTCACTGCCCTTTCCGCGTTTTCTGACTCTAAAACGTGCGCCGCCATTGTGAATATAAGCCTGCGCAATATCAACAAAATCGCACAGCGGGTATTTGAGCAGTTCGCTTTCATCCGGCTTTTCCACAAGAAATTTCCGCTCTATCTCCAGCGGTTCGGGTATGCCGAGGAAAAAATCCAGCTCCGCAAACAGGGCGTTTTCATCCGCCGCTATTCTTAGATGTTCATTGCCCAGCCAGCTTTTGATCACGCTTTCCTCTGTGCCGCTTTTTATAAAAACGGCTGAGTATTCATATTTTTCGGCATTGCTTTCGCATTTAATATTAAAATCAAACCGAACCTTTCCGCCGTATTTTTTCTCAATCTCTGCCGTGTTATCAAAGCCGACAATAACGATTTTTTCCATTTATCCCATCTCTTTTTCTATATATTCGCAATAAAGGCGCAGAATATCGATATCCGTTTTCGCATAGACCATACGCGCGCCCACCGTGTCCTCAATCTCATTAAACACGATCTTTCCGTTGTTGAAAACAAAGTCTATTCCGATATAATCGTAATCCACGAGCGAAGCGATACGGCAAACAAGTCTCTTTTCCGCATCGCTCAGCTCATAAACTTCGGCACTGCCGCCGAGGCAGTAGTTGGAACGAAAATCCGTATCGCTTTTGCGCAGAACGGCGCAGATCGGCTTACCGCCTATCAGCCACACACGCAGATCCCTGCCGAGATCGGACGCGGGCTTCTGATAAACAAAGCCCTGTTTGATCTCTACTTTACCGCTTTCGATAAACCGCACGCCTTCACCGCCCTTTCCGTTTACGGGTTTTTCCACAAGCGGCGGTTCCGTCTGATCTATCGGCATGATCTCTATGCCGTTTTTACGCATAAATTCATAGCATTTCTGCTTGTTGTTCGCAAGGCGCGTCAGCGACGCCGGATTAAACACCCTTATGCCGCGCCGTTCAAAGCTTTCGGAAATATCCGCGTGATTCGTTCTGTTAACAACGAACCCGGCAGGCATATCAGGATCAACATCTTCCTCATAAACCAGGCTGATATCAAGATATTTTTTAAACTGCGCAACCGAAAACGCATTGCGCTCTGCCTCTTTTCGGCTGTATATCAAAATTCCGTTCAAAGCTGATTCTTTATCTCCTCAAATATCACCGGCGCAATATCAATGCCGGTACAGTTCATAATATTGATTATGTGGGCATTGCTGTTTACCTCACACAGGTAACCGCCCTCCAGAATATCGACCCCGCCGAATGTGAGCCCAAGGCTTTCACAAGCAGTCAGGGCTGTCTGTTCTTCCTCTTCACTGGGCGTATACGGTTCCATTCTGCCGCCGTTTGTGACATTGGCGCGGAAATCATTCTGATTTTCACGGCGAACCGCCGCAGCGACCTTGCCGCCCACAACCTCGATTCGTATATCCCGGCCTGCCGAACCGGCAATAAACTTCTGCAAGATAAAGGGTCTCTCTGTAATATGCTGCAATATCTCCTCTTTTGTTTTGCAAAGGAACACCTGTTCGCCGAAGGATCCGAAACACTCCTTGAACACGAGCGGCAGCCCCAGCTTTTCCGCCGCCCGATCAACGAATTCGGAAAAATCGGCTTTAAAATAAGTCTTCGGCGCGATCACAGTCTCCGGCTGTTTAACAACGCCGTCAAGCGCAATATAGGTTTTTGCTTTGTCATCGCAAAGTGCAATGCTTTTTGCGCTGTTGAAAACAGGCAGCCCCGTCTTCTCGAGCCGGGCGGCAAGATTTGTATCCTTATCCCAGAACAGCACAAAATCCGCTGACGGAGTAAAAGTTGACAGCTCCAGATTGGTTTTGATCTCAAGCCCGATGCCGCATTTTTCCGCGCTCTCAAGCAAATGGCGGTGAAGCGTATTGAATTTTTCCGTGTTCAGAAAATGGTTAACTGCAAGTATGCCTTTCACGTGTTTTCGCCTTTCGCACAAATCTTTTTAAGTATAGTTTTAACTTTTATATACTGTATCATTTTTTCTTGCTTTTTTCAATGCGCTGATATAAAATAGATATACTTGATCCTATATAAAGCGGAGGAATGTTATATGACGGAATATACCCTTAAATACGGCTGTAATCCGAATCAGAATCCTGCCCGTATCCATATGGACGGCAAGGAGCTGCCCTTTGAGATATTAAACGGCAGCGCGGGCTACATCAATCTTTTAGACGCTTTCAACTCCTGGCAGCTTGTCAAAGAGCTTAAGCAGGCTACAGGTCTGCCGAGCGCGGCTTCGTTCAAGCACGTTTCCCCTGCCGGCGCGGCTGTTGCCCAGCCCCTTTCGGAGACGGACAGAAAAGTCTGCTTTGTGCCGGACGGTCTGGAGCTTTCGCCGATAGCGCAGGCATATGTAAGAGCCAGAGGGTGCGACAGAGTTTCCTCTTTCGGCGATTTTGCGGCGCTTTCAGACGAGTGCGACGCTTCTGTTGCGCAGTTCCTTGTAAAGGAAGTATCCGACGGCATTATTGCGCCGTCCTATTCCGAAGAGGCGCTTGAAATACTCAAAAAGAAAAGGCGCGGCAACTATCTTATCATAAAAATGGATCCCGATTACGAGCCTGAACCGATGGAAACCAAACAGGTTTACGGAATCAAATTTGAGCAGAAGAGAAACGACGCTAAAATCACAATGGATCTTTTTGACGATATGCCGACAAAGGTAAAAGAGATACCCGAGATCGCGAAGATAGATCTGCTCATCTCCATGATAACGCTTAAATACACCCAGTCAAATTCCGTCTGCTACGCTATGGGCGGTCAGACGATCGGTGTGGGCGCAGGGCAGCAGTCCCGTATTCACTGCACACGCCTTGCCGGCAACAAGGCGGATAATTTCTGGCTGCGCAGGCACGAAAAGGTAACCTCCCTGCCGTTTATAGAGGGCATCAGAAAATGCGAGGCGGACAACGCCATAGACCTTTACATAAGCGATGAATACGAGGAACTTTACAAAAATGACCTGTGGAAAAAATACTTCACCGAAAAGCCTGCGCCGTTTACCGCCGAGGAAAAGGCGCAGTGGCATGAGCAGATGGATAAGGTTGCGCTCGGCTCTGACGCATTCTTCCCGTTTGAAGACAATATTGAGCGCGCCGCAAGATCGGGCGTTAAATATGTTGCCCAGCCCGGCGGCTCTGTAAGAGATCAGGCAGTTATAGACTGCTGCGACGCATTCGGCATGGCAATGGCTATGACCGGCATCAGACTTTTCCATCACTAATATACATAAACAAAAAACGGCGCGGAGTAAAACCCGCGCCGTTTTTATTTGATTATTAAACTAATGACCGCCTGTTTTAATAATATTTTTCGCTCCATTTTGAAAGCTCAAAAAAAGCCGGCAAAAGCCCCCTGCCTTTTTCCGTGAGCGAATATTCCACATGGGGCGGAACTTCGTTGAACTGCTTTCTGCTCACGATGCCGTTTTCCTCAAGATCCCTGAGCGCGGCGGTAAGCATTGTATTTGTTATCTTGGGAATCGCCCTTTTCAGATCCGCAAAGCGGCAGCTTTCATTTTTGAATAGCTCATAGATCACATGCGTGCGCCATTTGCCGCTGAGCATCTCAAGCGTTTTTCTGATAGGGCACCTCGGATTAGACGGCTTATTAAGAAGATCCTTTAAAAATTCTTCCTGGTTTTCTTTTTTGCTCATTCCTTTACACTCTCCTTTTCAGGTATATTCAAGCATACTATGTAAGAAAAATCTGCGTTATTGTGTATTCTTTTTATACATAGTATAATAAACATACCATAATAAGTCAAGGGGATGGCGATTTGCTTCAGCTGAAAAATATAAATAAAACATATGATACGGGGCAGACTCAGTGCAGGGCACTGAAAAACATCAATATTTCATTCAGAAAAAGTGAGTTTGTTTCCATTCTCGGGCAGAGCGGCTCCGGCAAAACCACGCTGTTAAATATAATCGGCGGTCTGGACAGATATACGGACGGCGATCTGCTGATTAACGGCGTATCCACAAAAAAGTATTTTGATGAACAGTGGGATTCTTACAGAAACAACGCCGTGGGATTTGTTTTTCAGAGTTACAATCTGATTCCGCACCAAAGCATCATAGCAAATGTGGAGCTTTCTCTCACCCTTTCCGGCATTACGGGCAAAGAGCGCAGAAAAAGGGCGCAGGAGGCGCTTGAAAAGGTTGGGCTGGGAGACCATCTGAATAAAAAACCAAACCAGCTTTCCGGCGGTCAGATGCAGAGGGTCGCTATTGCGAGGGCGCTTGTAAACGACCCCGAAATACTGCTTGCCGATGAGCCGACAGGCGCGCTTGATTCCGAAACAAGCGTTCAGATCATGGAGCTTCTAAAGGAGATCTCAAAAGACAGGCTTGTGATCATGGTAACACATAATCCCGAGCTTGCGAATGAATACTCAACACGCATTATCCGCCTGCATGACGGAGAGATAACGCAGGATACCGATCCTTATGAGGAAGAGGAAAAAGCAGACGGCGAACGCAGAAAATTCAAACTGCCCATGCCCATCAGGACGGCGCTTACCCTGAGCTTTAACAACCTGAAAACAAAAAAAGGCAGAACCATTTTAACCGCCTTTGCAGGCAGCATAGGCATTATCGGAATTGCTCTGGTGCTGGCTCTCTCTTCCGGCATGCAGGATTATATCGCACAAACAGAGGAGGATATGCTGTCCTCCTTCCCAATCACAATACAAAGCGAAACAATAGACGCACTCTCCACCCGGCAGGAGATCATAGACGAAAAAACGCAGGAAAGCGAGGAACATTCGGACGGCAAAATCTATCAGAAAGGCTTTGCCGGAACGAGTATGCGCACCGCTTCGCTGAACGAGACCACAAATGACCTTGGCGCGTTTCAGGAATGTATAGAAAGCACAAACGGCAACAAGATCAAAAACAATGCCGCGGCGATACAATACGGCTATGATGTTGACCTGCAGATATACAGCGCAAACACGGCAGACGGAGCGGTCAAAATAGAAGCCGATGAAAACAGCGAGGATTCGGCCTCCTCCGACTTATCATCCATTAAGGAATCCTTCGGCGTGGGAGGCAGTGAGATATTCAGCGAGCTGATAGGCAACCGGGAGCTTATCGAATCGCAATACGAGCTTGTTGCGGGCAAATATCCCACCGCTTATAACGAGGTGGTGCTCGTTGTGGACGCGAATAATGAGATAGACGATATAACGCTTTACAGCCTGGGTCTGAAAGACCGTGATGAATATGAGGAGATCAAAAGCAAGACCGAGGCGGGCGAAACCGTAAACAGTTCCGATTACGAGACCGCGTCTTACACATATGAAGATATCCTAAATCTGAAATTCAAGCTGGTGAGCGCCTGCGATTACTACGAAAAGAAAAACGGCGTGTGGGTGGACAAAAGAAGTGACGCTGATTTTCTGACCGAACTTGTTAATAACGGCACCGAAATTCAGGTTGTCGGCATCTTAAAAGCAGCTGAGGACTCCTCTGCTCAGCTTATATCCGGCAGTATCGGCTATCTGAGTTCGCTGACGCAGTTCGTTTCAGAGGCCGCTGCGAACAGCGAGATCGTTAAAGAACAGCTTTCCGCCCCGGATACGAATGTTTTTACAGGCGGCGAATTCATTGAAATAACCGAAAACACAAGCGCAACGGATATACTCGGCGCGTTATCGTCTGAGCAGAGGAGGCAATTGCTGCAAATGGACGAGGAAAACAGAATGTCCGTTTTAATGAGCCTTTCCTCAAGCATCTCATCAAGCCTGAGCGACAATCTGAAAGCGCTCGGCTATGCCGATGAGAGCGAACCGGCATCCGTGAGCATTTATCTGAATGACTTTAATTCGCGCGAAACCATTATTGAAGAGATAGACAGATATAACGAACTGCAATCCCAAAACGGCAATAGTGAAAACAGAATAACATATACCGACACGCTCGGCATGATCACCTCTTCCGTTAACAGGATAATAAATATGTTTACTTATCTGCTGATAGGCTTTGTTTCCATATCGCTGATTGTTTCATCTGTTATGATCGGCATTATAACCTATATCTCCGTGCTTGAAAGAACAAAGGAAATAGGGATACTGCGCAGCATAGGCGCGTCAAAATCAGATATTTCAAGAGTGTTCAACGCGGAAACATTTATAATCGGCCTGTCTTCCGGCCTTATGGGCGTTATCATCACAATTCTGCTCATCATACCCATAAATCTGCTGATAGAGCATCTGTCGGGCGTTGCCGGGCTTGCGGCTCTGCCGTGGCTTGCCGGCGTGATCCTTGTTGCAATCAGCGTGGGGCTCACAATGCTTGCAGGGCTTGTGCCGTCTAAAATGGCAGCGAAGAAAGACCCCGTCACCGCGCTCAGAACCGAATAAATATAAAAAAGGAGAACCATCATGAAAGCAGCAATTGTATATTTTTCAAAACATCATCAAAACACATTCAAACTGGTAAAGGCGATCTCGGACAAATACGGCGCTGATCTTATCGATGTATCCGCCGAGCCCAAGTGTGATCTGAGAGATTATGATGTGATCGGCTTTGCGTCCGGGATCTATTACTCAAAATTTCACAAACAGGTCATCAGCTGCGCAGAAAACTTCCTGCCGAAAAACAAAAAGGTGTTTTTGGTCTATACTTACTCGGCATTCCGAAAAGGATATACGAACGCAATCATGAATGTGCTGAAAGAAAAAAATGCCGCATATCTCGGCGAATACAACTGCCCCGGATTCAACACATTCGGGCCGTTCAAACTGCTTGGCGGCATAAAAAAAGGGCGCCCGAACAACAGTGATATAAGCGGCGCGATAAAATTTTTCGGAGGTATTGCTGAAAAATCCAGTTAAAAAACTGCGGTTCATCTTTGAACCGCAGTTTTAATTTTCTTCTGATTTATTTTAAAAAACCTTTTATGATCTCCGATTCGGCTTCCTCACGGGAAAGTCCGAGCGTCATAAGCTTTGTGATCTGCTCGCCCGCGATCTTGCCGATCGCCGCCTCGTGAATGAGCGATGCGTTCACATCATTTGCCGTGATCTCCGGCACGGATTTAACAAAACCGTTTTCCATAATGATGGCGTCGCATTCGGAATGACCGGCGCACTCCGCGTTGCCGTTCAAGGCGGAATAAAACTCCTGCTTTGAATTGCCCTTTGCAACAGAGCGCGAGCTGACTTCCGCACTGCTGTTTTCACCGTTCAGATCAACTGCAAATTCGGTTACGGCAAACTGCTCGCCGCTCGTCATGATCTTTTCTTTGATAACGAGGCGTGCGTCATCCTTCAGGTCTGCTTTCGTAACACGCTTGGTGGAATCAACGCCCTCTATCTGCACCGTTTCCATTTCAAGATAGCTGCCCTTTTCCATGTGAACGACTGTTACCGGGTTGAGCACGCGCTCGCCGCTGCCGTTCCCCTCGCCGTAATGCTTTTCAACATAGCGCACCTTTGCGTTTTTACCCACATGGAACGTGTGGATTCCGTCGTGCTGGGAAAGATGCTCGCCGTCGTTATGGATACCGCATCCGGCGATGATATCAACATCCGAATGATCGCCGATATAAAAATCATTGTAAACAAGATCCTGAAAACCGCTTTTATCCACAACTACGGGAATATGCACAAATTCTCCCTTTGTGCCCGGCTTAACATATATTTCAATGCCCTTGCCCTCCGGCTTCGGCACGATTTCTATATTCTGTGTGCTCTGGCGGCCGATTCCCTGACCGTCAACTCTTATATTATAAGCGCCTTTCGGCGTATCCGCGATACCCGCTATGGTTTTAAGTATCCCGCCCAAAACGGGATTTTTCTTTATATCCATCATGACTGCTGCCTCCTTGCCTTATAGAATTTGCATGCGCCGGAATTAGAAAGAAGCTCCGGCAGAATATCCTTTCTCGGCCCCTGCGCCGTGATCTCGCCGCCCGAAACCACAACCAGCTTATCCGCGATCTCAAGTATCCTTTCCTGATGTGAGATAATTACAACCGCGCCATGTTTTGCATCCCTCAGCTTTTCAAAAACCGCTATAAGGTTGTTAAAGCTCCAGAGATCTATGCCCGCCTCAGGCTCATCAAACAATGAGAAATCCACTCCGCGCGCCATAAGCATTGCGATCTCGATCCGTTTCAGCTCGCCGCCGGAAAGGCTTGCGTTGATCTCCCTGTTTATATAATCGGCGGCGCAAAGACCGACCTCCGAAAGATAGCCGCAAAGCTCATGTGTATCAACTGCCTTGTTTACTGCAAGACTGAGCAGATCGCGCACAGTCAGCCCCTTAAAACGCACCGGCTGCTGAAACGCAAAGCCTATCCCGAGTTTTGCGCGCTCATTTATATTCAGCTCCGTTATATCCTGCCCTTTATAGATAATTGAGCCGGAGGAAGGCTTTTCAATGCCCATGATTATTTTGGCAAGCGTGGATTTGCCTCCGCCGTTTGGTCCCGTTATAACCACAAAGCTGTCCTCATCAACCGTTAGATTTATATTGTTGAGGATCTCTTTCTGCTTCTTATTTGCCTCATCCTCAACGGAAAAAGAAATGTTTTTCAGTTCAAGCATTTGTTTTTCTCCCTTCCTCAAGCGCAGCAAGACACGGCGCTTCATTTATTTTGCCGCAGGAGCAGTTGAAGCTGCAAAGCGGCATATATTCCTTTGCTTTGCGTATAAATTCCATTATCGTCCTTTTTTCCTGAGCGCTCAGTGCGCATAGATATCCGCGCATCTGCATGGAGGCGTTTTTGTTAAGCTCCTCATAGCTTTCTTTTGCCTGCCGGCCCTTATCCGTGAGGCTGAAATATTTTTCCTTTTTATTATGCGGATTTTTATACGTTTCAATCAGCCCTTTTTCGCACAGCTTTACGCTGATCTGGGTGACTGCGCTCTTTGTTACTCCCGATTTTTCGGAAAGGGCGCTCACATTGGCGTCCGGGCAGCTTTCTATGAGCTGCATCAGATTGATCTCTGAGCGGTGCAAAAGCACCCCGCCGCAGTCAAGCGGTTGTTTCTGCTCTGCGGCAATTTCGCCGAGCATATCGAAAAACTGTTTTGAAATCTCACACTTCATATAAAGATCACCCGCTCTGCCTTTGTTTTCCATATTATAGCGCGGCAGTATACGCTTGTCAAGCATTGTTTAGCAACTTAACAAAAAAATTTTTTTACTTTGCTTGTTCCTCGCAAGCAAAAAAAATAAACGCCCTGCTTACGCAAGGCGTTTCAGCGTGTAGAAAAAGTTATAAAATAAGAAAAGTATGTACCCCTACACGCTGAACAGGGTTCGAGAAATCGAGCTGAATTTCGCATTTGACAATTCGTCGGCGTACGATGGTACGGTAGAATTGGCAAAGGCGGAAAGCGCAAAGCCGCTCAAGTCCTCAACTTGAGCGGCTTCATTCCTTTGTAAAGACTAAAAAGGAGCGATGTCTGCATCGCTCCTCTGCAATTATCTATTTATAAGACGGGTTTATTTTTTCGCGCGGTTCAGCCGACTTTATCGACAGCCTGAAACGCCCTGCTTACGCAAGGCGTTTATTAAAAGATATTTATTCCGCTTTAAACGGCACAACATCTTTAACTGCGTCTTTAAGCGATATCTCGCGGTCGCCGTTGTCGATATCGATAAGCTTATATCTGTCATTGCCCATTCCCAGCTCTTTCATATAGGAAAGCTGGCGCAGACCATGGCGTGTTTCTATTCTCTCCACAAGGTCATGACGCTCATCCGCTTTCATCGCGTAAACAAGATCCACACACGCCTGATCAACCGCAAGAATATCCGTTGACGCAACGATACCGACATTCGGCGTTACGACCGGCGCGGCGTCCACTCCCTCGCAGTCACAGGACACACTCATATTCCGCATAACATTAACAAACGTGATATGATCTTTGAAGTGATCGACCGTTGCCTTGGCGGATTCCGTCATTCTCTCCATAAATTCTTCCTCAGCAATGCTCCACATATCGTTTGAGCCTTCCACGGTGTGAATCATCTTTTTGCCGATTCTGCCGTCTGCACAGCCAATGCCTATATTTTTATTCGAGCCGCCGAATCCGCCCATTGTGTGACCTTTAAAATGCGTGAGCACAAGAAGCGAATCATAGTTGAGAATGTTTTTGCCCATCACCATTTCATCAAACCATTTTCCGCCCTTGACGGGAAGCGCGGCAGTGCCGTCCTCATCCATAATATCTACCGGGCAGAAAGTCCAGCCGTTGGTCTTTAATGTTTCACGGTGCTGTTCGGTGGTATATCTTCCACCCTCATAATAGGTGTTCGTTTCAACTATGGAAGCATCCGGCAGATCCGTCTTGATCAAATCTTCAACCCATGGGCGCGGAATAATGTTAGGCCCATGCGGCTCTCCGGTGTGCAGCTTTACAGCTATCTTTCCGCTGAGCGGCGCAGAAACGCGTTCAAAAATCCGGCGCAAGCCTTCGGCTGAAAGATCTTTTGTAAAATAGACTGTTGATTCCGGCCCTGTGCGTTCATCATAAGGAATATAGCGTTCGCCGCCTTTTCCCGGAACGGCATTTTTCTCTGACATAACAAATTCCTCCTTAATAGTTAAACCATATTGCGTTCAACTATATTATAAAACCTTAAGTATACTTTAAGTCAAGAAAAAATTAATTATTCATTTTTCGTTCATTATTTCCAATTTTTGAATTGAAAAAACAACATTGATTTGTATATAATTGGAATTGAGAGATATGCGGCAAGCCGCCGCAGATTTTATGAAAGAGAGGGTAAAAATTATGAAAAGGAAAAAAGCATTATGCAGATTAGCTGCCGTGATTCTTGCCACAGCGCTTTGCCTTTGCACGCTGTGTGCCTGCAGCAAGGAAACAAAGAACGAAGATACATATGCTTCGGAAATTGAGGCAATGGGAATTTTCGACAGCACGGTGGAGGACGCTCTGCCGCAGACGATCATCCACAAGCTGATAACAGAGCATTTTGAAGCGCCTCTGCCGGAGGGAAAAACCGTTAAAAAGGCAATCTTTCTGGGCTATGACGGTTTCCGGGCTGACGGACTTGAAAATATCAAGGATATGCAAGACAGCGCTATCATGTATGTCAGCAGCATGGGCGGTCTTTATCACACATTTTCAGGCGGTGTTTCAGGAGTAAACGAGCAGGCAACATCGACTGCGCCGAGCTGGATGGCTATGCTCACCGGCGGCTGGGCAGACTATAACGGGATTAATGATAACGGTCAGACAAAAGACCCGAATGCCAAAACCTTTCTCACCAAAATCGCCGAAACAGGCAGGCAGGCTTCGTTTACTACCTCCTGGCGCGAGCATACGGCAACGAGCTATCAGCCGGACATCGTTTCATCTATCGAAACGGGATTGCCGGTGGAATACACGCATCAGATAGACGACGCCGCAACATATTATCAGATACTTTCATATGTTTCCAAGCCGCAGGGAATCCAGAAAGCCGCGCAGGATGATCCCGATGTGATCTTCTTTACCTTTGAGCATGCGGATCATGCAGGTCATGACACCGGCTTCGGAAATCAGAACGAAGCCTATATTGAGGCTTGCAAAACAGCGGACAGCTGGGGATATGAAATCGTTAAGACCATTGAATCACGCAGCACATATGCCGAAGAGGACTGGCTGATCATCATCTCAACAGATCACGGCGGCACCGAAACGAGCCATGGCGGGCAGACCCCGTTTGAGCGAATGACTTGGCTTGCCAGCAACAAACCTGTTGAAATCAACGAGGAAAACAAAAACTTCGCGCTGACCAAGTAACCGAATACAATTCAGCCCGCCGCAGGGAAGCATCCTGTGGCGGGTTCTTTTTTCGTTATAAAAAATAAGCCGGAGCAGAAATTGCTTTGCTCCGGCATGGCGTCCCAGAGGGGATTCGAACCTCCGACCTACCGCTTAGGAGGCGGTCGCTCTATCCAACTGAGCTACTGAGACAGATTTTTTCTTACGTCATATTATATATTATACTCCTTTTATTGTCAATCAAAAAACGCAGAAAAAAGGGCAAAACAGCAGGTGCTGTCTAAACCGTTTTTTTGCATATTATAATGTAATTAAGTATATATAATATATTAATTAATATACTTATTTATATATATGTAAAATTTTCCGTTTTATCACAAAAAGGTTACAAAAGTTAAGTCTATATATTGATGTGCAATCTCGTCATTTTGCATTTCATATACAATATATAGTTATTTTTAACTTTTTGATTTTAAAAAGTTACAAAATAATAAAGAGCGTTTCGGCGATTTCTGGGAAATTGACCAAAAAATCGCTTTTACGATTTAGTGTGATAAAATCAAAAACCACAATATATTGATTGGCAGTAAAGGTTACAACCCTGTAACCTTTTTGTGCCTTGTACACATTGCACAAAAAAATCTTTTTTTACGCCTTGACACCTTATGCAAAAATGACTATAATGCCAAAAGCTTGAGAAATACTAAAGGCAGAGCGCCGGGTGTTCTAAACAAACACAGGCTCTGAAGGCGAATCCATTTCGCCCGGCACAATGATTATGAGCAGGCAAATAAATGCTCAAATACAGAATGATTGCGCTGATTTCAGCACAGCCAATATTATGGCTCAAGTGCAAATAAAAGGAGATTAAGATGATTAATGAATCACGCGCTGCGTCATTAAAGCATATATCAAGAGCAATGGTTGCAGCGGTAACCGCGTTCATTCTTATCTTTTGTATCTTTGCCACAAACGCATTTGCTGATATTGTGTCAGAATACAATGTTGTTATCAACGACAACGGTACGGAATACACGGTTGCAACAGAAGAAACAGAACCTATCGAAATCCTTGAAGAGGCAAATATCACTCTCGGCCCCAATGACAGGCTGAATATCGCAGGCTTCACTGCCGGCGAGGGCGGCACGATCGTTGTGGACAGATTAAACACCGTTAATATAAAAACGGGCGATGTTATCAAAGCATACGATGTTTATGCGGATACCGTAGGCGAGGCGTTTGCAGAACTTGAAATGGACATTACAGGCTGCACGCTCAACTATGATACAAATAATGCCGTTGAAAACGGAATGGTAATTACCGTTACGGCACCCAACTCGGTAACCGTTTATGCAGACGGTGAAACCTACAGCTTAAAGGTTTCCTCCGTAACGGTTGCTCAAGTTATTTCTCTTGCTGGAATCACACTTGGTGATAACGATTACTGCGAACCTGCTGCCGATGCAGTTGTTGAGGACGGAACTGTTATAACTGTTTTCCGAACGGAAATCAAAACCGTTACCGTAACCGAAACAATCGAGCATGATACGCAGACCAAAACGGACAGCGACCTTGAGATCGGCGAAACAAGAACCGAAACACAGGGCGTGGACGGCGAAAAGGTAGTAACATATAAAATAACTTATGTAAACGGCGAGGAAAGCGCAAGAGAAGAGCTTGCTTCTACCGTAACAAGGCAGCCTGTAACCGAGGTCAAATATACCGGCACCAAAACACCGGGCGTTGAACCAAACGGTGTTCAGTCAAAAAACGGTTACACACTCGGTCAGAAGATCAAAGGTAAATACACACATTATTGTGCCTGCGCTATATGCTGCGGCAAATCAAACGGTGTAACGGCTTCCGGCAAAAAGGTATATAACGGAATGCCAAACCCGTATTATGTTGCCTGCAACTGGCTTCCGCTCGGATCTGTAATCAACGTTGACGGAATCAATTACACGGTAGTTGACCGCGGCGGCAGCAAACTTTCCAAAGAAGGAAGAATCGATATTTACACGCCCGAGGGTCACAATGCCGCGCTCAGAGGCGGCACGGGAAGCTGCACCATCACGATCGTGCGTCTCGGCTGGTAACACGTTGACTTTAAAAATTCTTTACCGTGCGCTTGACAAACGGGCAAAACGATGATATGATTATTTTAACAACCAAATATCCCCAAACCGATGAGGCGGAGATAAAAGCAGGATACGAACTCACAGAGAGCCACGTTGCTGGGAAGTGGCAGTAAACGGCTTGCTAAATGGACCGCTGAGGGTGCGTTCAAAGGCATTTTTGCCGAGTATCACGCAACGCGAGGCCTGCGTCAGTGGCCGGAGGTATGTTGGTACCTCGCAGAGAGTGCGGATTTTTCCGCAAAACGGGGTGGCACCGCGAATGATTCGTCCCCGGCAGTATATTCTTTGTAATATACTGCCGGGGCTTTTTGTTTTTTCGTGCCCTTCTCTGCGAAATATATTTTTTCGGAGGAGTGCTGTATGGATTTAAGACCTTCTGTTTCAGAGATCAAAGAACTTGCAAAAAAATACCGAACCATTCCCGTATCGGCACAGATCAGACTGGACCTGACGCCGCAGGCGGCAATAAAAAAGCTGAAAAAAATCAGCTCGCACTGTTATATGCTTGAATCGTGCGAGGACAGACAGCGATGGGGCAGATACACCTTTCTGGGGTACGACCCCAAGCTTGAGATAACCTGTAAAAATTACGAAATAAGAATAACGGACGAATACGGCGTAAAGCGAATAAAAGGAACGCCGCAAAAATATGTTTGCGATATTTTGGAACGTCACAACAGCCCTTCGCTTCCCTATCTCCCGACCTTTACAGGAGGACTTGTAGGCTATTTCGGCTACGATTACGCCAAATACGCAGAACCGCGTCTGTCGCTTGACGCAGAGGACGATTCCCATTTTAACGATATGGATCTGATGCTGTTTGATAAGGTAATCGCTTTTGACAATCAGAATTCCGGCATTTTCCTCATCTGCAATATGCAGACCGATAAAGTTGAAGAAAACTATGCGCGTGCAGTTAAAGAAATAGAGATCATGCTTGATGTTCTGAAAAACGGCGAAGAGGCAGATATTGAAATGCCGAAACTGAGATCACCGTTCAGACCGCTTTTCAATGCAGATGAATACGGAAAAATGGTGGAAAAGGCAAAGCATTATATAAAAGAGGGCGATATTTTTCAGGCGGTGCTCTCAAACCGTCTGGAAGCTGAAATGGACGGCTCGCTTCTTTACACGTACGAAAAACTAAAAACAGTCAATCCCAGCCCGTATATGTTTTATTTTTCATCAGACAGCATGGAAATGGCGGGCGCCTCGCCCGAAACGCTTGTTAAGCTGACAAACGGCACACTCTACACCTATCCCCTTGCCGGCACAAGACCGAGAGGTAAAACCAAAGAAGAAGATCTGCGGCTTGAAAAGGAGCTTCTTGCCGATGAGAAGGAGCTTTCGGAGCACAACATGCTCGTTGACCTCGGCAGGAACGATCTTGGCAGGATAAGCGAATTCGGCAGCGTTGAGGTTGAGCAGTATATGAATATTCTGAAATTCAGCCACGTGATGCACATAGGCTCAACGGTAAAAGGGCAGATAAAAAAAGGTTATACGGCGCTGGACGCCATAGACGCCGTGCTGCCCGCAGGAACGCTCTCCGGCGCGCCCAAGATAAGGGCTATGGAAATCATCAACGAGCTTGAAAACAACAGGCGCGGTATCTACGGCGGCGCAGTTGGATATATAGACCTTTCGGGCAACGCGGATGTTTGCATTGCAATCAGGCTGGCTTACAAAAAGAACGGACGCGTTTATATCCGTTCCGGCGCGGGAATCGTGGCGGATTCCGTTCCCGAAAAAGAAAACAGAGAATGCATAAACAAGGCGCGAGCCGTTATGAAAGCGCTTGAGGCGAGCGGAGGTGAACCGAATGATTCTGCTGATCGATAATTACGATTCCTTTTCCTATAATCTTTATCAGCTTATAGGCACTTTCCGCACGGATATAAAAGTGATCAGAAACGATGAGATGCGCGTGAGCGAAATCGAAAGGCTTGCGCCGGAATATATCATTCTTTCACCGGGACCGGGCACGCCGGGAAACGCCGGAATCTGCGAAGAAGTTGTGAAACAGCTCTCATCCGAATCAAAAATACTGGGCGTATGTCTCGGTCATCAGGCAATATGCGAAGCGTTCGGCGCAGAGATCGGATACGCAAAACAGCTTATGCACGGCAGGCAGAGCGAATGTGCTGTTGACACGCAGTCGGTTTTGTTCAGAGGACTGCCGCAGAGGATAAAAGCGGCAAGATACCATTCGCTGGCGGCGAAAAAGGAAAGCCTGCCCGATGTGCTTAAAATAACCGCCCAAACCGATGACGGAGAGATCATGGCGGTAGAACACAGATATCTGCCTGTATACGGAGTGCAGTTTCATCCCGAATCGGTGCTGACTGAGCAGGGCGGCAGAATCATTCAGAATTTTTTAGGAGGAAACGATCATGATTAAAACTTTACTTTCAAAGGTCGCGGCAAGAGAAGACCTTTCCTATAATGAAGCCAAAACAGCGGTATCCGAGATCATGAGCGGCGCATGCTCGCCCGAAATGGTCTCTGCCTTTCTTACAGCCCTTGCAATGAAGGGAGAAACAGACGAGGAGATCGCCGGCTGCGCGGACGGTATGCGCAGCAAGGCGCTAAAAATGGATACGGACTGCGATACGCTGGACATAGTGGGAACAGGCGGCGACAGATCCCAAAGCTTCAACATCTCCACAACGGCGGCATTCGTGCTTGCAGGTGACGGCATAAAAATAGCCAAACACGGAAACAGGGCGGCGTCATCAAGCAGCGGAGCGGCAGACTGCCTGGAGGCGCTCGGAGTCAACATTTCCGCCGAACCGCAGGTCATGGAAAAAGCACTTGAGGAGGATAATATAAGCTTTCTTTTTGCACAGAAGTACCATTCGGCAATGAGATATGTGGGTCCTGTCCGAAAAGAGATCGGCATCCGAACGGTGTTTAATATTTTAGGTCCTCTCACAAATCCGGCAGGGGCAAGAATGATGGTGCTTGGTGTTTTCAGCAATGATTTTGTGGAAAAGGTGGCGAAAGCGCTCGTCAAGCTCGGAGTTACGGATGCGCTTGTGGTCTACGGAAACGACTGCCTGGACGAAATAAGCGCCTGCGGCGAAACAAGCGTTGCCGAGGTGAGAAACGGCAATATAAGCTATTACACCATAACGCCGGAGGAATTCGGATACAAACGATGTGAAAAATCCGAGCTTAAGGGCGGCTCTCCGCAGGAAAACGCGCAGATAACAAAAAATGTGCTTTCCGGCAAGGGAACCTATGCGCAGAGAACGGCGGTTGTGCTCAATGCAGGTGCAGGCATATATGTTGCGGAAAAGGGGCACATCACGCTGGCGGACGCCATGAAACGCGCGGAACAGGCAATAGACAACAAAAAGGCGCTCAAAGCGCTTGAGGATTTTATAAGGATAACAAATGAGTGATAACATTTTGAACCGCATTGCCGAAAACACACGGCAGAGATATGCGGAAATCATGCGCCGAACGCCGCCGCCACAGGTAAAAGCAAAGGCACTTGCCATGAAAAAAGGCGGCTTTGAGTTTGAAGAGGCACTGAAAAAATCGGGGCTTTCCTTTATCTGCGAGATTAAAAAAGCGAGTCCGTCAAAGGGAATTATATCGCGCGATTTTAAATATATTGAAACCGCAAAGCAGTACGAAGCGGCAGGAGCGGACTGCATATCCTGCCTGACGGAGCCGAACTGGTTTTTGGGAAAAGATGAATACCTGAAAGAGATCGCGAATGAAGTTCAGATCCCCGTATTAAGAAAGGATTTCACCGTTTGCAGCTATCAGATATTCGAAGCAAAGCTGCTCGGCGCGAAAGCCGTGCTGCTGATATGCTCCCTGCTTGACACACAACAGCTGAAAGCGTATATTTCAATATGCGACGCACTCGGAATCAGCGCCCTTGCCGAGGCGCACGATGAGGCGGAGATCGAATCCGCGCTTGAAGCGGGCGCAAGAATGATCGGCGTAAACAACAGAAATCTCAAGGACTTTTCAGTGGATGTGAACAACTCGCTTCGGTTTCGTAGTATTATACCTGACGACATTCTTTTTGTTTCGGAAAGCGGAGTGAAAAGCAGAGCCGACACAGAGGCGCTTGAAAAGAACGGCACCGACGCAGTACTGATCGGCGAAGCGCTTATGAGAGCAGACAACATTAAAAAGGCGCTGAAGGAGCTTAAGGGTGAGTAAAATTAAAATTTGCGGGCTTCGCAGAGAAACGGATATGGAATATGTTAACGATCTGCTGCCGGATTATATCGGATTCATACTCAGCCCCGGATTCCGGCGCAGCATCAGCTTAAAGGCAGCCGCGCGGCTGAAGGAAAAGCTCAGCGATAAAATAACCGCCGTGGGCGTTTTTGTTGACGAAAGCGAAGAATTTATAAATCTCTTTGTTAATGAGGGAATCATTGACATGGTGCAGCTGCACGGAAACGAGAGCCCGGCTTTCTGCCAAAGAATAAACGCGCCGGTCATAAAATATTTCAAATGCGGCAAAAACACGGCGGCGGATATCCAAAAATATAACACCCCATACTACCTGTTTGATTCGGGAATAGGCAGCGGAAAGCAATTTGACTGGAACGATATCCCGAAGACAGAAACGCCGTTTTTTCTGGCAGGCGGAATCTCGGCGCAGAACATAGAACAGGCGATCAAAACGATCAGCCCGTTCGCAGTGGATATTTCATCCTCCGTGGAAACGGACGGATTTAAGGATTATAACAAAATGAAAAAAATTATGGAGATGGCAAGATATGAGTAAAGGAAGATTCGGAATTCACGGAGGGCAATATATACCCGAAACGCTGATGAATGAGGTCATACGGCTTGAAGAAGCCTATGAGCATTACAAAAACGACCCCGATTTCGTAAATGAGCTCAACACGCTTCTGAAAGAGTATGCAGGCAGACCTTCGCTGCTGTATTACGCAAAGAATATGACGGAGGATCTCGGCGGCGCAAAGATCTATTTTAAACGCGAGGATCTCAACCACACGGGGGCACACAAGATAAACAATGTGCTCGGTCAGTGCCTGCTTGCAAAGCGGATGGGCAAAACACGTGTTATAGCCGAAACCGGCGCAGGGCAGCACGGCGTTGCCACGGCTACAGCTGCGGCGCTCATGGGCCTCCAATGCGAGATCTTTATGGGTAAGGAAGATACGGAAAGGCAGGCGCTGAACTGCTACCGTATGGAACTGCTCGGCGCAAAGGTGCACCCTGTTGAAACGGGCACAAAAACACTTAAGGACGCCGTTAACGAGGCTATGCGTGAATGGGTCTCCAGAATGGACGACACCCTTTACGTGCTCGGCTCGGTAATGGGTCCGCATCCGTTCCCCACGATCGTGCGTGATTTTCAGAGCGTTATAAGCAAAGAGGCGCGTGAGCAGATACTTGAAAAAGAGGGCAGGCTGCCGAACGCGGTTGTGGCATGCGTGGGCGGCGGCTCAAACGCGATCGGAATGTTTTATCATTTCATAAATGACACAGAGGTGAAGCTCATCGGCTGTGAGGCTGCCGGAAAGGGTGTTGACACAAAAGAAACAGCCGCAACCATGGCAACAGGCACACTCGGCGTTTTTCACGGAATGAAATCCTATTTCTGCCAGAACGAATACGGTCAGATCGCGCCTGTTTACAGCATATCGGCAGGGCTTGATTACCCGGGTGTAGGACCCGAGCACGCGAATCTTAAAGATACGGGCAGAGCGCAGTATGTGGCGATTACAGATGACGAGGCGGTAAACGCCTTTGAGTATATCGCAAAAACAGAGGGCATCATATGCGCGATTGAAAGCGCGCATGCCGTTGCCCACGTTATGAAGCTTGCGCCACAAATGAAAAAAGACGAGATCATCATATGCTGCCTTTCGGGCAGAGGCGACAAGGATGTTGCCGCCATTGCAAGATACAGGGGGAAAGAGATCTATGAGTAATATTTCAAGGGCTTTTGAAAACGGAAAAGCATTTATTGGCTTTGCAACTGCCGGGGATCCCGATATGGAAACCAGCGAACACGTAATGCTGCAAATGGCGCGCGGCGGCTGCGATCTGATTGAAATCGGCATCCCCTTTTCCGATCCGATTGCCGAAGGTCCCGTGATTCAAGCGGCAGACCTGCGCTCGCTTTCGGCAGGCACCACAACGGATGACGCTTTTGCCCTTGCGGCAAGGCTGAGCGCGCAGACCGAGATTCCGCTGGTGTTTATGACTTACCTCAATGTGCTTTTTAAATACGGATATGATGCTTTTCTGAGAAAAGCGAAGCAGAGCGGTATCTCCGGCGTTATTGTTCCCGACCTGCCTTATGAGGAAAAAGACGAGCTGAGCTGTGTTGCGGACAAATATGATATAGATGTTATCTCTCTGATAGCGCCCACGAGCGAACAGAGGATACAGAGGATAGCGAAAGAGGCAAAGGGCTTTATTTACGAAGTATCCTCCCTGGGTGTTACGGGAATTCGCGACGAGATAAAGACCGATCTGAAGTCCGTAACGGACGCGATAAAATCGGTTACCGACACTCCGGTTGCCATCGGCTTCGGAATCAGCACACCAAATCAGGCAGCTGAATACAGCAAATACGCCGACGGGATCATCGTCGGCTCCGCCATAGTTAAAATAGTGGCGCAATACGGCAAAAACGCGCCGGAAAAGGTTTATGAATATGTTAAGTCTATGAAAGGCGCAATGAAAAAATAATGCGTTTTTATTTTGAAACGGTCGGCCTAATAGGCTGACCGTTTTTTATGGGCGGATTTATCTTTCTTGTTTATGCATAAAATAATACATTATTTTCAAAACTTTTTTCGCACGGTGTAAAAAACCTCCCTCTGAACACGAAAATGTGAAAAAATCAGCACGATCATTTGACAAACCGAAAATTCGCCTGTAACATTTGAATACAAAAGCGGAAATTACGGCTTAAACCTGCCCGAACCGGCGGATTTAACGCCGTATTTTTTCTTTTTTCCATTTATTCAGCGGAAGGATACGGCGAATCACTATGCTTGTATACAGGCCGAAAAAGGTAAAAGGGGTTCGGCTTTACCGAAGTTATACTTTGCTGCCCGGTCTGCCTGTCTATCTCACCAAGGGGCGGTGCGCTTTATCACAGGGCAGGCGTAACGGTTTTAAATTCGTTTTCATAGAATATACAGGGGAATTGACCGCAGATCACTACGCTCCCCCTTTTATGACTTCGATTTTCAATTCCGTCTTGCCGCATCCGCCGCAAAGCAAAAAGGAGAGATAAAATGAATCATTTATATGCGTATGCGGTTTTAAATGCAAGTGTTAAACGACTCGTGCAGCAGCTCAAAACGGCGGTGGGAATATGATAATAGAACTTGAAGTAAACGCATCATCCTTGCTTTTAAAACGCAGTGTCTCCACCGTTGAACGCTCGCTGAACTATGCGAAATGCGCGTTCGATTTTAAGACGGAGGACTGGAACGGCACTGTTAAAACGGCATATTTCCGCAACCCGAAAAGCGGCGCAGTCTACTCTCAGGTGCTTCAAAACGATGCATGTGTCATTCCGCACGAGGCGCTTGAGGATGAGGGTTACGTTACGTTTTCAGTGATCGGCGAAAAGGAAAATTACCGTATAACCTCCTCCCCTGTCAGCTTTTTCAATAAGCCCGCCGTTTACGGCGGGGAACCGAGCGCACCAACTGAGTCCGAATACAGCCAGCTCATAGCCGTTACGGCAGACGCGCTCTCAGCGGCGCAAGCCGCCGCAGACGATGTGAGCCTGATCAAATCAAAAGTTGAAAGCGGAGAGCTGAAAGGCGAAAAAGGTGACCGCGGAGAAAAAGGCGATAAGGGCGAAACCGGCGCGCAAGGTCCGAAAGGTGACAAGGGAGATAAAGGCGAAAAAGGCGACCCGGGTATTCAGGGCGAACAGGGACCGCCGGGAGAGAACTATGCTCTTACGGAACAGGACAGACAGGAAATTGCCGGCTATGTAGAGCTTCCGATAGCGAACGCCCAAACGCCCGGCACAGTCAAAGCAAAGGCCGTAACAGACGAATCTGTTTCGGTTGCGGTGGATTCGTCGGGCTTTCTTTACAGCCGGGATTTCTGCAAATGGAGAAAAATCAGCTCAGTAAAAGCAACGCACGATGTCGAGCAGTTTGAAATCACACAGGATATGAACGGCAATGCATTCAGTGTGGAAAATCTTGTTATTTTGATAAGGGCTGTCGGCAGTGCGGCAAACCTTTCCGGTGCAAAGGAAGGTCAGCTTTTCACCGTGCCGGACTCTGAAGCTTTTACAGGTCTGCCCTCACAGCAGATTTTTCAGCCGCAGGGCAAAAACTACACCTCCCTCCTGCAGTTTACAACTTTAACTGAGACGGAAGCTTTATACAGGTATAACGGCATAGCAGAAAACACGCCGCGCCCCAACAGTTCGGGAGGTGCCGTTCAGGGAGCGGGGATCACCTATTCCGCCGGAGGCAAAAAAATCGGCTATATTAAAATTAAATGCGGCATAGCCGGCTATATGCTTGGCGCCGGAAGCACAGTGGAAGTGTGGGGAAGCTGATCAGAAGCACTTGCCGCGCGCAGATTATGGATCCGGCGGATCCAAGGAATTTAGTTTACAGAGTAAGGATGTGATAATAACGGAATGGACTGCGGTAACCGTGATAATTGCAATTGCAGGACTGATAGGCACAGTGGCCGTGCCGCTGACCAAAAACACAAAAGCGATGACGCAGTTATCGGAAAGGATCAATCATCTTGTTTATCGAATGGAGCAGGATGAAACAGAACTGAAAGAATTTAAGAGCAAGGCGGCGGACAGGCACAGAAAGATCTTCCTTCGCCTTGAGGCGCATAACAAAGAAATTCTCAGTCACGAGGGCAGGATTAACGCCCTTGAAAGAAAGGAAGAAACTTATGAAAGAATGGCTTAAAAACAAGTTTTCGCCTTGGTTCAAGGCTGCCGGCTTAAGAGCGGTCAGAACGATGGCGCAAACCGCCGTTGCCGCCATCGGCACAACGGCGATGACACTCGGAGAGGTAAGCTGGGGCATGGTCGCTTCCTCCGCATTACTGTCGGGAATACTCTCGCTTCTCACCTCTGTTATCAGTCTGCCTGAGCTGAAAGCGCAGACAGAACAAACGGCAGACGGCGAATCCGAAACGGGGGTATCTCAATGAATTATGCTGAATTTGTGGCGGCCTACAACGGCAAGGCAACCGATTATGACGGCGTTTACGGCGCGCAGTGCGTTGACCTTATCAAGCTCTATCTTGACAAGGTCTTCGGCATTAAGGCGGGAAGCTGGGGAAACGCGAAATACTACTGGATTGATTATCCGAAACGCACAGAGCTTGTGAAAGCGTTTGACAGAATAGGAAACACACCGTCCTTCGTTCCGAAAAAAGGCGACATTATGGTGTGGGACGGCAGTGTCGGCGACGCAGCCGGTCATATGTCCATCTGCACGGGCGAGGGCACTACTTCCTATTTCTATTCTTATGACCAGAACTGGAACGGCAAAGAAATGCACCTTGTCAAGCACGATTATGACCATGTTTACGGTGTTTTGCGCGCAAAAGATCAAAACCGGATCACCGGCGCGCAGAGCGGCTCTTTTGCGGACGCTGTTCAATGGCAAAACGGCTCAACAAAAGAGATCGTTTACAAGCGAAGCGACCTTTCTGAAGAGATAGGAATGCTTTCACCGCGCGAGACTGCAAGCTGCTACGGTAAAAAAGACAGCGGTTACTGCCTGGTTTACGAGCTTGACGGTACGAATAAGCACAAAGCAGGTTTTGTAAAATACGCCGGCGGCGTAAAAAATGCTCCCGCGAACGGAAAAGCCTATAAAAACGGCTCAACAACGGAAACCGTTTACGCAGATACGGCGAAAAGAACGGTTATCGGCAGCCTTGATAAAAAGGAAAGCTGCATCTGTCCTGCAAAAATAGACGGCATGTATCTTGTTATCTATAAAATAAACGGCACGGACGATTATAAATGCGGCTTTGTCTCTTACAACGGCGGCATAAAATAAATAAAGGTAAAAAGTGCCCCGGCTCAAAGGAGTCGGGGCATACTTTTATGAACGTTTTCTGCAGACAGAACAGTATATGTCAGCGAAAACAGGCATTATAGTGCTCCGCCCATCTGCGCACGGCGCGTTCGTTCCAGTGCTGCGGAACCGCGGCGCTGACTGCCATTGCTCCCGCGATCTTAGGAACTCCCTCAAGCAGTTTTTTCATAGCAGCTTTGTTTTTGCAGATCGTTTTGGCTTTTTTCAGCAGATCGGCAGGATCAAACTTTATCAAATCAAACAGACTGTGAAAATCTGCGGTCATCGTGATATTATCCTCATTCAAAGTTCCCGACTCAAAAAAATAATCAATATCCTGCGGATCCATTTTCAGCAAAAGCCGTTTGGCTGCGGCAAGAGGCGCAAGACCCTGCCCCAGTTCGCGGAAATAACGCACCTGATACTGCCAGAGCGTCTCACAATCATAACGGCAATCTACATCTGACAGCACAGCATCGGCAAGATACCGTGAAGCGCGCAGCGAGTTTGCAATGCCTGAACCGATCAGAGGCACAGTCATAAACGCACTGTCACCGATCGCGGCATACCCGTCCCAGACCATAACAGAGAGCGGCTGGCGCACAGGTATCTGAACAAACTGCCCTCCGCGCAGCACTTTTCTGCCCAAGTGAGGATTTGTTTTGCGCAGAAATTCGGAAAAACGTTCAACTTCGTCCATATCAAAATTTTCAAAGCGGCCGATCAAAAGATCCGTGTATCTGTCCTCCGCCGCAATCCAGCTGATTCCGCGGATGCCGTCCGCGAACAAAACCACTTTAAACTTATCCTGCGCTTCGCGCATATCGGCACGGTCAAAAAACGCCCGGTAGATCGTGATCCTGTCCAACCTGTCAACGTTCTTTTCAACAGGCACACTGACGGGAAGATTTTTTCTGACAGGTGAATCCATACCGCACGCGTCTATGACCAGATCAGCGTAAAAATCACCCCGGTCCGTGGAAATGCCGACAACACGGCTGCCGGTCATGAGCGGACCTTTCACTGCGCAGTCATACACAAGCTTTGCTCCGCTTTTTTCAGCACTGCTAATCAGATGGGCGTACAGATCACGCCGTTCCATTTTGATCTCGCGCTGTAACGCAGGCACATGCTGCCGCAGCCCCACAGTCATGGACGGATTATAAAAAGTCATATCTTCTTTATATGTATAAAGATCGTTTGCCGGCATCGGCAGCCCGGCAACGCCGAAAGCTTTCGGATCAAAAATATCCGTCCAGTCATAACCGAGCGTGCCTGCGCTTTTTTGCTCATAAACCGTTACATCAAAGCCGTTTTGCGCCAGTATCGCAGCGGCTGCCAATCCGCCATGCCCCATTCCTGCCACGATGATCTTATTTTTCATACAGATACCCCCCTCTTTATTCATTTTAGCATCGAGCGCAATACAAGATCAACAATAAAAGATAAAAACCCAAAACAGCACCAAAAACAGGCTCTGTTAAACCACGGTTCCCCGAATCTTATGACGAAAGCTTGACATATGATGAATTAATGGAATATACTTATAATAGCAGTGGTTTATTGACAAAGACTGAAGATAAGAGCAATAACACAATAACCACATATGAGTATGATCCTTACGGCAATGTAACGAAAATTGCCTGCGCATCCGAAACGGATAACGGCACTGCGCTCTCCGTTACGGACTACACCTATGACATTACGGGCAATCTGCTGACCGCTCAGAACGAGTCTTCCGTTTCGTCTTTCATTTATGACGCAGCAGGACGTCAGGTTCGCAGTGAAACAGACGGTGCGGTCTCCCGAACACTGTATGACAGTTGCGGCAGAGTCAAGCAGCAGATCGACTCCGATGTGTACGATCCTGCTAAGGACGGGCTCCCGTCAGAGAACACGTATTCCGACCCCTCGGCAGGGCACACCTATGTATACGCGGAAAACGGCAGCCTCACGTCGGAGACCACAAAGTACGGCGTTAAAACCGAATACACTTACACGGATGTCGGTAATCTGTATAAAAAGCATTTTGATATATACGATTACTATTATCTGGATGACGGCAGTATAGACAAAATATGCGTGGACGGAAAAACTGCCGTTGATTATGCATACAATGTAACGGATTCGGGCATAACGCTGAATGACGGCGACTATGTGGATCAGGTGATCTATGCCAACGGCGATGTGGAAAGCTATCAGTACAACAGCAGCGGCGTGCTCACCACCATATATAAAAACGGAGAAGAAGCGCCTGACGCGTACTGGGTGCAGAAAGTCCACCCGATACAGAAGCTGCCGGAAACATATAATCAAGAGACGAAGCTGCATTACCTCTATGATAAAGAGAACAACAAGGTATCGGCATATGACCTTGATCCCGATGATCCGTACCAGTGGCTTCATTATCTTGCTCCGAACGATCAGAAAGCAGAGCTGCATGACGAAACAGAAAATGACGCAGCCGAACTGAGCGGCATATATTTCGGCACGCCATTCTCCATATCCTCGGGCGGCAGTCAGATCAAAAACACCGTCGGTGAGCTGAGCAGCACATACACAATGGAAACGGACGAAAATGATGTGCTTGTGTCAGACGGTATAACCGCCGGAGAAAGCGTTGTGCTCCCTGCCGCTTACAGCTATGATGAGGACGGCAGAAATATCAAGAAATCGGTAACCGTGGGCGGAAACAGCACACTTGACCTTATGCTGGAATATGACGAAGACGGCAGGATAACCGGCAGCGGCTCGGGCAGCGCAATCTCCCGGTACGCCTATGATGACAGTGATCAGCTCATCAGAACGGACAACAGCGCTTCCGGCTCCACCTCGTCATATGAGTACGACAGCCGCGGCAATATGCTCTCCAAAAAGCTGTATGATTACACAACAGGTGCGCTCAACGGTCTCACTCCGAAAGAAACGACTTCTTTCACCTATGCAAACAGCGGCTGGAAGGATCAGCTTGTTGCCGTAAACGGCACAGAGCTTACCTATGACGAAAGCGGCAATCTGCGCGCATACGGCGATAAAACATACAGCTGGAGCCACGGCACAAGGCTTGAAAGCATAAAGGACGGAGAAAAGGAATACAGCTACGTTTACGACGAGGGCGGAATCAGATTTTCAAAGACCGTAAACGGAGAAACAACGCAGTTCTACTATACCGGCGGACTGCTGCTGGCACAGAAAACAGGCGATGATGTCATTTTCTTCCAGTACGGCGCGGGCGGCGTACCGCTCGGCTTCGTGCTGAACGGCGTGCAGTATTTCTACATAACGAACCAGCTCGGCGATGTTGTGGGAATAGCGGATTCGCAGGGCGAAATGTTCGTACAGTACACCTATGACGAATGGGGCAAGCCAATCGAAACGCTGACCCGTTACGGCACACAGGAAGAAAAAGAGATAGCCGAAACAAACCCTCTGCGTTACAGAGGTTATTACTACGATTCGGAAACAGGCTATTACTACCTGCAAAGCCGTTACTACAATCCCGAGTGGGGCAGATTCATCTCCCCCGACAGCTTCTTTAAATATATAAACGGTGAATACATATGAAAAATACAGATAAAGTGATTTTCTATAAATATTCATACCCAACCATTGGAAATAAAATAATCAACCTCTTTCTTGCTGCAAGTGCGAACGCAATAACTATAACCAGGCGTATTTTGCCGTTTTATTTAGTAATAGCATTACTGATAGATAAAATTTTATATGAAACGATTCAATTCAAACACGGATTTATCGCTTGTATATTAATCATTCTCTTTGGGTGGATTATATTTAATTTACTTTATGTTTTCACAAAAAAGGTGTATATATTTTTGATGACAACAAAATAGTCATAAAAAACGGTTGTTTTGTCAGAGGAAACTTTCATAGCATAAGAGGAATCAAATATACTTTTTATACTTGGCAAATAAAGAATATAAATATATATAGCGGTAAAGGTCATTTCACGGCTTGGGAAACTCAAATGTATATATCCAAATGGCAAAGCTATATTGTTATCGAGCTTGTTAATAACAACAGAATTGCATTTGCGGTTGAAGATAATTTGGGACTTGTCGATGAGATAATGAAAAGAAAAAACCGATAATTGTTCAATCCCATAAAACAGCACATATAAGATGAAACGGACGAAAATGATGCGATTGAGTTCACCGCAATCGGAGCGCAATAAGGGGCATTGGAAAATAGTTTTTGCTGCCGTTTTAATTCCTTTTGCAACCGCACCGTAAATTTAAGGAAATGCTGTAAGGAAGGTAAAATATGAGATTCATAAAAATAGAACATTATCTGGGCAATGACGAAATGTCTGTAAATCTTTGTGAAAAAGAAACAGAAAAATATAATGAGTATTTTGATAAAGAAATACGAGATACTTTTTCAAAAAAATTCATTACCGAGTATTTTAAATTCACAGGGTTCCACGACTGGATTTTGCAATGTGTTAAACAGTGTTATGACGGAAAACGAAATACTGTTTTCGTTACGCTGTATGACGATTACACCAAACAAAGCAAAACCATAAAATATCAAAATGTTCAATCTTTTAAGTGCTGTTTCAATGAAAATCATTTTCAGGATGTTCGGCACGATGAATACGGAATCGATGAGTTTTACAAAATCAGTGATAAACGTTTTTCGCATGAAGTCTGTTGTCCATCAGGTTCAAATTATTATATTGAATTTCAGAAAATCTCAATAGAATAAAGACAGTCTTTGAATTAAAGAATACAGCAGGTACTACTCCCGCTGCCCTCCGCCCGTCTCCGCGAAATTTGTTGAAAACATGAACAACAGCATTATTGATATTGGAAGCACAATCGTTTTTGCAGCTCTTGCCGCTTTTTAGATACAAAGTAAACCCGAAGTTCATGGAAACAGACAATATGCACATTATCATGACGCTAATCACATAATACATATTTGGTGTGGAGGACCAGTAGATTACGAAAAGCAAATTCAGTATACACAATTATAAATCACAAACGGAACAAAGCCATGAGTATATCATTAAAATTGTTTATATCCAATATGGATTCACCCGGAATGGTCTATCTAAAAAAGAAAAACGAACTTGTAGAAGCATCGGAAGTAGATTTACACAAGTTAACCTTATATAAAGATTACGTTTTTCTTCCTTATATTCGGGACTCTGAGATCTACGATTCTTTTCTAGATCATTATCATTTAGATAAAGAAAAAAAGATGTTGCATAAAAGCAATAATTTTGAAGTCGAATTTCGATATTTTATTGACTATAATAAAAAATATGATCACTTACTTTATGATCACTATTTCGATTATGCAAAAGATTATTTAAAACCGATACTGATCGAATGGTGCAAAAAGAACAAAATAACTTATATAGACGATCTTAATTAATGTTCATTTGCAACATACAACGGGGAGTGCTCCCCACTGTACTCGATCCGTTTCTGCGAAATTTGTTGAAAACGCATGATGGTGTTTACACGGAAACGGAATAATACTGCCATTATCATATAAGTAAAAATAACCGGGCGCACATCTTTTATTTGCTGTAATGTGACGGGGTAATTGTATGAAGTATTTTACAAAAGAATGGTACAATAACGGCTGCATCTTTTCAGAAAAAGAAACCGACTACAAGCGTTATTATGAAAAAAGCAAATATCAATTTCCAAAAACATACAGAGATATTTCACTGCACGACGCCGAGATCATCAGTATAAAGAATGATCGCCATCGTTTATCTATTAAAATCCTGTTATCTGATCATAAGCAGGCAATAAGAATCACTCTGAAAGATCAAAATATCATTGAAAATTGTGATTTGAAAGACAAAATATGCTTGGCTGATGAACTTTATATTGAAAATGATAGTTTTGAATTCCATTTGCTTCTGAGTGATGAAAAGAACGAACTATTTTATTTCACTTCAAAATGCTCCGACTTTACAGTAATCAAACTACCTGAATTGCAAATTCATACTCTGCTATATTATTCGTTGCCAAATCAGTTGCTTTACTCAGAAAAATATTATTATGATTCTGAGACAAAAGCAATCGTTGACGAAGCAAATACAGACAAAGGAGTGGACACAAACAGGTATTTTCCGCTGCTGCATATCTCATCGGATGATTTGTTATATGATTTTTTAACGAAAATAAACAGCAGAAAAATCGACTCATATTTAGCTTGTTTTCAAAACGACACAGAAAAACGAAAAGAGGCAGAATATGAAATACGTTTTCTCCAAAAAAATAGAACAATCCGGGTCAGTGATTGTTTGAGCTATAAATACTATTGCTTAAATTTATTAAAACCCATCGCTGAAAAGTGGAGCAAAGAAACAGGTATTGCTTTAGACAGTGAAATATCTAAGCCGGAACACTATATTCTTGAACAGGAAACCAACGATAACAACCTATATGTTCCCACTGACGGAATATTTGTTTCCGAAGCAATAAATTTCTGTACAGAAAAAGATATTGTTTTCAGTAAAAAAATTTATATTTACAGCAATAGTAAAAATTCAATCAAAGAGAGTGAAGAATTCTTGGAGATGCCCTATTGCAGTGAAAAAAGAATTCAAGAAGCATTTTTCAATCATTCAAATTCAATGCAAAAAAATAAAATATCGGCTTCCTCTCAAGATTTGAAAGACTATTTTGATTTTAGAAAAAAATATTTAAGCCGTATTCTCATACAATGGTGTAAAAAAAATTCTATAAAATATATAGAAACCTAAGTAATTTTTCTACCTCAACAAATCAAAATCAATATCACATACAGCGGGGAGTGACCCCCGCTGTACTCCGCCCGTTTCCGCGAAATTTGTTGGTAAGTTGTGACTTGATAGCATTATTTTGTTCTGGAAAGCAATATCACGCAGGGGCGGGGCTGTTTCCCTCACTAACGCTCCTAAAACACAAAGAAAAAAGGAACCGTTTTACGGTTCCTTTCTTTTGGCTCCCCAAGTTGGACTCGAACCAACGACCCTGCGGTTAACAGCCGCATGCTCTCGTTAGTGTCGAAGTAAACACCAGAAAATGATTAATATATATAATATGTATATATAATAAGCAATTAACTTGCTATTTTAAGCTCAGACGGTATATTGCTTTCTTCGCAGTCAAGGAATTGCCTGTAGTTCATATCAAAGACTATGTCAATGTTATAATCCTTACCGATACGAACTTCTTTAATAAGTTTACAAGCTATCATCTTTTTCTGTTCTCTTGTTGCGTATTGATATTCGTCTGCCCAACTTCTAAAGTTGTCATAGTAATAATCAAGGTTATCTATTGCTGTTTGCTGATTTCCTACTTTAAGTTCATAGTCAGATATCTGCTCTGAATTGTCGGAAATCTTTTTCTTTGTGGCTTCAATTGCGTCTGATAACATATCGGGAGTGAATTTGCTGTTGCCCATTAGTGCGTTAGCAATTTCTCCTGACAGTTCAATGAGTTGTTTCTTTAAGGTTTCATTATCCTTTTTTAACTCATTGAGCTTTTTTCTCATTGCTTGAAGCTCGGCTTGGTATCGCTTTTCAACAGCAATTGATTTTGGTGTTTGCTTGATTTTTTCAAGATATTCCAAGATAACCGATTCCACAGCTTTATCAACCTTTTCTGCTGAATACACTGACTGTGCCTCTCTGCAAGTTTTTGAACGAGTGCGATTTAAGCACATATATCTTGTTCTTCTTGATTCTCTTACCGAACCATCGGCACAAGTATATTTTTCAACATGACTTGTTGATATCATATGTCCGCCGCAATGAGCACAATATACATTACCTGATAATAATGCATGACCTCTTGTGGTCTTGGCTATCTGCTGCTTTTCATCGTTCTTCTTTGAGCGTTGTTTAAGAATTTTTTGTACTTCATTAAACTCATGCTCATCGATTATCTGCAGATAAGGCAGATGAGGAGAAGTTGTTTCGCCTGATATTAAATATCCGCAGTACATACGATTTTTAAGTATTCTGTTTATCGTATTGCATTGAAACTTACTTCCGTTATGGGAACGAACACCTTTATTGTTTAGCAAGGTAGCCAGTTGGTGTGAGCCGAGTCCTTCTTTGTGTGTTTTACTGAATATCAGTTTAACAAGTTCAGCCTCGTCTTCATCAATAACAATCTGCTTGAGTTCTTTTCCTCTTTTGTTATATGTGCCACTAGGAACGAGTTTATAGCCATGCGGTATATTTCCACCGGTATAAACTCCTTCTGCAGTTAATTGGCTGAGTCTTGTTTTAACACGAGTTGAAGTTTTGCGACTTTCACCGTTAGCCTGCCAGAAACGCATAAAGTTTATAAGATAGTCAGCTTCGTTTTCAAATCTCTGCTGCCCTTCCTGTGTACTCCAAACCTCAATGCCCTGCTGATTAAACCATTCTACAACAAACGGTGTTTCATTCTGCCGTCTGCCAAGTCTGTCAAACATAAAGACAAGCAGGATATCGAATTCTTTTCGCTCGGCTGCTGTCTTTATGTCCTGAATGGCATCTCTGTCTTCAGCCGATACTTTATATCCTGATACGCCTTTTTCGTAAAACTCCTTTACGATCACCCATCCGTCCTGCCGTTCGGCAAATTCATGACAGGCTGTTTTCTGCATCGGGATATCATCCTTGTCGACCTGACCTTTGGTAGATACTCTGTATAAGCAATAAACTCGTTTCATATTATCGTCCTCACATTCTCTGTTGTTATAGTAATGTGGGACCGCACTATTCTGTTTTCAAGGTACAGGGATCGTTGATCTATATACTATTATATATGAAACAAGTTCCTGCGTCCAGCATACGTTTATTAAATAGTGTAGTCACCACAAATATTGTTTCTCTTTTCAAAGGCGTCAAGTAAATTGTTAAGTACATAACTTTTTACTTCTTTGTTTTCTGATTCAGTAAAAAACAACTTGATATTGCATCCCGCAAATTCTCTTGTTTCATACTGATGATTGTTGGCATTTATCATCGTGTTACTCCTGTATAGTAAGAGCAACGCCGTTGGCAATAACAGCGTTGCTCTGTTATTGTGTTTTGCGTATAATAACTTGAGTTTTTATCATCATATTTGTCCACGACACCCCTGATGCTTGGGTATACAACAGCCGACCATGGTATTGGCCCTCATCGGAATCTCACCGGCCCCTTCGCGCGGCCCGCTTTGCGGAAGTATCATTGTCACGCAGCTCGTCTTCGCCCTTGTCTTTTACCTGAGACAGCTCGGATAACTGAGCAATGTAACTGCTGTATCTTGTATTCAGTTTTCAAGGTCCATATATTGAAGAAAATGAATTTCTTCACTATACGGACAAAAAAAGCCTATTTTATGAGGATTTTTTTAAAAATTTTTTCAAATTTTTTTTGGCAGTTTTAAGACGGTGTGATATTGCGGATTGTTCAACACCTTCTTTAATGGCATATTCACTAACAGATATTCCATCAAAGTATATTGCCGCAATTAAATCCTGTTGCTTTAAACTAAGGCAGTTAAGTGCTCTGTTTAATGCATCTTTCTTAAATCTATCAAGCAAAATATTATCAAGATTACAGTTAGGATCTTCAAAATTTTTTCCTTTAAAAAGAAAGGCTTCAAATCTCAATGAATATCGCTTTTCTTTTTTGTCGTTTGCGTGTTCACTTCTATCGAAAGATTTAAGTAAACTGTACCAATATTCATCAATTTCTATGATTTCACTTATATCTGAAAATTTATATTCGTATTTCATAATATTCCTTTCTAAATTTTTTTATAAAATTTAGAAAGGCTATTATGGATACTTTGCTATGTAAGGCTGCCAAGTGCGTAGCATATAAGTCCTTTCCGAATCTTAAGAAGGACTTGAAAAAGCAACTTGTTTAAATAATGGCATAAGCAAACAAGGCTACGATACTAACCATCTTTTTTGTAAAAAGTGAATCAGTATTTCGTATCCTTCAACCTATGCGCACTTGGCTAAAGATTCTCTTTTTTTTATTGTAAGCTATATTTAATAATCAGTCATTTAACTATGAATGAATTCGATTTTCAAATTTAATTCAAATTTTTATAAAAAATTGAAAATATAATGCAAAAAATTGAAAAATCATTTATAATATTTGAAAGAGGTGTTTATATGAAATTCGATTTTAAAAATTTAAGTGAAAAAGACAAACAAATTTATGCTATAAAAAATCGTTTGGTAGAAGTGACAGGTACAAATGTTTATGCCGTATATAAAAAAATTTTAGACATGGAATTAGGTTATAATATTAATTACAATACATTGAATAAGACCTTATCCTTGAATTACACAAACTTAGATTTGTTTTCTGTTCTAGCAGTGTGTAGACTTTTTAATTTAGATACTTCCTATATTTTTTCTGCTCCTGATTCTGAATTTGAAACAATGCCATCTCCACAAAACATGGTTGATGGTGAAAAGTTTGTTGTTTTAAATGATCCGCTTTATTTTGGAAAATATAATGGATATATGTATTCTTATAATCCCGGTTCAAATGAAATAATAAATTTTGATTTAAATATACAAGAAGGAAAAGCTGTACTTGTATATCACGGGAAATCAATAAACCATAGTGGCGAAGCATATAACTATGATGTAAAATTTGAAGGAATTCCAATTCTTATTAGAAACTGTAATAATATTTTCATACTTTTCACTAGAGATAGCGGTGGATTTTTCTTCTTGTATTTTGATTATAAAAAGTATAACAAGGCTGAAATGTATTATAGAAAGGGTATTTTAGTAACAAACTCTTCCTTAAATGATAAACCTCCTATGTTTGGAAACTTTGTACTTGTGCGAAATAAGGTTCTTGACGAAAAGCTTTTTCTTATAGAAGGCTTGCTAAAAATTACAAATGATAACTGTTTTATTCGCAAAGATAAATTGTTGGAATTAAAAGATAACGATGAAGACGTAAATAATTTGTTTGATAAATGCGGATATATAGTAAATCATGAATTGGGTGAGTATTACTGTATTAATGAGAGTTTAATATTAAAAGCTGTTGATAAAAATTCTGTTCCAGATATATTGAAAGCTCTTTTAAAAATTAGAAACAGTTCAGAACAACCAGGACGTATAATTTATGAGGATGATATAAATATTTCTTATTTTGCAAAATATCACATTCAAAACTTATTATAAATTTTAATAATGTCTATCGTTTTCATTTTGAAGTTTTTTAATAAAAAAGGTTGGGCAATATGCAAAAAAATCTGCATATTGCCCAACCTTTATAATTTATCTAAATATATTTTTCCAATCGGCAACAAAATCTTGCTATTAAATCCTATACTTCTCAATAATTTTATCTTGTTATTTTTACAATAACATTTCTTTGAGCTGTATAAACAACCCTTTGCCTATTTTATATACAATTAACCGTACGGTAAATAACTATATATTTTTTGTTGATACCGCTGTGTAACAGCCGTTTAAATAAAATGCATAAACACCTCCATATCATTTACTTTTTAAAGATGTTAAATTTTTTCTTTAAGCGACCGTTTTGTTTAAGATATACAAGATCTTTTGCAAGTTCTTTACATGATTGATATCTATCATCAGGACTTAATTCAGTACATTTTTTAATAATTGAAATTAAACCTTTACTAAGGGCGTCGTTTTTATTACCCAAGTCTATGTTACTATTCCCATTAGGTCTTATCCCTGAATATAGGTTGTACATAGTCATTCCTAAAGCATAAATATCGCTTCTGCAATCAGTTTGAGCAGTACCAAATTGCTCTGGTGCTGCAAAACCAGCTGTCCCCAAGCAAACTGTATCTGATTTTTGATTGGGTTTATATGTACGCATTATTCCGAAATCAATTATCGAAATATTCCCTTCTGGTTTAAGAATAATGTTTGCCGGTTTCATGTCTCTGTAAATAACAGGTGGATTTTGAGAATGAAGATATCCTAAAACATCGCAAAGTTGCTTTGCCCATTCTATAACCATTTCCGCAGACTGAGGGCCATATTCTTTAACTATATTTTCAAGTGTTGCCCCCTCAACATAATCCATTACAATAGCTAAATATCCGGATGTATTAATAATATCAGCTACTTTAGGTATATAAGGATGATTAAATGATTTCATCATTTGAGCTTCTTGAATTATAGAATCACGAACTTGATTAACTTTATTTTTAGTTTCAGTTTTAACAATCTTAACGGCCCAAGCTTTGTTAATTCTCGTATCTCTCGCTAAATAAACAGTTGATAAGCCACCGCTTCCTATTTCTTTTAACAACTCATATCTGTTATTAAGCACAGTACCGGCTTTAATATCATCAGAATTTTCATCCTTGATTTCATTTTTATTTTGCAGTTTTTCCTGTACAAGCGGGAACACAATATCTTTCAAAAATTCAATTTTCAATGAAATAGGATTGTTTCCAAATGGATTCAAGGCAAATGATTTATTCATAGATATTACAATTGGCAAATAGTCATGTGGATATAACCTTGTAATATTTACCGCCGGACCTTTATGTGCCTGTTCGGAGGATGTAAACATCGGAACAATTTCTTCATCACCAACTTGCAAAGTGATAATTTTCATTTTGACATCTTTTGTAGTGTTTATGATGTCGCCTTTTATTAACTGCAGAGGATCAATATTTCCGAACATTTCGTTAAAATCATAATCCATCGGAAAGTAAATCGGGACCTCTGCCATGGTTAATGCGATTATTTTTAAAGCGTCTGTATCGTCATTATCAATATAATATTTTGCTGTTGCTTCTTCCAAAATGCCCAGCAAATCATCTTCACTATACTCGTGTGGCTCGTCATCTATTGTTTTATAAAAAACATATTCTTTTACTTTTGCAAAGTTGATGACATCACCCGGATAAAGCTCATATTTAGTGTTCTGTTTAAGTTTTTTCCCATTCAGCCATGTACCGTTCATCGAATTTTTATCCATAATGAACCAACAAGAATCCTCAAGATAAAACGAAGCATGAATCTGAGATATGTAATTATTGTCAATTTGAAGTTCACAATCAGAATTTCTTCCAACAACAATATACTCGCTTTTCATTTCAATTTTTTGATTTATTTCATTATCATAGAGTTTCAAGGTATTATCAAATAATACCCGTGTAATATCAGCTGGTAAACGAACATATTCAATATCTGAATCATAAGCACTTTCATTCATTGCCAAACTCTCTTCTTCATTTTCACTTAAAATAGAAAACGGACTTACACAAATATGATTTCCACATTCTTTGCACATGTAATAGTCATATGATCCGGTTTGATCTATCTTCTCAATTTCTCCCTGACATTTGGAGCATTTGCTTGGTGATTCTAAATCATAAAATTCATCATAGTAATCACAAAGAAAATCAATTTTTCCGCATTTCTTACATATATATTTTACTGCTTCAGAATATTGTTCATCTTCAAAGTATTCATGTTGACCATTCTCGCAATCGATAAACTTTTCTATTGCTTTTCCTCCGGTTTTTCTTATTACTAAAGTTGCAAGCGTATTCATTCCGTTCATATTTGGATGCGAACCATCAATAGTATCGCAAGGCAAATGATGAGCGTATAAATCGATAACCTTACAGTCATAATTTTCTGCTATGTCTTTTATTTTTGTATTATATTCTTCAATATGAATTCCTCTATGCTTATAAGGAAAGTTAAAAGATTTGTTTGATGACATATATGTAGTATTAAGCGTACAACACCAAATTTCTGCTTTAGGATAGTTTTCTTTGAGTTTGTTTATCATCATTTCATAAGCTTCAGAAAAGCAATCATCAAAAAAACATCCAAGACATGTGTTTCATTAGAATAAATATTAACTCCATTAGCCCAATCATTGAAACCCAAGTAAACTATAATAACATCGGGAGTAACATTATTAATATGAAGATGACTTGTTCTTTCATCAGAACATCCTGAAGGAAATTGAGTATTACTATCGGGAAGGCGTGTTACTCTACTCCCTGACCAGGAATTATTGACAAGTAATTCACCGCCGAAAAAATCAATAACCTTTCCCCACCAAGTGTCTTTCATATCTATTACACCTGATTTTTCACAGTGTTCACCGTCATAGAACACTTTGTAACCTTTTGGACTATATCCAGAAAGTGTGCTAATGGAATCACCTAAAATTGAAAATTGCTTCCCATAATATTTATTACTATTTTTCCAACTTTGATAATTAGAAAAATAATTAAAATCATCACATTTTGTACCCAAAGGTTCAACAAATGGCAAAGGTGGAATTGCTAGCAGAGTTGCTTCATATTCGCCAAAAAATTCATCAAAGAATATGTCATAATTATTGCTTTTTGCATAATTACATTTTATTGCAAAAACAATCTTCTTGAAATATTTATTGTAATCATTTTCATCAATTACTTCATGAAAAGCTTTTGCCACAAGTTCCGGCGGATTCTTAAACGCACCACATCCGAAAGCTCCAAGTATAATAACATCAACATCATTATCAATTGCTGATTCAAAAATGTTTTTAATTCTACCTTTAAAAAGTTGTTTTAATGCTGCATTATTTGTATATCTGCGATCAGCAATATACGGAGCTGCACAAGTAATTACGTCAACATTAAACCACTCATCTTCGGACATCATTTTCGGAACAGTACTGTCATCTTTAAATACAGTAACATCTTTCGTGTAAATCAGCCTATCAGAAAAGAATTTATTACCAATATTTCTATTATACAGATAATAATCATCAAAAACATTTTGATTACTTATACACAGGTATAAATTACTGCTTCTGCATAAGCATTCCTCTTGTGCCATTGCACCATTTTGAACTCCACCACCCGGATAATGCGGATTAGCAAAATTAAGTACTGCAATTTTTCCAAGATTTATATTTTTCTTAGCAGCTTCAAAAGTGGTTGTAGCTTCCTCCTCAATAAAACACTTAGAAAAAGGTCTATTGTTTTGAGAAATAAAACCTTCTGTATAAATTTTATTAGATTCGATAGCTTCTTCAGTTGCATTTCTTAGTAGTTCAGACTGGGAAAAAGCAACCGTATCTCGAAAACAAAATTTAAGATCTTCATTGTTCATATAATTAACTCACCTTCTTTTTTAAAATACTACTCATTATCACGACTCCAACCATCTGTCAAAAGTTTATATTGACATATGAAATTTTGAATGCCAGGATTGTTTTGTTGAATCTTTGTGCTCTCACTGTCAATATAATAGTCGATAATTCAGTTTTTATCGATAGCAAATAGTACATTGTTTCAATATCATTAATATTCATTTCAATAAACAGAGTTCAAAATTGTACTGTTATTTCTGCCTTTCAATCATATGCTTAACCTGCGCTCAAGAATAGCGAACACTATGATTCCATACCATCTGTTATGATAACAGACATCGTGTGTCATAGCATATTTGTGAATATTTCCGATATGATGAATGGCACAACCAATAGCATCCATTAAGTCTGTGTAGCCATTAACCGTGTAATCTTTATCGGTCTTTTCCTTTATACGATCATGAAAAATTTCCGCTTTGTAATCAAAGGAAACTGTAGACACATATGCTTCGTCCATCTCTTTTGTCTATTTTTTAAACATAGCATTAAATCCACCTATGGTATCACTTTCAATCCATTCATAGAGCCGCATATGTCTAAATAAAAACTAATTTTGTAATATTGTTTTTTTAATGAACCCCCCTTTTTATTTGATGATCACATCTTACATCGAAAAAAGAAATGTTTGGACGCATATAATGCGACAAAGTCTATGCTCCTAATAAGCCCTAATCAAAAACAAAGAGAAATTAATTTATTTTCAATGTGTTGCAGTTTTCGTTTGTTATAAAGTACTCAATTATAGTCTTATTAAGTTCAAAATGTATGCCTACATATTTCTGATCTATATATAAAACAATTTCTGCAAACAGCTTTTAACTGATTTAGTGTGACAATTTATCAAATTTAACTATATAAAATAAATCATTATACAAATAAAAAACCTCTAAAGGTATCAACTACTCCCAAAACACCTATTTCTTAGGATAGCATATCACCGCTCGCGATAAAGGAAAACGCTACCAATTTACATTCATGTCACAAAGTAATTTAAAATTATTTATAGTAATGGTATTTAGAAGTTCCTTCTCCGTGCTATTATCGTTTTTCATTTAAAGCTGAAAGTACAAATCATATTGCGTGCCGGTAATTTATGATTTCCAGTAATCTTTCAACTATCCAATATTGCAACTGTCAAGCTTTATGCATTTTTAAAGAATCCCTTTACTATCGGTTTTATATATAGCACCAACAATATCACCATCTAACAGAGAATATTTGCAACATTGACTATTGCGTAACCTTCGATTCAAGTTACATTATTGCTTATAAATTTAATTGGCGCAATATCAACCTGATTTTAGATTTGCAAAAAGCCGTCTTGAAGACGGCTTTTTGCAAATCTCTATATTAGAAATTAAATTTGCGTAATTCTTGTTTCCAAAAATCATGATCTTTGTCCATGGGAATAAATTCCCATATGTTTTTTTATCATCAAAATCATAATAAACGATAATAATCTTACCGTTATTTGTGAATTGCGCTTCTTGCACCTTTTTGTAATCAATAAAGAACATATTACAGAGTCGAGATTGAGTAGATCTTAATGTTATATCAATACCATTATTTTTACACTCAACCTCGCAGATGACATCTGTAATAAACTTTTTCTCAGAAGAAATAGTTTTCAAACGAAATAGAAGCAAAAAAATCGGTGCAAGCAAAGCAATGAAAAATTTTGAAGAATAAACCATCAATATAATCATCGCGACAACAAAGCATAACAACATAAAGAAGATTTTTGCTCTTCCTTTTTCGAATTGTTTGCCTTGCATTTTTATAATAAATTCCTGCTTCATATTATCACCTATTAAACAAACTAACCTACCCATCCCACCCGGGATGGGTAGGCGAATTTGAATCCATTGTTACTGCCCCGAAAGCTGGGTGTCAATATCAATGATGGTGTCCTTACAACCATTGATAAACTGCTTGAAACTATCAACGCTGTCAGGAACGGTTTTGGTCAACAATGTCTGATATTCATCGATATAGGTGGTTGCTGCCTTATCATAGGCTGCGCCCTGCCAATATGTAGGAAGATCACCCATTGTCTTGTCGATTTCAGAAGCTGCGGTCTGAAGCTGTTCAATCGCGTTCTGAATCTTTGTGATGCAGGCTTCAATACCTTCTCTTTCAACATAGATTGCCATTCTTTTCACCTCCTCTTTTTATCGAGTTATAATAAAGTGTTAAACCTTAAGGCTTTTCACTTCACTACCGATTTTTTTATATTGATCTATTGCTTTTTGAAGCATATCACTTACACCAGTAAGTTTTTTTACATACTTCTTTACATATTCAGACCAATTATCCTTGTGATCATCAAAAAACTTTTTACCGGCATCAGTTTTCCATTCTGCCTTAAGCGTGCTCAAAGCATCTGTAAGATTCTTATTATCAGTTTCTAAGGTGTTAATAAGATCATCTATGGATTTTTTCGCCGCTTCAAGTTTGTCGATGTCATAAATTATATCTGCCATAACATCCTCCTAAAAGATGAATGTCGGATCAATATTAAGCGCATCACGTTTTTCTTGTTCTGCCTTATCCATTTCATTCATATCTTTATAAATTGTATATTTGAACACATAACCGTCTGGCCTATCAGGGAATAGATTCTTCATATACTCTGCAAGATTTAATGCTTCCTCAAATTCCTTCAGATCCTTATGGCAAAGCAGTCTGTACACATAACCTTCATAGAAAGAAGGCTTCATAATTGTAATCCTGCGGAATTCTTTAGTAATCTCCTTAAGCTCCTTGGCGGCATCTTCATCACCACGGTAATGCTTAGCTTGTGCATGATAAAACTTTGCGGAGGTTGCATAGAATAAATCTGATTCCGCCTCAAGCATTTTTTCAGTAATATGGATTACCTTGTCAAACTTCTCATACTTGAAATAAATTGTTGCTAGAACGAAGGACAACTGCTGTTCGCTGTAATCTCCTTTTGCGGCATTCTCTAAGCAATTTATGGCAGCATCAATGTTCTTTTCTCTTAAGAAAACATCTGCTTCTAACAGTGCAAAATCGACCTCGCGCTTCGCATAAGCTCCTGAATTTTTCAGAGTTTCAATATATCCCTTTGAATCTTCGTCCTTTTCAAAAGTAGTAAGGACCTTGAGCTTAAGATATGCCAAGTTTACATCATCCGGAAATCTTGCAAGGCCTTTTTCGATAATAGCAATCGCATTATCATAATCCTTTTGAATACTGTAAATCTCCGACAGCATATCATAGGCCTCATAAGCATCCGGAAGAAGCTTATTAAGTTCATGAAGGGTTTCCAACGCTTCAGTGGCTTTTTGTTGATCGATAAAAATCTTTGCTTTTTCGAGGTAATATTCTCCGTGCATAGGATCTAATTTAATAGCCCGATTGATATATCTGAGTGCTTGGACGTAATCCTGCTCATCAATAAAGAGACCTGCGATAACGTCGCACATATCTGCAGTTAAATCGCCGCACTCATCTGCTTTATTGTAATATTTTACGGCTTCTACAAGATCTCCCTTTAAATAAAAGATATTACCGATATCAAAAAGGACTGCGGCAGATTTTTCGTCTAACATTAGTGCCTTTTTGAAATTTTCCAGCGCATCATCGTATTTTTCAAGGCAAGAATAAACGTTGCCCAGGTTTTTGTAGCACTCAACATATTTAGGTGCATCTTTCTGTGCTAACTGGAATTTTTCTAAAGCAGCCTCATACTGCTCCTGTGCCATAAGCGCACAACCTTGATTGATTAGGTCTAGCGCATTTTCTGTGTAATTTTGCATGTCTTTTTTCCTCCACTAACAATTCTTTTCCAACAAATCCTTGACTTCTATCTCAAAGACATCAAGAAGGGATATTTCATTGTATTCGTCTGAGGATTTTAATTCGCCATCCTCATACGTATCAACTATAACACTACCATATAGCGTAATGCAGCGTGTTTTAGCATCATAATCATATCGTTGAATCTTTTCAAACAATACATTGAAACCAAATATAGTATCTTTTAGCCCCACTCTGTCATCATGATAACTATACACAAAACCACCATTTGCTAATGTGATAGTTTCTCTTCTTCTAAGACGATATTCTCCACCACAAGAGATTATATAGACAATAGCTGACATAAATGAAAGACCATATGGAAAACCAAAAGTCATAATCAGAAAAATTATATCGACCACATAATCACTCAAAAAAATTACGTATAAAATGTTTGCCAATCCCAAAACACACGCTAAAACTCTTAGAGCAATTGTTAGGCCATAGCAAAATTTGGGGAAACCCTTTGCATTCCTTACATTCTTTTTTACAACTTGCTTAAGTGCCTTTTTTCTTTTACTTGAATCTACATTGTAAGTTTCCATTTCGCCCCTCCTTATGATGCTATATCCATTACAGTATCAACAATCGTCAGAACAGTGTCATTAAAGTCGCCTACAGGGGAAGAAATGTTAATCTTAGATCCTCCAATGTATTTCATACCACTCTTGAAGCGATCATATCCAGAACTATCCGGTGCAATGATGGTTTCAATGTTAGTAATCTTCTTGTAAATCTTTCCTGGATATCCGCTTATCTTTTTAACTGTGTTTATTCGCTTGTAAGTTAGATCTCCAATTTTGTCGCCAATAATATCTTTCTTGAAAATATCAGATCTTGGAATTGTGCCGGTATGCTGCTTCGTACTAAACAGATTTTTGATATTAAACGTCCATTTTCCGCCAGTATTTCTAAAGCCAATCTTTTCTAGCATTGTTGCCTTAAGGTTTGTCTTTATCTTCGTAGGATCATAGACGGTCTTTAATTCAAATTTGCCAGTTGCCGGATTCTTAACTGCAGTTCCCGATAAGCCGGCTACTCCAATAGTTCCAGACACGACAGCTGTAATATCAGCAGCTACGTGGATAACATCGTATCCTGTTCCCACTACACCCCAAATATTGTTTGCGGTTTCGCCACCCATATCAGACTTCTTAATCGTATCGTTAACACCGCCGATATTTCCATAGTAACGTGCCTGTCCAGGATCACCGGTATCGGATTCTATTTTCAGTGCCTTAACCTTGTTATAAATAGAGAATCCAGAGTCCACCATTGTCATAACGGTTCCAATGGTTGAAGCAACTGCGGCTACAACCAAAGGTGTTGCGGCACCACCAGTAGCAACAGCAAGTGCAATAGCTCCAACAGTCGCGGCAATTGCTCCAACAACAGCAAGTGCATCTAAAGCAATTCCTAAATAATACTTGCCTTCACCATGCTTGAACCAATCAACAATCTTGGTTCCTTTTTCTTGAACCCAGTCCAGACCTTTTTTTATGCCGTTACCGATACCCCTGGTAATAGGATTCCAGTTCATCAAATCAACGCAAAATGTTCCATATGCCCACTGACAAAAAGCTTGCCACTTGCTTTGATTTTTTAATTCCAATGCCTCTGTAGCAATTTTCTTCACACCAGAGACAACACTTTTCTCATGGCCTTCAACATTATCAGCTAACTTCTCGATGTTTGTAGCCAAAGTGGAAAAGTAATTTTTCTTCTCACGCAATTCCTTAATCTTAGAGGAAGCGTAACTTTTTGCGTTGCCTATATGACCCTTGCTATCGTACCCAGGCAATCCACTTAACTTTTTAGATACTTTTTTTTCGAGTTCTTCTTCAAAATCTTCGTAATAACCGGATACACTTCTGGCCTTTTTGGCAGCGCTATTTATTTCTGAATAATCAATTGTTATTTTACTCATAATTTATTCCCACGGGAAGATTACTCCGCCCTGCTCCTTAATCTGCCTTTCGTAATCGGCTATTTTTCCGTCATAATAATCCATATTATCTTGACAGCGATTGATTTCATATGCCATATAGGTTAATGCCTGCGAAAACCCATACTGGTTAGAAAGTGTTTGACTTTCTCTTTGTGCAATTATTGCGTTACACTTACCATCAAGTACGGAGGACATACCCTTTATCCCGTTTTCTAACTCGGAAGTGCAATCATCTATTTTCTTTTTTATCTTCGAATAATAGTCATCCATATTAAAACCATTTTCATAGGGCTTTTTGACAGCATCTCTACGATTTTTATAAGTTTTTCTATTACTCTTTGCATCGCGTCGCTTACTTTTTAGTGTTTCAACAGAATATGCCATGATAATATCCTCCTTCCTTAATAATCAGAACTTTTTCCATCAAGTTTTTTTGCCGCATCGCAGTCAGCCTGTATGTACTCTTCTTCAGCATTAACAATGTCCTCATAAAGATCCCAAAGGCCGTTTTTGATGTCTGCAACTTGTTGTTCAAAAATTTTATATTTCTTTTCGAATTCATTGCGTCCTTTTCCCGCCCAAACATCATACAAACTGTTTATAGCTCGATCAGCATCGGCAATCGCGTTTTCCAATGTTTCGGCAAGTTTTTTTGCTGCTTCTGCTGATTCAGCAAATGAACTGGTGTCAAGAGAAAATTCTGTTTGCATATTCATCAATCCTCCTTTGCAAAACGAATCTTAACAATTTCATTTTCCTTAAGATAATAACCTTGAGTTCCATCAATTGGCTTTTTGTTCTGCCTGATAAATGCTGCAGGAACATCAAAAACCTTATGTTCGGCGAGATTTGTGAAGATAACTGCGTTTTTATTTTCCTTTAACTTCTTAAGCAGGTCTCCACTCGAATATCCAACAGCTTCATCATTTATACCACCAAATACTAACATGACTTTCATTGCTTTATATTTGGTAATGATTGATGTATACATAGCCATTAGTTCTTTCGATGTTGAAATATACTCAATAGCGCTTGTGTTGTTGATAAGCACAAACAGTAACGGTTTATTATCAAGAGTCTCAAGACCATCTTCAAGCACTTCAGCGTATCTTTCTTCGAGTTTATTTGTAACATCCTCGAAAATAGTGCTTAGTATAGAATAGTCGATCGAATACTCTTTCACAAACGGCTCTTCAGCATATTTCACAAGATCTCTTGAAAGCGAATCGATAATATATACATCTGTCGGTCGTTCAAAATAGCTTGTTTTTATTTCATTGATAAGTGCTTTCTCAAAACCAACCATATTGCCGGTTAACTTTCCAACAAGGGCAAGTTGAGGCATCGATGTGATGTCGAAGAATACCGGTTCTACCTGTTGGTAGTTAAGCGAAACAGCAATTTGATTTCTAACATCAACATTAAAGTTATCAAAGATATAAGACTGATTGAGAACATCCGGCACTTCAGGAATTCGCTTAGCTTTCAAGCCTACATTGCGCTCGTTTTGCTCAGCAATAAAGGTCTTTATTGCGCCGATTCTATCAATTTCCTTCTCGCCATCAAAACTTAAATATGTTTGAGCTTCATAAATAACCTTGTTAAAGCACACAAGAACACGTCCAGGTACATTGCTCGGTTCTGTTCTGCAACGATCAAACAAATTAGAATACTCTGAATTATCATTACAGGTAAGAGCAATATGATTTGCAAAGTTGGACATATACTTGTATCCAAATCCACTTGTCGATGTTGCTGTTACAATTAATGAAATTCCATAAGTAATGCCTTCACGTGCAATGAACAAAAAGTCATCTTCATATTTTTCTGCATATAATTCTTTGAAAACTGCGAAGTTTTCGAGGATAACATATAAATGTGGAATGTCAGAATAACCAGCTTCATTATAGGAAGATATAGAACTTACGCCTACAGACATCAACTTTTCTTTTCTTGTATCTAACTCCTGCATAAGAAGTTTGAATAAGTTCTTTAACTTTTCTTCTTCCGAAGAGAGTACAACACCACCAACATGATTCAAGTCCTCAAAGTTTTTTAGAATCATTGAACCGAAATCAATGATATAAAAACTTGCTTCATTTGCCTTCTTCTGTGAAACAATTTCTCTAACAATAAGCTGGAGAAGGTTTGTTTTTCCTGTTTGGGATGCACCTATGATAATCGTATTATCTGCATCAAAATCAAAATATGCCTCACCTTGATATTGAGTATCAGGATCATCGTATATACCGATAGGATAACTATTGCCTTTAACAGCCAATGTTTTAGGCACTGAGATGGATTTTTCCAACGGTGGTAAGCAAATGTTAGGTAGTCTCTCTATTCCTTCTTTTTGACTATAAAGATTAACATACTCAACAATCGCATCTAATTGTGTTGTGTTGATGCCATCTGCCTTTTTTCGTTTTTGAACATAAACAGGAGTTCTTTTTCCGCAATCAGAAACACTTCTAATTGTAAACTCTTTAATGGAGGTATCATCCATTTTTTCAGGAGCCCCACTATACGCAGATTGGAACAATTCAAATATTTCATTGTTACCAACCTGTAAATATGCACGACCAGGTTCTTTAATTTCAGCAGCAAGAGGAGACTTAATTACCTCATTACTATCCTCTTGACTCTGCACCTTCAAGCAAAGTTTGAATTTGGAGTTACTCCAGATTTGTTCGTTGACCTGACCAGAAGGCTTCTGTGTTGCAAGAATCAAGTGAACACCTAAACTACGACCGATACGGGCTGCAGAAATAAGTTCTTTCATAAACTCGGGTTGCTCTGCTTTTAATTCTGCAAATTCATCAACGATTACAATCAAATGAGGCAATGGAATGTCTACTTCGCCACTTTTGAATTTTCTAATATATTTATCAATATGGTTGACTTCTGCTTCGGCAAACAATCTTTGTCTCTTCTGTAATTCAGCCTTAATAGATTTCAAGGAACGATCAATTTCCTTTCCATCTATGTTAGTAATTGCACCCATCAAGTGAGGAAGATTCTTGAATTGATTAACCATACCACCACCCTTAAAGTCGATAATAACGAAACCAACTTCATAAGGATGGAATAATGTTGCCATGGAAAGAATGTATGTTTGTAGAATTTCAGATTTACCTGAACCCGTAGTACCAGCCACGAGACCATGAGGACCATGAGCTTTATCGTGCAAGTCCAAATAGACCATGCCGCTTTTTGAAACACCCAAAGGTGCTGCCATTGACTTATAAACCTCAGATGTTTTCCATCTTTCTTCTAGATTAATATCATCAACAGCTAAAATATTTAACATCTCAAACATCGAGATACTTTTTGTCAAGGTACCCTCCAAAGAAATTTCTTCACTGTATATTGGAGCCATTAAGTCGACAATTTTTTCTGCCGAAGCAGTTTCAATTGGAAAGTAGGTGAACCGAGCAGACTGGCTATCATCATTACACGATATGCAATACCCTGTGGTTCCGTCTTGAAGGCTAATGATATTCTCACAGCCAAGAGGAATATCTGCAGCTGTATCACCAAAGAAAACGAATGTTATTCCTAGTTCCTTTGCGTTGTCAACAAATCTTGAAATAGGATGACTCTTAAAGCCATATTCATCAAAGAAAAATATAACTATACGGTTGTCATATTTTTTGCTTTGCTGACGAATTGTGAGTTCTTTATATAAATACTCAAAAACAATATTCTTACTTTCGTCATCGGTAACAATTGTCCTTAGTTTTAAGTCATCAACGCATACTTGCGGGAGCATCCTTAACCAATGAACCTGGTCCCTATGTTCCTGTTCAGCAACAAATACCATTTTTACATCAGAAAAATAATGACGGGCAGCAATATCGACAATTATATTCTTGAATAATCCAAATCGATAATCAATGCCACCAACAATACCTACCGCATTTATTGCCTTGAAATCACAAACAACTGGGGCACAATTGATATATTTATACTCGTTGCTTAATCTCTCGGGAAGCAGCTGAAGTTCATCATCAAGTTCAATTCTTTCCTGCTTTTTATATTTGATTTTTCTTAGCGCTTCTACTGCACCATCGCCAAGTTTGATAGACAAGAAATCTTTATCTTCTGGAGTTCTATCAAACAAACTCGGCGAGAAATCCTTAAATCGTTTTTCTTCCTCCTCCCGAGAGATAAAGATTCTGTCAAGAACACCTTTTTCTTCATCGCGAAGATGTTCAATTGATGATCTTTTTGCATCAATATATGTATTGTATTTTTTTATACGTTCTTCGCTACCTGTTTTATATTCTTTCTTACTTTGCTTTAATGTGATAATAGAAGTAAATATTGCCATACCAGCAGAGATAACTGACATAATAATCATTGCTCCGCCAAAAAAGGCCATAACGCCTGCAGCCAAAAGCATACCCATGGATGGCAAAAGCCTCGTAAGTAGATTGTTTTTTGGCTTCTGAGGAGCTGCAGGAGGATCCAAAATCTCAATGTCATCTTTGCAAACAACAGTTTTTATTCGCGTATTTCTGTTGAATTTTGGATAATTGTTGTTAGAAATGCGATCAACATAATTTAAAGAGTTGATTACCATATCAGGACGAACCTGTGTCCATATCTTTTCGCTTTTGAAATAAAAGAAATAATCTGAGATAGAGAGAAAATCCCCATCCTTTATAATATCTTTGCTTTTTGCCTTTTTTGCATTGATATAAACGCCATAGGTCGTGTTTTGAATATCGATGACAAAGCCGTCGGCGTTTTTATTTAAAACAAGTGCGTCATCTTTCACATACTCTCCGGCAATTGAAATATTACAATTAGTTGGTGTGCCAATTGTTAAAGATGTTATCCCAGAAACATCAATTAATCTCTCATATTTCTTTTTACCATCATCGAAGTCAATGAGAAATTCCATTGTGAACACGAGGTTATCAGACTCTTGATATTTAATCTCCAAGGCATCGCCGTGAACCAAATTCTTAGTCATTAACTTTCGGATATCACCGACGGTTAAATAGAGATTATCCGAACAATGGACAGACCACTCTCTGCCATTCTTAACGAAAAGCAACTCAATTTGACCGAAGAAAAGTTCTTTTCTCAGTCTAATGTCACAATCCATACCAGTGCCAACTTTAACCTGTTGTGCATCGGATGTCAGTTCAATTTCTTTGTATATATTATTATTTGAGAGTATGATTTTATATCTGTTATCCATCACATATTCTCCTATTCAGTGTAATTAATTATGCTACCATTCCTAAGTCCAAATTCAGCAAGAGTTTTATTACCCTTTAATAAAGCAATAGGATTTTCGGATTTGAGGTAACAATTTTTGATGTCGGAAATATCAATTCCTAATTCATAAGCAGTATTAAGTGCAATCACTAATTCATTTGCGGATATATTCAAAGGAATTTCCAAATCTACAGACTTATTTTTCTTTATCATATTAAAGATTACAATTGCTGCATTATTATTCATATATATCACCTCTTAAATAATTAAAAATGCCGTTCTTTGGATACTACTCTCTTGAGAAATATCAATAGATTTCATTCGGTCATAATTTGGAAAATAATCCACATATTCACTTATAGAAAATTTCAAAACCATATTCGGCGAAATCAAAGCATTATCTTGTTCTTTATTAAATTCATTACAAACAAAAATATACTTATCGCTGTTGGAACCATTGATATTTGAAACCAAAACATTAGTTGCGTACACTGAAGCACTATTTTGCTTTGTAACTAAAATAACTTTATCAGCGATACCTAAAAGTTTTGCCTTACTTTCATCAAACGATGTATCTGTATCAATTACTATATAGTCATAATCTGCTGATTTTTTTGCTCCAACAGCTATTTTTTCGTACACTGAATAATCCAATCCCAAAGACATCAATGATGCCTTAAATGGTGGTAAATAATAAAATAATTCCTGTCTTATTACATGTTTAATATCATTATAGGAATTCTCATTTGGACTAACTAACTTTGCGTAAACATCAGAAGCCGTTATTGCACTCTGATTATCTAACATTCTTTGAAACGATTGTAATCGTCCAGCATTTATATATAAAACACGTTTATAATTTTTGGTCAAGCAAGCACTGATCCCCAATGCAATTGTTGTTTTCCCTACGCCACCGCAAGCAGAATAAACTAAAACGATCTGAGTTTCTTTATTAGTATTACTCGATATATTTAATACACCAGCACTTTTCCCAGTGATTTCATTCAGAATTTCTTTGATACTCGTATATTTAAAAATACGATTTACATTTAATTCAGCGGTTTGATCTTCTTCATACTGCTCGGTCATCAAAAAAATATTACTTATATTATGGCGTTGCAAAGATGGATCATATAATTCTTCCGAAACAATTAAAATATCAGCCTTTTGTGGTGTCGAAAATAATTCAGTAAAATAGTCTTTATTATCAATTATTTCAAGTTCTATTTTTTCAAAAAATTCTTCAACAAACTTCAATTGAAGAGGAATGATATAGCTTATGTCGGTATCTGCAATTATAATTCTTGGTTTCGCCACATTTTATCCCTCCTTATCTTATACTCACCTGAAAATCGCTGTTTGCCAAACGGATGATATCGCCGTTTTTAATTGGATACGGCTGATTAGGTTGACATCTTACACGATTAACATAAGTTCCGTTCGCACTTTGTAAATCAGTTATAGTAAATTGTGCACCACTACGATTTATTTTACAATGGGACCTGCTAATCATTTTATTAAACGAAATAACACCATCTACAATTTCTTGTTTTTTTCCCAATATAAACTCATCTTTTGTAATTGCAATTTCGACTCTAGTCGGTGAATTCATAGCAATAATACGCATAGTCATTTGAGTGTCGACAGGTGTACTACCATCAGAAGATACATCTGTATTTCGAATTGGCATTTTTCCTGTTTTAATAGTTGAATATAAATCTTCTAATGTCATCGCACCATTAGAAAGATTCGTAGCAAATTGTATTGTCTTGGAAGTTGATAATGTTGAAATACTTTGAATTAATTTTACAAAGCTAGTACGCAATTCATTC
>UQDP01000010.1 GCA_900539845.1 uncultured Oscillospiraceae bacterium | reverse complement strand
GGCGGCCCTTTTAGGGCCTGTGCAAACCACCAGTTTAACTGGTGGTTATGATTTTTTTCATCAATATGTAATATTATCTGTTGTTATGTATTCGACGCCGAGCGAGGCAAGTCTGTCAACAGCCTCAGGCTCATTAACCGTCCATGCGCCCACGGTAAGACCTGCATCTATGCATTTTTGAATGACCTCATCCGTATTTTCTTCTTTTGCATAATTGAAATCAATACCGCAGTCTCCTCCGAGCGCAAGCGCCATTTTGATGTCCTCATCCGTTATTTCCTGCACAAGGTACCAGCATGGCGCATCCGTAAGTTTTCGCATTGCGGTCAGATCCTCATAATGGAAAGAGATGAATACAGGCTTTAGATCGGGGAATTCCGCAAGAATATCGAGCAATTCACTGTAATACTCGGTATTGTTAGCGCTTTTAAGCTCTATGACCGGCGTCATTGAATATTGGCTGCATATTTCAAGATACTCTTTAAAAGTGCACATTTTAAGCGAATCATAGTTCTCGATATTCGAGCCGTTATCAACAGTTTCGGACATCAGCTCATCGTATGTTTTATCTTCTATCATATTGAAACCGCCGGTCATACGATAGGTGATGGGATCGTGATGAATGACCCAGACTCCGTCTGCGGTACGGTAAACATCACATTCCGCGCCGTAAAATCCGGCTTTTCCTGCCTCCTCAAATGCAGGGGCGGTATTTTCCGGCGCAACCGCTCTGAAACCTCTGTGCGCCACAAGCTCAACATTCTGCGAAGTCTGATAAACCGTGTAATCCGGTGTTTTGCAATACCAGTTCAGCGCGATCAGCCCTGCCGACACGGCAAGAACCATAAGCGCCAAAATCACACAAAGCACAATAATCAGTATTTTCTTTTTTTTGCTCATTTTCTTTTTTACTGTTTCACGCATTGCCGTTTTCCTCCTCAATTTCAGCGGGATTTTCCTGTTTCGGGAATTTCAGTATACGCTGTTTATCAACAACGAAAATGCCGTTTCGCCACTCACCTCTTACACCCTTTGCGGACATTCCCAGCCTAAAATGGAGCTGAGCGATGCCGAAATCTATGCTTTTATCCGAATACGGGTCGCTTACACTTGCACAAACAACGCCGTTTTCGTATCTGAATTTAACCGGTCTTCTGTTTACCGAACTGGGCGCCTTTTCGACCTGTTTCATTGCAAAAACAATATTATCGGGCAGCTTTTCATCGCACACCTCAAACATTTTCTGATAAGGAATGCTTTTTTTATGCGTTGAATTATAGATGAGCTTTTCTTTTAAACTTTTCTTTTCGGAAACATAGCCGACCGCTATAACGCAGTACAGCCTTGTTTTCTGAGGCAGATCCAGGCGTTCAAGCACTTTGTTTTCATTAAAAGTGCCGACCCAGCAGGTGCCGATGCCATGAAACGCGCACTGCAGCACGATCGTTTCTCCGTAATAACCGCAGGCCTCGCGCGCGGAAACCGTATCCGGTCCGCAGACCGCAATCAGACTCATCATTCCCGAATGAAGGTTAAAAGCAAATCGTCCGTCTTCAATAAACATAAAATTCAATCCTGCTTTTTTATTTACATAATCAACAAGATCCTTGATTACCTGCATCGTATCGCCGTCAAGCGGTACTGCTCTGAAAGTGCGCCTTGAACAGCGCATATCGATAGCTTTTATATAATCCTCATTGGTCATTTTTATTTCCCCCAGTTTTCTATAACCGAAATGAGCAGATCATATTCCTTGGTAGTAATATTATCAGGCTCTGCCACAAGCATGCGCTTCATCTCATACCTGCTGTTCACCGTCCATACCGAAAGCTTATAGCCGTTTTCATGCAGCAGATTGGAAAGAGTGCCTCCGGCATATTTATAGTTACAGTTTATTCCTATCGCGCCGGTTTCTTCCAGAAGCGAAATGATCTTCTGCTTGTAATCATTTGTGAATATCTGGATTCTGGACGGCTGATAATTTAAATAATAATCCATATCCGCGCATGAGGATTCTTTTACCGCCGCCACATTCATCTGATCTATGCCCGTGAGAAAAGCTCTGTCCAGCAGATTATATTCAACCAACATATCATGAAGATCATTAAGCGTTCTTGTTTCTTTGATATCAAGATTGATACGGCAGTCATCTCTCTGAAGCAGCTTGAAGACCTCCGTCAGTTCCGTGCCGTCGTTATTCGTAACAACGATATCATGGCTGATGACAAGAGTGCCGTTCGGTCTTCGCCTTATGTCGATTTCCAATATTTCCACATTGTTGTCTATTGCTGCCTGAACCGATTCCAGTGAATTTTCGGGTGTGTTAAAAGCGCCTGTATGCGCTGTTATCGTAAATCCTTCCACAAAATTCAAACTCCTTTCATCATAGCTTTTTGTAACGGCATAGGTTGCCACAGCGGCAACAAGAAACACGGAAATAAGGAATGAGATCACCTGATAACTGAAATGCTTTGCCCAGGTGGGAGTCATATTCCTTTTTAGAAACTTTTTGAACTTCTGCCATCGGGAAATCTTTTCAGCCATCTAAAAACCTCTGTTCAAAAAGGGCATTAAACGAATACCGTTTAACGCCCCTTTAATAATTAATCTTCTGTGCTGGCGGAATAGTTAGGAGCCTCTTTTGTGATATGAACATCGTGAGGATGACTTTCAACAAGCCCTGCACCGGTTATTCTTATAAATTTCGCATTTGTACGAAGCTCTTGGATATTGTGACAGCCCACATAGCCCATACCTGAACGCAGACCGCCCATCATCTGATAAACCGTGTCGCCGACTGCTCCTTTATAAGGGACACGACCCTCAACGCCTTCGGGAACGAACTTCTTTGTGCCGTTTTGGAAATATCTGTCTGCCGAGCCCTTGTTCATTGCTCCGAGAGAGCCCATGCCGCGGTATACCTTAAACTGGCGGCCCTGATAGATCTCCGTTTCACCGGGTGATTCCTCACAGCCCGCCACAAGCGAGCCTACCATTACGACGCTGCCGCCAGCCGCGATCGCTTTAACGATTTCGCCGCTGTATTTGATACCGCCGTCCGCAATAACGGGTATGCCGTATTTATCAGCCATTTCGGCACTGTCATAAATAGCGGTGATCTGGGGAACGCCGATACCGGCAACAACACGCGTGGTGCAGATTGAGCCCGGACCTATACCGACTTTTACGGCGTCTGCTCCGGCTTTGATAAGCGCCTCTGTTGCCTCTGCCGTCGCCACGTTTCCGGCAATCAGCGAAACTTCAGGGAACGCGTTTTTGACCTTATCAATCGCTACCATTATATTTTTGGAGTGACCATGCGCCGAATCCAGCACAAGGGCGTCAACATGAGCGTCAACGAGCGCCTGTGCTCTGTCGAGCATATCATTTGTGATGCCAATTGCCGCCGCGCAGAGAAGTCTGTCTTTTGAATCACGGGCGGTATTCGGATATTTAACACTTTTTTCGATATCCTTGATCGTTACAAGACCCGTGAGTTTGCCGTTCTCATCAACAAGCGGAAGCTTTTCAACCTTTGACGCCATCAGCACTTTTTTAGCCTCTTCCAAAGTAGTGCCCGCCATAGCCGTAACAAGCTTTTCCTTTGGGGTCATAACATCGGCAATCTTAACGGAATAATCCGTCATAAAGCGCATATCACGGTTTGTGAGAATGCCTACAAGAGTGCCGTCCTCCTCACAGATGGGTACGCCGCTTATCTTATACATACGCATAAGATTTTCCGCATCCTGAGCAGTATTTCCGGGAGAAAGGTAAAACGGATCCGTAATGACACCGTTTTCCGATCTTTTTACTTTATCAACTTCAGTTGCCTGCTCCGCAATGGTCATATTTTTATGTATTACACCGATTCCGCCCTCGCGCGCAATAGCAATAGCCATGGTTGACTCTGTGACCGTATCCATAGCGGAAGTCATAAGCGGAATATTAAGCTTTATATTCTTTGTGAGATTTGTTGAAAGATCCACCTCATTCGGAAGCACATCGCTTTCCGCCGGAATAAGAAGCACATCATCGAATGTAAGCCCCTCTTTAACAAATTTAGCTCCGTAACTGCTCATTTATCCTTCCTCCTCAAAAAAATTAATTATATTTAATTAATAATATCATAAATGCACACCGTTTATCAAGTATTATTTTTGAACTGCATCAACGATTTGAGCAACAGTATCGTCTATGCTGTTGCCGTCGCAGTCGATGATATAATCAGCGTATTTTTCATAAAGCGGGAGCCGCTCGTTATACATATCCCGGAGCGTTTCTCCGTTTTGGAGTACGATACCGCGTGTACTGAGGTCTTTAACGCGCCTGTGCATCTCTTCATAGCTGAGATGAAGATAAATAAGCGTGCCAAGGCTTTGAAGATGGCGCATGGACCTTTCACTGTAAACGACGCTGCCGCCCGTTGCAATGACGGTGCCTTTTATATCAAGCGAAAGAACAGCTTGTTCCTCAGCTCTTTTAAAAGCGTCTATACCCTTGTCGTTAATGATCTGCTGAAGCCGTTTGTTTTCAAGGCTCTGAATAAGCAGATCGGTATCAAAAAAGTTTTTCAAAAGCAGCTTTGCCGCAAGCACGCCGCAGGTGGATTTTCCCGCGCCGGGCATACCGATCAGAATGATGTTCTCTTCATTGATGCTTGGATTTTTCAACTATTTAACTCCTATCCGCTTGCACACTTCGCTCATTGCACATTCGGAGCACTTTGGTTTTCTGGCGGAGCAGACATCTCTGCCGAAAAGCACGATTCTGTGGCAGAAATCCGACCCCTCATTTGGCGGAACAAGCTTTTTGAGTGCGAATTCTATTTTTTTCGGATCTTTTTCGGCAACAAGACCTATGCGGTTTGTGATCCGGATACAATGTGTATCGACCACTATTGCCTCCTTACCGTAAACGTCGCCTACGATCAGATTGGCAGTCTTTCTGCCGACGCCCGGCAGAGTGATCAGATCCTCAATATTATCCGGAACCACGCCGCCGAATTCATCCAGTATCTTCTGCGCCATACCCACTATTGACTGCGCCTTGCTTTTATAAAAGCCGCAGGAATGTATGTATTTTTCGACCTCGCTGACGTCGGCTTCGGCAAAATCCTGCATTGTTTTATATCGTTCAAAAAGCGCCGGGGTAACAAGATTTACCCGAGCGTCCGTACACTGCGCCGAAAGGCGCACGGCAACGAGCAGCTGAAACGGCGTTTCATATGTAAGCGAGCAGATCGCGTCGGGATAAAGCGCTTTCAGTATCTCCACAGCTCTGAGAGCTCTTTCTTTTTTAGTCATATTCTCACCTTTAATGTCTGAAATCACGATTTGTCATTGCCTTTGATTTTATCCCAATAGGCTTTAAACGACTGTTCGTTTTTATTATTCCCCGGTTCATAATACTTTGTTCCGTTAAGAACGGTCGGCATATACTGCTGTTTTACCCAATGATTTTCAAATTCATGCGGATAAACATAAAACTGCCCTTTAACTTCAGCGTCTTCTCCGTCATAATGCTTATTCTGAAGATTTCGCGGAACAGGACCGTATTTTCCGTTTTTAACGTCGGCAACAGCGGCGTCTATCGCGTTATTGCCCGAATTGCTTTTAGGAGACATAGCAACGAGTATAACCGCATCGGCAAGCGGAATGCGCGCTTCCGGCAAGCCCACCATCATTGCGGCATCGACCGCCGCTTTAACAATAGGAATGATCTGCGGATATGCAAGCCCCACATCCTCGCAGGCACACACCATAAGGCGGCGGCAGGCTGACGGAAGATCGCCTGCCTCAAGAAGCCTTGCAAGGTAATGTATAGCGGCGTCAGGATCAGAACCGCGCATGCTTTTCTGGTACGCGGAAATGATATCGTAATGCTCGTCGCCCTCTCTGTCATACCTCACGGCACTTTTCTGTGTAAGCTCGCCTGCGGTTTCGAGAGTTATGGCTTTCTCCCCGTTTGCTGTCGGACTGGAATAAAAGCAGTTTTCTATTGAGTTGAGCGCCTTGCGCACATCTCCTCCGCAGCCGTGCGCGATCTTATCGAAAACACCCTCCTGCACCTGCGCTTTCACTGAATGTTCATCACAAAGAATATCCAGTCCGCGTTTGATTGCCGGAACGATATCCTGCCACGCAACGCTTTTGAACTCAAAAACGGTTGAACGCGAAAGCACGGCGGGATAAATATAGAAATAAGGATTCTCCGTTGTTGAAGCGATCAGCGTTATCTTTCCGTTTTCGATATATTCAAGCAGGCTCTGCTGCTGCCGTTTATTGAAGTACTGGATCTCATCAAGATAGAGCAGGACTCCGTTTGGCGCCTCAAACGTATCAAGCTGCGCAACAATATCTTTTATATCCTTGGTGGAAGCATTGGTGCCGTTCAAGCGGTGCAGCGCCCTGTTCGTTTTTCTTGCAATGATAGACGCCACCGTTGTTTTTCCCGTGCCGGACGGACCGTAAAAAATAAGATTTGGTATATTACCGCTTTCTATCATATTATAAAGCGGCTTCCCGGGCGCAAGCAGATGGCGCTGCCCCACAACATCACTGAGATCGGTGGGTCTTACCCTTGCTGCAAGAGGATCGTTCATCGTTTTTCTTCCTCCTTTTTTTCCGCAGCTCGCTTTGAAAATGCGCAGCCGCAGAAATTCTGGCGGTATAGATCATACTGTTTTGACAGCTCTATCGAGCGCTTATAGCCTTCTTTTTTCTTGAAATCCGACGGGAGCCATGAGACACCGTACTTTTGGGCAGTCTCATAGCCTATTTCATTGATCTTTTCTGCGTTTTTAAGCGGACTGATTGAAAGCGTGGTACAGAAATAATCAAAACCCATTTCCTTTGCAAGACGGGCTGTTTCTTCCAGCCTTAAGCGGTAACATTTAAAACAGCGCTCACCGCCCTCCGGGCAATCCTCAAGCCCGTTTGCAATTTCAAGAAAATCTTTATGATCATACGTTCCCTCAATCATATCCACACTGTTTTCAAAAGGCATGCTTTCGATGAGCCGTTTCTCCTCCTTTAGTCTTTTGTCAAATTCAGACCTAGGAGAAATATTCGGGTTATAATAAAACACCGTTATTTTGAAATATGGATTCAGATATTCTAGGCATGCGCTTGAACAAGGCGCACAGCACGCATGAATTAAAAGAGAGGGCAGAATATGCTCTCTCTTATTATTCTCAATGATAGATTCAGTTTTTTTGCTGTAATTCACTTTATTCATAATTATTTGCTCAAATAATTTTTGGGGTTTATCTTTGTGCCGCCGACTCTTATTTCAAAATGGCAGTGCGGACCCGTGGAATTGCCCGTTGAGCCGGACTCGGCAATCTGCTGACCTTTATAGACCGAATCTCCCGGCGACACGAGCAGCTGCGAATTGTGCGCGTAAAGCGTAAATACCTTATCGCCGTTTGAATCGGTGCCATGATAGATCAGAACATAATAGCCGTAGCTGTAATCAAGGCGTTTTACGCCCGCGACAACACCTTTCTGCGCGGCAACGACCTTTGAGCCGGTGGGGCATGGAAAATCTATGCCGCCATGATAAGAACCGTTGCTGTAATTCGGAAAGCCTGCGGAGATTGTATAATGACCGGGTACGGGATAAGTCATATTATAAACGCCGTCCGACCTATTATAAACATCGGTGTCATTATATATGATATCGGGTGTATCGTCCCTGTCGCTCGTTGTGAAATCGGACACATCATCCGGCGATATAACGCCGTTCATCAGATCCTCTATTTCCTGCTCAGCAGCTTCGGTAAGCGCTTTGTCCTCATTCCTGTATTCCGTATACATGCCTGTTGAAGCAGTATAAAGAGCAAAGAGCTGGTCGCTTTCCGCCTTATCCTGCGCAAGCGTGATCTTTTTGGAGGCTATGCTTTCCTGCGTAGCCGTGAGTGAATCCTGCTTGTATTTCAGTTCATTCTGCTGTGAAAGCAAAGACATATTCATTTCATTGAGTTCGGCTTTTTTCTCGTTGAGATCCGTTTCCTGCGCAAGGATCAGATCTGTTTGATCCTGAATCTCCTGCATCAGTTCGGCATCGCTTTTGGAAACAGCCTTGATCATTTCATACCGCGTTAAAAAGCTGGAAATATCATCGCAAGTCAGCAGAGCAGTTATAAGGTTGTAATCGCCTGATATGTAAATGGCGCGCATACGGATACAATACGCCTCGTACATTGCCATAAATTTTTTATTGAGATCGTCAAGCACATTCTGTACCTTATCGACCTCCTGCTGAAGCGAATCGACTTGCTTCTGATTTTCCTCTATGCTTGTTTGCAGCTGCTTTATATCTTCCTCATAATCAAGGACCTGCTCGTCAAGCACCGTAAGCTGCTGATTGATGATTCCGATTTTTTCATCAAGCGCGTTTATATACGCCTCTGTATTTTTGGAATCTTCCGTAAACTGAGCAATCTTCTCCTCAGACGCTTTAAGATCCTGCTCCAGTATCGCAATCTGCTCTTCCAGCTTCTTTTTTGCTTCTTCGCGCTTCTGTTCTTCGGTAAGCTCAGGCTCTGTGGTGCTTTCCTGATCATTTACTGACGATGTTTCGGCGAAGACCGGCAAAAGATCTGCCGAGGCGGGTGTTAATGCCATAAGCCCCGCCATTGCGACCGATAATATCTTTATCAGATTTTTTTGTTTCATACGCTTCAGCGCCCTTAACATAAATTTTTACCGCTAAATCATTCTTGCCCTTAAAAAATATATCCTAATCAAGGCAGATACAACGCCGGATCCTTGCAGGATGAATAGCTTGAACTCGGTGTGCGCACTTCAAAATGACAATGCGGACCCGTGGAATTGCCCGTTGAGCCGGACTCGGCGATCTGCTGACCTTTTTCAACATACTGCCCCTGCGTAACGAGTCTTTCGGAATTATGCGCATAAAGCGTATATACCTTATCGCCGGACGATGTTGTTTTATCATGCATAATAACTATATATCTGCCGTAACTTCTGTAGCTTCCGTCAGCATTCTTCAGATCCGCCGAGATAATAACCGTTCCCGATTCAGCCGCAACGACCTTAGAGCCTGACGCGCAGCTGAAATCAGCTCCGCTGTGGCCCGAATATTCGCCGAAAGCACAGGTAATCCTTGTCTGTGAAGGAACGGGATATGTCAGGCTGATGTAACGGCTGTCCGAACCGCCGCCCGAATCGGGTGAATCGCCGCCGGAAGAAGGCTTTTCTGTGGTTGGATCCGACGGCTTTGCAGTTGTCTGATCCTCATACCTGTCAGCCGCGTCCTCTATTGCCGCGTCTATCTCTTCCATTGCTTTTTTATCGTCTTCAAGGAACTCTGTATAATTTCCCGTTTGGGTATTCAGTTCCTTTAGCAACTCATTGGCGTCCTGCCTTTCAACATCAAGCTCCGCTTTCTTTTGTGAAAGATCCGTTTGCTTCTTTTCAAGCTGAGGTATTGCAGCCTCAAGAGATTCCCTTGTTTGCTTAAGCTTGGTCTGGGTGTTCTGAAGCTCCGTTCGTTTTTCGCTTATCTGCTGCCTTGATGTTTGAATCTCGCTGATCTCATTATCTATGGATTCAAGCAATTCGCCGTCCATTTCGGAAACACGCTTTACCATTTCAAGCCTTGTGAGAAGCTGTGAAATATCATTGCTGGTCAGCAAAAACACAAGCACATTCGTCTCGCCGCTGATATACATGGCGCGCATACGCTGCGCATAAGTCTCATAGCTGCTTGCGAACTCCTCTTCAGCCGCTTGGCAGTCATCCTCAAGCGCAACAAGCTCGGTTCCGATAGATTTTATTTCCTTTTCGTTTTCCGAATATGTGGCCTTTAGAATCTCAACCTGCTTCTTATCCTCCGCTACCTCATCGCTTACGAGTTCATACTGCCTGTCAAGATAGGAGATCTTATCGGAAAGCGTGTTGAAATACTCCTGTGTATTGGAAGACTGCTCGGCAAGTTCGCTGAGTTTGTTTTCCGTCTCCTTGATTCTCTGCTCCAGCGCAGCCTTTTCCTGCTCCGGGGTAAGCTCTGCGCTGTCCGCCGCAGGCGACTGATAAACGCCGCTCATAAAAACAAAGAGTGAAGCCGATAAAACACACATACTCTTTTTGAATATATCAAACCGTTTCATTGGCTCCACTTCCTATTATATATTAAAAATCAATCACTGTAAATATTATTTACAATCTTTTTTTATGTATTAAATTTTCGAATTGCCGGCATTAAAGATAATTCATAGGATTCACTCTTGTTCCGTTTAATCTTACCTCAAAATGGACATGAGGTCCTGTTGCATTGCCGGTTTCACCGGAATAAGCAATGATCTGCCCTTTTGAAACCTTATCTCCCTTTTCTACAACCAACGAACTATTATGTGCATAAAGCGTTGAAAGTCCATTACCATGATCAATAAGTATATACTGACCATAACTGTAAGTCAGTCTTTTTGCAATTACGACTACGCCGGAATCAGAGGCATGAACTGCCGTTCCTGTCGGACAAGGCCAGTCCACACCGCCGTGATATGCGCCGCTGCTGTAATTGGGATATCCGGCTGAGATCTTTCTATAGCTTGTAGGATACGCAAGCTGACCGGTTCCGGGATTATAATCATCACTGCCCGGTCTGTTGGTAGAGGAGCTCAGCGCCTCATTGATAGCCGCAAGCTCAGCCTCATTGTCTTCAATCGTCTCCTGAATTTCCGCCTCAGTGCTTTCAATGCTTCGTATTGCCGCGTTGCACTCTTCGATCTGGTCATCCAGTTCCGCTTTTGACGAATTGTATTCATCAATGGAAGCCTGAAGCTCTTTCTTTCTGGTGTTGAGCGTTTCCTTATCCTCATTCAGCTGCAGTTTTTTATCGGAAAGTTCCTGACGCTGCTTCTGTATCTCCTGCATTTTAGTCATAAGCTCGTCCAGCGTAGCGCTGTCCTGCTCCGAAACGGATTTCACCATCTCGGCGCGCGTAAGGATAGAACTTATATCGCCGCTTTCAAGCAAAACTTCAAGAACGGAAACATTGCCGGAAATATACATTGCGCGCAGTCTCTGGCAATACTCCTCGTAAACGCCCTCAAATTCCTTTTCTTTTGCTTCTATCTCTTTCTGAGCCTTATCTATATCAGCCTGGGTCTGCGCTATCTGTTTTTCAACAGCGTTGATCTCCGACTGAAGCGAATCACGGCTGTCCTCAAGATTGTCAAGCTTGTCCTGAAGCAGCTCAACCTGCTCCATAAGGGCAGAGGCATATTCCTCCTTATCCGCTTTCTGTGATTTGAGCGAATTGATTTTTTTCTTGGAATCAGCGATCTCAGATTCAATTTTATCTTTTTCGTTATTAAGCTCGTTTCGTGATTTTGCCTGCACGCTGAAAGCGGAAGCAAACACCATCATAAAACTGAATACAACACATAAAACTCTTATAAGCCTTTTAGACCGCACTTATCTCACTGCCTTCCTTATTCAGATATCTGCCCATGGAGAGCAGAGCGCCGCCGACGCCGGTTATAATACCTATCGCGATAAATATGCCGAGCATCGGAAGTGCAAAATCCGCAAAATTAAGAGCCTCCAGCCCAAGCGAAGACAATAGATCGCCGAACTGATTAATGGCAAATTCGTAGAAGCCCCAAACCAGTCCGAGCGAAACGACGCCCGAAATAAATCCGAGAATCATACCCTCAACAACAAAGGGCAGCCGCACGAAGCTGTTTGTTGCGCCGACGGATTTCATTATACTTATCTCAAGTCTTCTGGAATAGACCGTAAGTTTGATCGTGTTTTGAATAATAAACACACTGATTGCAAGAAGAACCGCTACGATTACGATGGAGATTACCTCAACGCCATGGCGTATGGTAACGAGTTTTTCCGCAAGATCTTTATTTTCTCTTATTGTATCAATATGGTCGAGCGTTTCTATCTGCTTAACCGTGTTGTCAAAATAGGTCAGATCATCAACCGTTACTTTATAAGCGTCGGGAAGAGGTATATCGGAGCTTATTTCGGTGAAAAACTTTGCCTGAGCCTCTTCCATAGTGGCAAGCTGATCCGCCCATGCCTCCTCCTTGGGAACAAATTCAACCTCTTTTACATTGTCTATGCTTTCAAGCTGTGTACCCATTGCCGTAACATCGGCATCGGCTGTGTCATCCTTGACATAAACCATTACCACGTTTTCCTCTTCAATCCTGCCGAGGAGCGATTCGATATTCAGAAATATCATAGACGCGCAGCCTATAAGCACAAGGCAGCTCATAAGAACACAGATAGACGCGATACTCATCATTCTGTTTGACCAGGTGTTTCTGAAACCCTCTTTAAAAAGATATCTTAAGCTTGAGCCGGTCATCAGTTCTCACCTCCGTTTTCTCCCTCTTCGGGCACGGCGGCTGACGAACCGTCGTCAATAGATTCAAAAATATCTTCAATATCGCTGCCGAGCTTAACATCCTCGTTGAAGAAATACATATCTGAGGATTTTTCCGGCTGAGCCGATTCAAACTGGGCATGTGTGGGATCGGGAGTGTCTGACACGACCTCTCCGTTTTTAATAACAATCACTCGGCGCGGGAACGCTTTAACAAGGGAATGCTCGTGTGTAACCATGATGACGGTTGTGCCGTTGTTATTGATCTTAGTAAGCATTTCAACGATCTCGTGGCTCATTTCAGGGTCTACGTTTCCCGTAGGCTCGTCCGCAATGATAAGCTTCGGATTATTGACAAGCGCCCTGGCAAGCGAAACGCGCTGCTGTTCGCCGCCGGAAAGCTCATTCGGCATAGAACGCGCCTTGTGAGAAAGACCGACAAGCTGAAGAATATAGGGAACCCTTTTTCTGATTTCCTTTTCCTTTGCGCCGATCACGCGCATAGCAAACGCAACATTGTCATACACGCTCATCTTGGGAATGAGTCTGAAATCCTGGAAAACGATGCCCATTGTTCTTCTGTAATAAGGCACCTGCTTTTTCTTCAGGGTATCAGAGCGGTAATCGCCCACGATAACGACTCCGTCCGTAGGCTTTTCCTCGTGCATAATAAGTTTGAGGAACGTGCTCTTGCCCGCGCCGGACGCTCCGACCACGAAAACGAACTCTCCGTCCTCAATTTTTATATTCACATTGTTCAGTGCCTTGGTGCCGTTGCTTCCGTACACCTTGGTAACATCACGAAATTCAATCACTGTTCGTTATCCCTCTTTGATTTTACTCATTTCATACTTGTCCGATTTTGTTTTATACCACTTATATATAATAAAGCAAAACCGAACATAAATCAAGTTTAAAATGTTGCTATTTTGTAAATTATGTAATGAATTTGTAAACTGTAAGCGGTTTGGAAATCATTACCTTTGCTGAGAAGAAGCAATTGACCCTTGCTGCATAGTTTCCAAACACCGTATTTTATATAACGCTGATTCAAAAAAATCGGCAACACGGTAGCGTATTGCCGAAAACGTTCATCATCAACCGGATATTCAGTCATGTATCATCAGTATTTGATCGGGCTCGACTCAAGATATTTGTTTACCATTAAAGCAACTTTAAAAACGATGGCGTCGTCAAATTCCCTTAAATCAAGGCCGGTTATTTTTTTGATTTTTTCAAGCCTGTAAACAAGCGTGTTTCTGTGAACGAACAGCTTTCTGCTTGTTTCCGAAACGTTAAGATTGTTTTCAAAGAATTTCTGAATCGTAAACAGTGTTTCCTGATCGAGCGAATCGATCGAGCCTGATTTGAACACTTCTTTCAGATACATATCACACAGTGTTGTGGGAAGCTGATAGATGAGCCTTGCTATGCCCAGATTTTCATAGCTTGCAATCGGCTGTTCCGTGTCGAATACCTTGCCAACCTCCAGCGAGACCTGCGCTTCTTTAAACGAGCGCGCAAGATCCTTGACTCCTGTAACGCAGGTGCCGATGCCCACAACCGCGTTGCAGTAAAACTCGGTTGAAAGCGTATCGCATATCGACCTTGCAAGCTTTTCAAGATCTTTCATTTCCACATTGGGGCGAACCTCTTTTACAAGCGCGATATCCGTTTCATTTACGTTTATGACAAAGTCTTTTGCTTTATCGGGGAAGAAATTCTGAATCACATCGAAAACGGACACATCTGTTTTCTGCGGCACACGGATTATGAACACCACTCTGGTGGCGTCATTATTAAAATGGAGTTCGCGGCTTTTTATATATATATCTCCGGGAAGAATATTATCAAGAATCACGTTTTTAACAAAATTCGATCTGTCAAACTTTTCATCATTCGTCTGCTTGATCTGATTAAAAGCGACCGCTATGATATCGGCATAATGCTTGCTCATATCATCCGTGCCCTCAACAAACACGGCATATTCCGGATGAACGGAATTTCCAAACGCCTTATAGGTGCTGCCGTCCACACAGGTCTGAAGACCCGCGAAAACGCCGGCAGAAACAACGCCCTTTCTTATTTCGCCTATCTGACCGAGCTCTGAGCAGGCGATCACCGTGCCGCCTTCATCGACCACACCGATGTCGCGGTCCATAGTATCTCTCATCTGATTTACAAGACTTTGAAACAATCTGTTTGGCAAAACGATTCCTCCTTGATAATAAGCCTGAAATTTTGCACAAAAGCAATAGATAACTCTTGTTCATATTATACAAGGCTGTTCAACATTTTGCAAGCATTTTACAAAAATTTATTACTTTTTTTGTCTAACTTGCATAAACAGCGATGATCATTCGCCCAAAACCACAATATATTGTATTTATACGTCAAAATCAGGCATATTATCGCAGGAAGTGATCAAAGCCAACTCATTTTCGCTGATATATCTGCACGCGCCGGGTTCAAGTTTTTCATCAAGCAAAAGCCCGCCCATAGAAATTCTTTTCAGCTTCAGCACAGTTATACCAAATTTTAAGAACATCCTTTTGATCTGATGATACATTCCCTGTTTTAAAACGATCTGCGCCAAAGTGTTGTCACTGTTCAGGCTTTTCAGATACGCGGGCATGCACGTTTCGTTTCCCAGCTCCACCCCGCATTCAAATGCATGTATCACACTGTCGTCAAAAGGTTTGTCCAGCCGGGCAACATACGTTTTGCTTATGTGTTTTTTCGGACTGAGTATATTATGGGCAAAAGCCCCGTCGTCCGTGATAAGCAAAAAGCCTGTTGTATCCTTGTCCAGCCTGCCGGCGGGAAAAAGATTTTTCCGCCGCATCTCCTCAGGCAGAATATCGATAACGGTCTGCTCGCCTGTTTTCCGCCCGTCGGAAGATGAGATCACACCCGCAGGCTTGTTCATCATTATATACACAAATTTTCTGAAAGACAAAACTTTGCCGTCCGCCTCGACCTCGTCAGTATCCGTATTGATTTTTGTATCCGCAGATCGTACGGCAATGCCGTTTACTTTTACTCTGCCGGTCTTTATCAGGCTTTTTGCCCTGTTTCGCGTTATATTCAGTTCAGAAGACAGAAGCTTGTCGATTCTCTCCATTTTTATTCCTTTTGAAGTCCCTGCATAAATCCGTCCGAAAGCGATGTTGAACAGATATCGCCGCCTATCAAGGTACCGCCGCACACAAGCAGATTGGCGTATACGCAGTCCCTGTTCTCAAAGCCCTCGTAATTCGTTATATTGTAAGTATAAACGGTTGCGGTCTGCCCCTTATAATCCTCAAGATCAAATCCCTGAGATTTCTGGATCTCGTTATAGCTTTTGTATGTATCGTTGAATTCCTGTGGAATCGTGACCTCTTTTTGGGTGCAGGGCGTTTTGAATTCCCAGCCGAGAGAGGTAAGATACTGTTCTCTTTGCGCATCCGTTTCAAGCGTAACGCTGTTTGCGGCAGCCGTGCTGCCCGTGGCATGATTTGAAAAGAATGTTATTGCTATAACAATAATTCCCGCAAGAATGAGTATCAGACCGAAAATCGTTTTCGGCTTCAGCCTGAGTGTAAACATTTTCATAAAACCACCTCATAATGATTTTATGAGGCGGCGTTACAAAATATAATCTTTAATTTTATCAAGATAAGAAATTTCCGCAAGTGCGTCTATTCTGATTCCGTTTTCATCAAAAGACTGTGCATAAACAACGCCGTGCTTTCTGATTTCATCCGCTATCCTGCCTTGTGAAAACGGAACAAGCAGCGTTGCCCTGCGTCTGGCGGCAGGAAGTGAATCGAAAAGCGCCTTCAGCAGATCACCGATTCCGTATCCTGTTTTCGCGCTTATGCGCACGCTGTTTCCTATTGCCGGATATTCAAGCACTTCAGGCGCAAGATCGCATTTGTTCAAAACATGTATTACCGGCTTTCCGTCACAGCCAAGAGAGGAAAGAAGCTCTTCCGTAACCTTTACATGCTCGCTGCATTCCGGGCTTGAAGCGTCGCACACATTGAGAATAACATCTGCCCACAGCGCCTCCTCCAAAGTGGAGCGGAAAGCGTCCACAAGCTGGTGAGGCAGCCTGCGCACCAGACCTACGGTATCCACCAGCATGATCTCCCTGCCGTCAGGCAGCGTAAGTTTTCTTGCCGTGGGGTCAAGCGTAGCGAACAGCTTGTCCTCCTCAAGCACGCCGGCACTCGTCAGCCTGTTCATCAGCGTGGATTTGCCGGCGTTGGTGTATCCTACGATCGCGGCGGATTCCACACCGTTTTTCTCTCTGCGCCTGTGCATGGAAAGGCGGCGCTTTTGTATTTTTTCAAGACTTTCGTTGAGTCGCTCTATCCGGCGCCTTATATGCCGCCTGTCTGTTTCAAGCTTTGTTTCGCCGGGACCTCTTGTTCCGATTCCGCCGCCGAGCCTGGAAAGCATTTTGCCCTGACCTGTAAGCCGGGGCAGCATATATTGAAGCTGAGCCAGTTCAACCTGTATTTTGCCCTCCGCGCTTCTTGCGCGCGACGCAAAAATATCGAGTATAAGCGCAGTTCTGTCTACAACCCTGACGCCACATGAATCCTCGATATTCCTGACCTGCACAGGTGATAATTCACCATCCGCGATTATAAGGTCGGCATCGTTTGCGCTGCAAAATTCTTTCAGCTCGGCAAGCCTGCCTGCTCCTATATAGGAAGCAGGTGACGGGGACTCCTTCTTTTGAATGACCTCGGCAATCACATCGGCTCCTGCGGTCTTTGCAAGCTCCGCCAGTTCGCGCATAGATGCCTCGGCGTCAAAATCCCCGGTATCAACAGAGATCAGCACCGCGTTTTCTTTTATATCATCCTGTTTGATGTCTATCAAATCCTTAATCATTTTCGCTGTCCACAATTGCCTGAAGCACCTTGTTCGCCATAGGTCCTGCGGTGCGCGAGCCTGAATTTCCGTGTTCAGCAACAACCACGAAAGCATATGGGTGTTCTGCATCATCCATAAAGCCAACAAACCATGCCGTGTTGTGCGCGTCAATATCATCTATCTGCGCAGTGCCTGATTTCGCGCAGAGGTTCAGACCTTTGTAATTGCCATCGCCGTACTGGCTTTTGACATTGTTTCTCATTAGATCTTTCATTTGAGACGCGATATCGGAATTCAGGATCTGAGTTTGGGTGCTTGTGTAGCCTATATCAACCATATCGCCTGCGGAATTCTCAAATCTGTCCACAATATTAAACGAAACTGCTTTGCCGTCATTTGCGATAGCGCACATAAGGCGGAGCATGGAAGCGGGCGTGAGAAGCGTATCGCCCTGACCGATGCCGGTCCAGCCTGTGTAAGCGTCCGCGTCGCCCTCTTCAAGAAAGAACCTGCCCTCCGCCGAATTGATTGCATTACTGAGCGTTACCGACTGTGTAAGCCCGAGGGATTCAACGGTGTTCGCAAGGGTCTGAGGGCCAAGCTCGATTGCGATCTGACCGAATGTGATGTTACAGCTTTTTGCAAATGCCCGCTCAAAGCCGATCTTTCCATGGCGGGCGTTGCATATGATATTATCCTCTTCAATTCCGTCAACATCATACACTCTGTTGCACTGCCATGTTTTGTCATATATATCGCTGCCGATATTCTGAAGCGCGCTGATCGCCGTAACGACCTTAAAGGTAGAGCCGGGTGTGTAAAGCCCGGTCAAAAACCTGTTTATATAAACGCCCTCATATTCGGACGAGGTATTTATATTGGAAGGAACATTGTTTACATCATATGTGGGGGTGGATACCATGCAAACGATATCGCCTGTTTTATAATTGACCACAGCGATCGTTCCCTTGTAATCTCCCAGAGCATCGAGAGCCACTTTGTTTATTTCACTGTCAATGGTAAGCGTCAGATCGTTGCCGCCGGAATTTTTAACAATATTATAAACGCCGTCCACCACATTATAGCCTACAAGCTGGGATTCAAACTGGGTCTGAACACCGGTGGAAATAAACCCTCTTGTATCGCCGACGGCATGAAGGGTTGAAAGACGTGTTTCCTTATCATCGCTGTACACTCTTTCACCGTCTTTTGATTCGGACAGCACAACGCCGTTTTTATCTTTTATCGCGCCTGCCGCAATCAGCTGACCGTCACTGTAAACATGGCGGTTATAGGATTTCATGACCCATTCAGAACCGTCCGCAACAAGGCTGACCGTGAGAAAAGCAACGCCGGCAATAAAAAGAGCGCATAAGATCCAGAGGAATATTCCTCTTTTGGTTATCATTTTCATTTCTTTCTTGCGCCTCCCAGATAATTATAAGTGCGCACGTCGGACGCTTTGATATATGCAAGCACCGCCCAGCAGCATATCATGGATGATCCGCCCTGACTCACAAACGGAAGCGTTACACCCGTCAGCGGCAGCACATCGGTGATGCCGAAAATATTGAGCGCCGTTTGAAAAAGCAGCATACCTGCTGCGGCAACGGCAGCTATTGAATAAAAAGTCGAACGCGCGGCGATTGAATTTATAAGAGCGGAAACAGCGATCGCAACAAACGCCAGCACAAGAATCACGGCAAAAACATAGCCCCATTCCTCACATATAACGCCGAAGATAAGGTCAGTGGTCGACGCGTATACCGTGCGCGTATTACCGTTTCCGATCCCAAGGCCGAAAAGTCCGCCGGAGGCAAGCCCCACAAGCGTTCTCGTTTGCTGATAGCCGCTTGTGTTGTAGTAATCAGCCTCCCATACGTGTCTGTAAACGGAAAATCTTGCCGTTACATAAGAACGGTATTTTACAACGATTCCCGCGCCGAGCACGGCGGACGCTATGGCAAGAATGATCGTTTTGATATCGCCTGAGGTCATAAAAGCGATGATCAGAAACGTAATAAAAAAGATTAAAGCGGTTCCGAAATCCTTGATAAGTATAAGCGCGCCGACGCAGGCAACCGAAAAGCCAATAAACGCAAAAATATTTTTGCTTGTCTGTATTTTTTCCAATGTCGCTGCGCCTACAAAAATAAACGCAACCTTAACGAACTCAGACGGCTGAAAGGTTATTCCGCCTATCTCTATCCAGTTTCTTGCACCGTTTGTTGTTTCCGCAATGATAAGATTCACAAGCAGCAGAAAAAGAGCAGCTATCGCAACAGGCAGCCTGAGCTTCATACAAAGGTCAACATTACCGAGCAAAAAGACCATAACGATATATACGATTACGCCTGCCACAACCATAAAACACTGCTTGAGCGCCGCGTCGGGATCCACCGAGCCGATAACATCGATACCCGTGGAACAAAGGAAAAACGCGATCATTTCAAGCTCAAAATTTCTGCGGTGCATAGCAGTGTAAAACACAACAAGATAGACCCATTCAACGGCAATCAGTATGCCTGCCGCGGCAAGCACCTGAACCCGTATCCCGTCTTCTGCGGAATAAGACGCGGAAAAAGCGGTTACAAGTTCAAAAAGAGTTAAAAACGCCATCAGCAGAAAATTATTTATTGGTTTGATTTTGGGCAATTTTTTCTTTTTAGCGCCCTTTTCACGCTTTGCCAATGCGCCCACCTCACTTTTCATAGAATATAAAGACCCTGTCCCCGAAGGTTACCGTATCCTCGTCAAAAATAAGCTGGGTCTGGGTAAGGTATCTTCCGTTCAGCTTAGTGCCGTTGTGCGAATCCAGATCGCAGAGCGCCCAGCCTTTTGTGGTTTTATAGATTCTCGCGTGTTCAGACGAAACCGTGTCTGCCAAGATCCTTATATCACACTGTTCTCCCCTGCCGATAAGTACATCATTGCGTTTAAGATAAACGGGCTTGCGGCTCTTGACGTCCACCAGCACGGCATATGCAACCGTATGACCGCCGGCAGTATTTCTGATCTGGCGTTTCGTGGAACTTGAAATAGCGTCTGCGCACTGGAATCGCAAGGGCACTGTGCCGATCGAGATAACATCTCCGTCCTCAATGACAGCCTTGCCCTCTATCTTTTTGCCGTTTACGAGCACGCCGTTTTTTGAAAAGGTATCTGTAACGACCCAGTCGCGGCTTTTTTTGGCGATCACGGCGTGAAAGCGGGAAACGCTCGGCAGCGGCAGAACAATATCGTTTGCTTTTGATTTGCCGATAGAGGTCTCCCAGTGATTGATATCAATAACGGAGTCATTGTTTTCATCCGTAAGCTGCGCCATTTTATGCACTCTGGGTCTGTTTCTGAACAGCGAAATAACGCAGGTAAATATAACGATCACAGCACCGACCGGCAGCGCGTAACGCAGAACGGAAGTCAATATTCCCATAACATCTTCCACAATAAGCATCTCCTTTAAGGATGGTAAGTCGATAGAAATAATAAAACTATATCAGTATAAGAATATATTTGATGATTTAAAATGTCAAGATTATATTGAATTTATTTACATTTAGGGTTATACTCAAAGCATACATTTAATAAATAAATATGAGGTGCAAAAATGAGTATTACCAAATCAATTTTCGGAAAAATCGGAAATAATACGGATGTTGAGCTTTATACTATCACGAACGGGTCTGGGGCAAGCGTTTCGATTCAGACGCTCGGCGCGGGTATACAGGCCATAAACGTGCCGGACAGGAACGGAAAAAACGGCGATGTTGTGCTGGGCTTTGACAAGCCTGAATACTATACCGACCCCGACCTCGGTTATCAGGGGCTTGTTGTCGGCAGATTTGCGAACAGGATCAGAGACGCAAAATTCGTTGTTGACGGTGTTGAATATCACACGCCGAACAACCAGGGCACGTGGACCCTTCATGGCGGCGGCCGTTTCAGCTTTACCGTGTGGGAGGTTGAGGAAACAACGGACTGCTCCGTGACTCTCAGCAAATTTTCACCTGATATGGAGGACGGCTTCCCCGGAAACTTTACAATGAAAGTAAAATACACCCTTACCGAGGAGAACACCCTCAGAATCGAATATTCCGTGCTGAGCGATAAAAAAACCGTGGCAAACCCCACCAACCATGCATACTTCAATCTTTCGGCAGATCCGCAGAAAACAATTGAAGACCATTTGCTGAAGATAAACGCGGATCATTTTACGGAAACGGACGACAGCCAGCTTACGACGGGTGTGCTCAGTGCGCTTAAAGGCACAATGCTTGATTTCTCCGAAATGCACAGAATCGGCGATCACATTGACGAACCGTTCAGAGCTGTTATTGACGGCAAAGGATATGACAACAACTACTGCTTAAGGAACAAGCCCGGCGAATTCGCCGAGGCGGCTGTGCTTTACGATGAGGAAAGCGGCAGAAAGCTGACGGTTTGGACCGACCTGCCCGGTATTCAGCTCTACTGCGGCGGCTGGCTTGCAAAAGAGGGAAATCCCGGCAAGGCTAACGGCAAGGTAACTTATCGCAGAGGCGTGGCGCTTGAAACCCAATTTTATCCCGACAGCGTAAATCACACAGATGAATTCCCGTTCCTTTATGTTGAGCCGAATCAGGAATTCAAAACGGTAACGGAATTCAGATTTACTGCCGAATAATCATTTTAAAAAATCAGCACCAGAATTAAAAATCTTCCCGAAAACCGCATAATTCCTTGATTTTTAACATAGATGCAACCGTTAGTTGCGCAATTTCAAACCAGAATTGGTGGTGTGCAACCGAATTTTTCTGCTACAATTAAGCCGAGGTGATACTATGAATATTGAAACAGCAAAACGACTTTACGAATACAGAAAAGCACACGGATTTTCGCAGGAAGAATTAGCTGCCAAAATAGGAGTTTCAAGACAGGCGATATCAAAATGGGAAAGAAGCGAAAGCAGTCCTGACACGGATAATCTTATCGCTCTTGCACAGCTGTACGGCGTTTCGCTCGATACCCTTTTGATGGGAGAAAACGAGCCTAAAAAGGAAGCTCCTGCGCAGGAAGAAAAAGCAGAAGATGAAACAGCCCCTGCTGACAACACTTCCACAGGCAGCAGTTCAACAGAAGGCCAAGGAACGCAAAACACTAAAACAGAAGAGCAGACGACTGCGGGCAACGATTATTCCGCACCGACAGGCGGCACATCAGCCGCTTTCAGCGGCAACGGCGCGCAGGCAAACCAAAACGACAGCCGTACGTTTAATCAGAACCATTCGGCAAATACAACTTATTATCCTCCCGTCCAGGCGGCAAAAAAGAAACTGAGCACAGGTTCAAAAATAATCATAGGGCTCATTTGTGCCATTGTTCTTATATTTCTTGCTGCGGTGATCGGTTTTTCGGTTTATGACGAGCATGTGGACGATATAGTTGAATATCACTCCGAGCAAAACACAATGACCTCGGGCGGCAATGAAGTTGACGCCGCCGGGATCAACAAAATATCGGTTGAATGGGCTGCCGGCAATGTGAATATTGATTATTATGACGGAAGCACCATCAGCTTTTCCGACGGTGTTGACGCGAACAGCAAATACGCGCTCGGCTCAAAAACCGAAAACGGTGAACTTGAGATCGACTTCCATAAAAACCGCAGTGTAACAGGCGGTGATGAAAAGGATCTTCAGATCTATATTCCGCAGGGGCAAAGCCTTACGGAGATCGAAGTAAGCGCTGCTTCCGCCAATATAACGATCCATTCCGTTAACGCCGATTCGCTGGATATCACAACCGTATCGGGTGAAATCATCGCAAGCGGCGAATATGCGGCTATGGATATTGAAACCACAAGCGGCAATGCTCAGGTTACAAGCTCGGCGGCGCTGATTAGGCAGATAGACGCAAATTCCGTAAGCGGCAACATAACTGTCATTATTCCGCAGAATATCGATGGATTTCATATGGAATATGAAACCGTTTCCGGCGAGATAACCAATGATTTCAGCGCAAAGACAAACGGTACCGCTCTGCGCGGCACTGCTAATTACGGAAACAGCTCAACCCAGATCGAGGTGGAGACGGTAAGCGGTAATTTCGCCCTTAGAGCGGCGCAGTAATATTGTATAAATTTTTCATTGCGATATATGACGAAAGCCCCCGAAGCTAAAAGCTTCGGGGGTTCAGCGTGTGGAAAAGTTATAAATGCAGAAAAGAATGCACCCTACACGCGCTGAATAGGCTTTGAGAAATCGAGCTGAATTCCGCCTTTTCCGGCTTGCAGGCGTACATAGGTACGGTAAAGCCGACAAAGGCGGAAAGCGCAAAGCCGCTCAAGTTGAGGACTTGGGCGGCTTTATTCCTTTGTAAGGACTAAAACGGAGCGATGCGGGCATCGCTCCTCTGCAATTTTCTATTTATAAGATAGATTTATTTTTCTGTGCGGTTCAGCCGACTTTATCGACAGCCTAAGCCCCCGAAGCTAAAGGCTTCGGGGGCCATCCTTATTATGCCGACAAATCACGGCATATGAAAATGAAAGGCAAAAACTTATCGCTTGTTTAAGAGAATGTGGTTGGAGACAGAATTTACCTGAAACAGCGGTTTCAGTTGTGTGCCGTAAATTCTACCAAAAGGGTTGCCGCGAACCGCCTTTGCCTTTCTCTATTATTATAGTCGTTATTGTGACTATTGTCAAGTATATGACCGCATTTTATTATAAAAACGGTGATAATAGAATTATGATTATCTATGATCCGTTTTGGAAAACGCTGAAAGACAAAGGCATAAGCACTTACACGCTTATCAACAAATATCATATAAGCAGTTCCACTATTGACAGACTGCGCCGCAATCGCGGTATCAGCACTTTGAAGATCAATGATCTGTGCCGTATTCTGAACTGCCGTGTTGAAGATATTTTGGAATATGTTGAATCAGATGACGAACAGCCGCTTTGAGCGTGCGGTATTAAAAAGGCGGATTTTTCGATGCACCTTTTTTATTTGGTCAGATTATACCACACTTCTGTAGTATTTGCAACACTTTTGTAGCATTTAGTGGTATAATTTTTTTAACAAAATTCAGGCGGTAATTTTATGCATTATACACAAAGACTGGAAGATTTAAGAAAAGACCGGGATCTTACACAAGAGCAGGTTGCTAAGATGCTGGGGCTGAAAAGAGAACAATACAGAAGATATGAAACGGGAATAAATGAAATAAAAGCCGGATTTATCATGAAAGTGTGCAGATTTTATAACATTTCCGCGGACTATCTTTTGGGGCTAACGGACGAATACAAAACGATTCCGAAAAAATGATGCGCCGTGATTAAAATCACGGCGCATTTGTTTAATCAGCAGGTCTTGAATTTGCATAGATCTCATTCATTTTTTCATCAGTATAATGAGTATCCAAAAACTGATCTATTTTATTTGATGGGGCTACTCCCTGCGCCCTTTCGTTCATACGCAGTGCCGCAGAGGCGGAAAGCGCACAGTCAAAAACAAAAAATGCGATAAACGCCCACACGATTATTTTTTCACCCGGCAGGTGAACAGCGTTGAATATCCTGTTCATAAAAGGAATCATAACCTTTACCCAGAACACGCCGAGCACGCCCCAGAAAAGCGAATACAAAAGGCAGACCCTGCCGTTTATATTAAGCGGCAGATGGCTGTAATCCCACGCAACCGTGCCGAAGCAAATCTCCTGACCGAGGGAACAAATATATTCCGTTACCGTCCCGCTTACAAACGCGATCAGAAATATCTTCCACAGCTTTGCGTTGCGAAACCGAACAAGTATAAGAGTGAGCAATACGGCGCCCATTCCGTACGCCACGCTGAGATGGCCAAGCACAAGGGATTTACGGCTTTCTATGTAACCGTTTTTAATAAGGCACCAAAGCGTTTCAACAATAAAGCCTGCATAACAGCTTACAATAAAAATCCACACATATTGAAAAAAAGTAAAATTCTTTCTTTCCATCAAGACCCTCCTCTGAATTTATATAACATTATAATACGGAGGATCTGAAACACAACACCAATCGTTAAAAGTTTATCAATATTTAATATTGCTTTTAACAACCGTAAAAATATGTAAAATCATTTTTTAGGCAATGGCTTGGGATCGTTCGTAAAACCCAAAATATAATCCGCAGTAACATTATAAAACTTGCATAACGTTATAAGATGGTCGATTGGCAATTTTCTTATTCCCAATTCATATTTACTGTAATACCCCTGAGTCGTATTAAGAATTTTCGCTACTTCTTCCTGCGTTATATCCATATCTTCTCTTAAATCTCTTATTCTTTGAACATAAGTCATAATCATCTTCTTCCTTTCGTCTCGTTTATATTTGTTATATAATAAGTAACAAATTACTTGTTGGCATTAAGTAATAAGTTACTTATAATATTGTTAAAATAAACGGAAAGGATTATAGATATGTATATTATTACACGAACTGACCGTAACGGGAAAACAGAAAAGGCGGAATACAATACCTTCTGCTATGCAGTAAACCAATTATTACTCTATATTTACAACCCCGTTCACGGAGATTACACAATAACATTTACACGGCACAGAGAAAAGCAGTCTACTAAAATATCGGAATAACAGAAAAAGCGGAGCCTTGCGGCTCCGCTTGATTTCTATATTCTGTTCGGCTTAGCCAAGCTCTGAGAAGTACTTGATTGTGCGAACCATCTGTGAAGTGTAGCTGTTCTCGTTATCATACCAAGAAACAACCTGAACCTCATAGAGATCGTCTGCAAGCTTAAGAACCATTGTCTGAGTAGCATCAAAGAGTGAGCCGTAACGCATACCAACGATATCGGAAGAAACGATTTCATCGGTGTTGTAGCCGAAGCTCTCTGTTGCAGCAGCCTTCATAGCGGCGTTGATACCGTCAACCGTGATATCATTTCCCTTAACAACAGCAGTAAGGATTGTTGTTGAACCTGTGGGAGTGGGAACACGCTGAGCAGAGCCGATAAGCTTGCCGTTGAGCTCAGGAATTACAAGACCGATTGCCTTTGCAGCGCCTGTTGAGTTCGGAACGATGTTAACGGCAGCAGCACGTGAACGGCGAAGATCGCCCTTTCTCTGCGGACCGTCAAGAGTCATCTGATCGCCTGTGTAAGCGTGAATCGTGCACATGATACCGCTCTGGATAGGAGCGTAATCGTTCAGAGCCTTTGCCATGGGAGCAAGGCAGTTTGTTGTGCAGGAAGCGGCTGAAATAACAGTGTCTTCCGGCTTAAGTGTTTCGTGGTTTACATTGTAAACGATAGTGGGAAGATCGTTGCCGGCGGGAGCGGAAATAACGACCTTGCGCGCGCCTGCCTTGATGTGGGCAGAAGCCTTTTCCTTAGAGGTGTAGAAACCTGTGCACTCAAGAACAACGTCAACACCAAGCTCGCCCCAAGGCAGCTCAGAAGCGTCAGCCTTAGCATAAATCTTGATTTCCTGACCGTCTACGATGATGGAATCGTCGGTTGCCTCTACCTTATCGGCAAGAGCATATTTGCCCTGTGATGAATCATACTTGAGAAGATGAGCAAGCATCTTGGGGCTTGTAAGATCGTTGATAGCAACAACTTCGTAGCCCTCTGCGCCGAACATCTGGCGGAAAGCAAGACGACCGATACGGCCGAAACCGTTAATAGCAACTTTTACCATTGGATTTTACCTCCGTTAATTTAGATTTTAAAATATTGGATTGACAATATTTTATCGCTATATATTTTATACTCTTTCAGCCCGAATATCAAGCATTTTTTTCCATTTGAAAAACTTTGTTAAATCTAAACAAAACGGTGCGCCAAAGCGGCTGTTATTATATGGAATTTTTGCTTTTTTCCTTTTTGAGCAGCACGATTATCGGTATCAGAGCAAAGACGGCGACCGCCGCAGAGGCAAGGAAAATATTCGCGGTGGGAATATTCTTGACCGTTCCGAGCTCAACATAAGTCTGATTATTGTTTTCGATGACCGCCGCGCCGATATAAGGGCCTGTTACCATTGGTATGAGCACCTGGAACACCATTCTGACGCCCTGAAAGAGCCCCACTTTATCCTGGGGTGTATAATCCCTGATCGTGCCGCATATACACGCGGAGGCAACAAGATAAGCACCCATCATAATGGCGCCGAAGATCATCAGCACAGGCAGATTATCGCCCTTTGCGAAATACATGAGCACAAAGCCTATAACGAGCGCGATTGCCGCCGGCAGCAGACAGCGTATTTTTCCGAATTTATCTATGACCTTGCCGAAGAGCACCGAAATGACTGCCGAAACAATCAGAATGACTCCCAGCGGAATGGCGTAATCCGTTATTCCGAGCGTTTTTTCAAGATAGATCATAATATACGGCATAAATACCTGATAAGCTATGCTGAAAATGCAAAACGGCAGAAAAGCAATATAAAGCTTTTTGTTGTTTTTAATTGTGGAGGGGCGGAAGCCGTAAAAGATATTTTTAAAATAATTCCCGTCACTTGCCTTTATGCCGGGTTTATCTTTAAGAAAGAAAGCGCCGATTATGCCGCAGACCGTTGTTGCTATGCCCACGATGAGAAAAAAGGTTTGCCACTCGCCTCTTTGCTTAAATCCGTCCAGAACACCGAAAACGATAATTATGGCAAGCAAAGGCAGCGCCTGAAGAACCGTTTCAGCTCTGCCGCGGTTTGAGCTGTCCGTTACATCCGTGACCCAACTGTTGAACGCAGCGTCAAACGCGGTTGAGCCGAAGAACGTCATAACACAGTCCATAATGATAACAAGCACAGACGCCGTTGCGGCGGCATTTGCAACATGGAATATTTTTTCGGTGTTATCCACCGTTATGAAGCCAAACGAAGCAGTGATGATTCCCCAAATGATGTACCCTGCCACAATAAACACCTTGCGCTTGCCGATTTTGTCTGACAGCGCGCCCATAACGAGCGTTGTTACGGCAGCCGTAACAGCCGACGCAGCCACCATAGCGGCGATATCCGTTGCCGTTCCGCCGACAGCGTCAAACAGGTAAACGTTAAAATACATGTTTTCGATTACCCACGCAAGCTGACCGGCAAGCCCGAACAATACTATGCTTGCCCATATGCGCCCGCCGAGTTTTGCAGATGAATGCACCTTATTTTTCATAATATCTACCCCTTTATGCCCATTATGGCACAAATTGAACAATCGGTCAATAAATTCAAACATAAACATTATATAAAAAATAAGCACGCCGTTTCAGGCGTGCTTAAAAGCATTCGATCACATATCTTTTTCATCGCAGCGCTTCGCTGCGGCAGAAACAAAGCCGCGGAAAAGCGGATGGGGTCTGTTTGGTCTGCTTTTGAATTCCGGGTGGAACTGGCAGGCAACGAACCACGGATGCGCCGGGATCTCCATCATCTCAACGATATGATTATCCGGCGAAGTACCGGCAAACAGAACGCCGTTTTTAGCGAACTCCTCGCGGTAATCATTATTTACCTCATAGCGGTGACGGTGGCGCTCATAGATCATGGACGCGCCGTAAAGCTGATACGACTTTGATTCCGGATTCAGAACGCAGGGATATTTACCGAGCCGCATTGTGCCGCCCATTTCCTGCACATCTTTCTGTTCCGGCATAATATCTATAACGGGAGCGGAGGTATCCGAATCGATCTCTGAGGAATTTGCATCCGCAAGCCCCAGCACATTCCGGGCGAATTCGATTACAGCCACCTGCATACCGAGACAGATGCCGAGATAAGGGATATTCTGTGTCCTGGCATAATTCGCCGCCTTTATCTTGCCCTCTATTCCCCTGCTGCCAAAGCCTCCGGGAACGAGTATTCCGTCTGCGTCTCCGAGTATTGCGTCAAGATCCGCGTTCTCCGTCTCAAGCGTTTCGGAATCTATCCAGTTGATATCGACAGCCGAGCGGGTCTCTATGCCGCCGTGTTTAAGCGCTTCGTTTACGGAAATATAGCTGTCGTGCAGCTCAACATATTTGCCGACCATAGCAATTTTGACCGTACGCACGGGATTGCGCAGAGCTTCGAGCATAGTCTGCCAGTCCGAAAGCTCAGGCTCGCCGCATGCAAGACGCAGTTTTTTAACGGCAACATCATCAAGCCCCTCTTTATGCAGCATCATAGGAACTGCATAGAGGATATCGCAGTTATTGTTTTCTATAACACAGTCCTTTTTCACATTGCAGAAAAGCGCGATCTTGTTTCTTATATCGTCAGTAAGCGGATGCTCCGTGCGGCACACGATGATATCCGGGTGTATACCGAGAGCGAGCATCTCCTTCACGCTGTGCTGCGTGGGTTTGGATTTCAGCTCATCGGAAGCGGCAAGATAAGGAACGAGCGTAACATGGATGAAAAGGCAGTTCTCTCTGCCGTATTCAACGGAAAACTGGCGGATAGCCTCCAAAAACGGCTGGCTTTCGATATCGCCGATGGTGCCGCCTGTTTCCACAAGGCACACATCCGCGCCCGTTTCGGCATTTCTGTAGATATAGCGCTTGATCTCGTTGGTTACGTGGGGTATGATCTGAATGGTCTGTCCTCCGTACACGCCCTTGCGCTCGTCGGCAATAACATTCCAGTAGACTCTGCCGGAGGTGAGATTTGAATTCTGCGAAAGCGATTCATCTATAAATCTTTCATAATGACCCAGATCAAGGTCTGTTTCCGCGCCGTCATCCGTAACAAAAACCTCGCCGTGCTGCACGGGATTCATCGTGCCCGGGTCAACATTCAGATAAGGGTCTAATTTCTGGGCGGTCACCTTAAGTCCGCGCGCTTTTAAAAGCCTGCCGAGGGATGCCGCCGTTATTCCCTTGCCGAGACCGCTGACAACGCCGCCTGTTACGAATATGTACTTTGGTTTGTTCACAAATATTCCTCCTTATTTGTTAAAACCGCTTGGCTTACGAAACAGATTCAGGCACGCTTTTTATGCCTCGCTCGTTCCGCACACCCGGCGTTTATTTATTTTCAGGCTCGCATGTGAGCCTCATTCCCAGCTTTTTGAGCACGTTTTCATCCACGTGCGAAAGCAGCACGGTTGAATGCATTTCACAGTTTTTAAGATTGGAAAGCTGAGCAACCGCCGCGGCTGCGTTTTTATCGGTACGCGCGGAGATCGTGAGTGCGATCAACACCTCGTCTGAATGAAGGCGGGGATTTTTATTGCCCAGATATTTCACCTTAAGCTCCTGAATAGGTTTTATAACATCGGGTCCGATCAGAAGTATATCATCGTCTATTCCGGCAAGATGCTTAAGGCAGTTTATGAGCGTTGCCGAAATGCAGCCGAGCAGAGAAGAGGTTTTGCCGGTGATCACCGTACCGTCCGCAAGCTCCGCAGCGGCGCCGGGCTGGCCTGTTTTTTCAGCAACAGCTCTTGCTGCCGCAGTGCATTTGCGTGAAGTTTCCGTGATCTCCGCCTGCTTCATAAGAAGCTCAAGCTTATAGATTTCCTCGCGGTTTTCAGCACCTTTAGCGGCGTTCCTCGCGGCGTCAAAATAACGCCTTATAATCTCCTGCCTTGACGCCTCGCAAACGGCTTCATCATCAAAAATGCAGTTGCCCGCCATATTCACGCCCATATCGGTCGGCGATTTATAGGGGCAGGAGCCGTAGATCTCTTCAAATATCGCTTTCAGTACGGGAAAGATCTCCACATCCCTGTTATAATTTACGGTAGTCTTGCCGTAAGCCTCAAGATGCCACGGGTCAATCATATTTATATCATTGAGATCAGCCGTTGCCGCCTCGTAAGCCATATTGACAGGATGCCGCAGCGGCAGATTCCATATCGGGAAAGTTTCAAACTTGGCGTAGCCTGCTTTAACGCCGCGCTTGTTTTCATGATAAAGCTGTGAAAGGCAGGTGGCCATTTTTCCGCTGCCCGGACCCGGTGCCGTTACAACGACCAGTTTTCTTTTTGTTTCTATGTAATCGTTCTGACCGAAGCCCTCGTCGCTGACGATATTCGCCACGTTTGAGGGATATCCGTCAATCAGATAATGGTGGTAAACGGGGATTCCCGCGGCTTTCAGTCTTTTTTCAAAAGAAAGTACTCTCGGCTGCGGCGCATATTTTGTAAGCACTATGCTGCCCACCACAAGACCGCAGTCTGAAAACGCCTTTGCAAGGCGCAGTGCATCCACATCATATGTAATACCCAAATCGCTTCTGACCTTGCATTTTTCAATATCCTCAGCACTGACCACAATAACGATCTCCGCTTCATCTTTCAGCTGAAGCAGCATCTGCAGCTTACTGTCCGGCTCAAAACCCGGCAAAACACGTGAAGCGTGAAAATCGTCAAACAATTTTCCGCCGAATTCAAGATAAAGCTTGCCGCCGAATTCAGAGATCCTTTCCCTGATCCTGGAGGACTGCATTTTTAAATACTTGTCATTATCAAAACCTATTTTATACATACCCTACCTCTTTGAACTGCCTAAAAAAGAATAAGACGGCTGCACGCGTGTACAACCGTCTGTACTTACATATTATAAAGCAAAAGTCTTTATAAATCAATAGTGCCGGATAAAAAAATCGGTAAAATTCAATTATTTTTTATCTCTTTCTTCAGCGACTGCTTTAACCGTTTCAAATGCTTCTTCATCAAATTCTCTGTCTTTAAAATAGTATTTTAGATCCTCTTCCGTGATCTTCCTTATAACACGGCAAGGATTGCCTGCCGCTATTACGCCCGATGGGATATCCTTGGTTACAACGCTTCCTGCACCGATAACAACGCCGTCTCCGATCGTTACGCCCGGCAGGATAACGCTGTTTCCGCCTACCCACACATCATTTCCTATCTTTATCGGTATCCCGTATTCATACATCGTGCCGCGCGCCGCCGGGTGAACGGGATGACCGGCAGTGTAAACGGAAACATTGGGCGCGAAAAACACATTGTTTCCTATATCGACTCTGCCGACATCAAGTATTACACAGCCGTAATTCGCGTTGAAGCCGTCGCCGGCAAAAATATGTTTACCGTAATCACAGTAAAAAGGCGGATTTATCCATGCGTTTTTGCCGAGGCTGCCGAAAATCCGATGCGCTATTTTATCCAGCTTTTCAAATTCCCATGGATCTGTGGTATTGAACTGATGCGTGAGCCTTTTATTCTGTTTCATCTCCTCCACTAGCGTTTCATCGGCAATATATGCCATACCCTTATTCATTCTGGTTTTGTTGTCCATAAAAATTCCTCTCTTTGAACAGATTAACGCGGCAGGTATAAAACCTGCCGCATATCATTCTATAGTAAAAATCTCCGTTACGCAAGGTATTCTGAAACATTTTCATAATCCTTGACTTTTTCGGCATTATTCTCAATAATTCTTTCCGTAAAGCCGAGCCTTCTGCCCCTCTTTTTGAGTCTTTCGGTAAAACGCCTGGAAACAGCGATGAAAATCACAAATATATACGGCATTCCGAGATTTGTCTCAAGCAGGGAATTTATGATCATCGGAGCGATCTTCTCCTCAAGCGTTGTAAGCTCTGCGCTTCGGATACCGCCGAGGTAAAGACCGACTTCCCAGCCGAACTGAACGAGTATTCCTATGGCGAGAAGCCAAGGTATATTTGCCCGTTCCCCTTTTTTCTTTCTGGTGGTGTTCCAGATAATCAGACCTAAATAGCCGACGAAGAGTATGAGCGCCATCCAGCCATGGTAAGCACCCGTGGTGCGCTGGATGGTTATGTATTCCGTGTGGGGACCGAAAGTCTGCGTGAGCAGCGGGCAGCACAGCCACCAGCCGAGAATCAATATTGTCCATTCAAACAAGTTTTTATCTTTTGAGATCCAAAGCCAGATCCAGGTAAAATTGGTAAAGCCGTAGCTCATCGACATCCACAAAAGCACCCAGAACAGGCTGTATCCGTCCGAAATGGAACGTGAATGCGTGGCGAGATGAAAAATTCCGTAATCAACGATCTGATAAAGGATTCCGGCAAGAAAACCCACCAGAACGGTTGCGTACTTTTTCTTATAAAGCAGCAGACCGGCGTAAATAACGAGAAACGCTATATCGAGCCACATATAAAACGGCTCAAAAACTCTTTGAGCAACAACCTCCATATTTTTTCTCCTTAAATCACAGATTCGGTATATACCGTAATTTGATTATATAACATAGCCGTCACATTTGTAAATATGTTAAAGAATTGTCAATCTTTGACAGCGCACAAATTTTGCACTGCTTTTTTGTGCAGATTCAACAATGAATACAAAACGCAGATAAAAGAGCGACATTATGATAGACTGCCGAGAATTTATAATGTATAATTCAGATATAAAATGAAACGGAGAAAAAAGATGATAAGCAAAACAAAATTTCTTCTTGACGAGAAGATGATAAAAAGCCTTTGCCAAAGCGCGGGAATAGAGAACATCAAAGAAATCAGGCCGCTCGGCGACGGGGAATACAACGCCGTTTATGAAATCTCGGCAGACAGAAAATACGCTCTGAAGATTGCCCCCGATGCGAATACACAGGTGCTCACCTATGAAAAAGGCATGATGAAAGCCGAGCTGTACTGGTATGACATCTTAAGAAAAAACACATCCATAAGGGTGCCTGAAATATATTACAGCGATCTTTCACGAAAGCTTATAAATGCCGACTGGTTTGTTATGGAAAAGCTGGAAGGCGTCCCGAAAAACCGCTTTGCGTTTACGCCGCAGGAAAAAGAAGAGGCAAGCGGAGCGCTTGCAAAAATGGCCGCCGAAATCCATAATATCAGCGGCGATAAATTCGGATATGTGCAGAATAAAATGTATGATAACTGGTATTTTGCCCTGCGCGCCGCAGCGGAAGATCTTGCCGAGGACTGCCGCAAAAAAGGCAGAACAAGCCGCCGCGGAAAAAAATTCATAAATTATATTGACAGACACAGAAGTATCTTTGAAAAAGCGCCGTGCACAATGGTCAACTATGATATATGGGACGCGAATATCATTTGCCGCAGAAGAAACGGCAATGTGGAATACGCTTGGATAGACCCTGAGCGCAGCTTTTGGGGAGATCCCGTATTCGATTTTTGCTGCCTTGATTTTCTCACTCCTCTCGGCAGCAAAAAATCACTTGCCGTGCACAATAAATATGCAAAGATCGGGATAGGCGCAGGAAGAGGCGAGAGAATACGCTATGCCGCCTCCCTTGCGATGATGGCGTTTATTATGGAGACAGAAAGATATTACAGATACACTCCCCGCCATTTCGGCTGGTGGAGAAATACGCTTTGCAGCGCGCAGCTATACAGAACGGCGTTTAAAGAGCTTGGAAAATAAGCAGTTCATAGTATCCAAAACAGTTTATCAAGAAAAGCACTCCGACGTTTTAGCCGGAGTGTTTCTGATTGTGAAAAAACTAAGTTAAATTTTCCTTGCAGGACAGTTCCTTGACAGTAAGCTTAAGAACGCAGACCGCGTCAATTGCAGCTTGGGATATCTGCCAATCCGCTCTGCCGGTATAGTGGCGCATTACAGCGCACAGGCCTTTGAGCTTCTGATCGCTGTCGGTCAATATTTCCACATCGCCGAAACCTGTGATACTGCTGTACCGGGCAGTGTAACCACACGCCTGATCCGCTGTTACGAGCCGTCTGAAGAAATCTGTTTCAAACGCGGCTGCGGATGATCGTTTGATCAGCTCTATTTTCCTACCCTCTTTTGCGCAATGAAAATAGAGCGAAAGCATGTTCCCATCCGTTTCATAGCCGAAATTAAGCGGCACTATATACGGAGCATGATCATCACTAAAAGCAAGCCGGCACACCCGGCATTCCTCAAGGATCTGCAATATGCGATTTTTATCCTTCACTTCACGTTCGTTTCTTCTCATCATTCACCTGCCTGTTCCTGCGCCAAAAGATTCCTTTGTGCTTCAGGCACATCCTGCCTTGAGAGCTGACGGCGCAAACATATAAGTATCACGGCGGACATAATCGCCGCCAGAACCGAGGTGCCGGCAAAATTCAGCCATATGCCCGTGAGCCCGAACGGATTGAGCGCAAAAATGAGAATAACGGGAAAGATCAGCGCAGTGCTGACTGATATAAGCGAAGCCGGCATTGGCTTTTCAACAGCAAGCATATAGCTTTGCGTTGCAAACGAGAACCATCTGGTTATATAAGTTAAACCAAAAAGCGGAAGCGCAGCCACAGACATGGCAAACACATCGGCACCCGATTCGCCGAGAAACAGATTTGTTATCTGCTCCGGCAGCAAACAGATCACGAAGACCGAAAGGATCGACACAACAGCGCTTGAAACGAAGCAGCATTTTTCAATAGCGCGAACGCGCGAATACTTACCTGCTCCCCAGTTGAAGCCTACAGCAGGCTGAAGCGAATCACACATACCGTAAAGCAGCGGCTGAATAAAGCCCTCTACATACATGAGTATTCCGTAAACGGAAACGGCGGTCTGCCCGCCGGCGCGCACAAGAATGTAATTCATAATGATGGAAGTTATCCTGCCTGCTATATTATTAAGAAAGTTGGGGCTGCCGCAGGAAACGATGCGCTTTATCATGGAAAAACTAAAGCGCGGACGACAGAAACGAAGCTGGAGCTTTCCTCTTAAAAAGGGCAGGAGCGCAAAGAAAGCACTCGTAAACATGCCGATGCAGGTGGCAAGCGCAGCCGCCCAGATTCCCCATTTGAGCACCCCGAGAAATACGAACTCAAGTACGGCGCTCAATACGGACATAAAAATGTTCAGAAACATGCTTGTTTTTATCCTGCCGCATATACGCAAAAAATTATCCATTGCAAAAACAATCGTTGTAACCGGCGAGCAGAGCGCGTAAACGCGAAGATACTGCACTGCGTTATCGGCAAACTCGCCCTCCGCTCCCATGACTCTCATAAGCAGCGGAGCGGCAGCAAAAAGTATTGCGCCCACAACAACGCCTGCGATAAATATCATAAGGCAGGCACAGGTGAAGATATTATTGGCCTCTTTATCTTTGTTTTTGCCAAGGCTGACAGAAATGGGTACGGACGAGCCGACACCGATCAGATCTGCAAGCGCAAAATTGATGATTACAAACGGCATCGCAAGATTAAGAGCGGCGAAAGGCGTTTCTCCCAAAAATCTGCCTACGAAAACGCCGTCCAAAGTCTGATAAAGTGCCGATGCCAGCATGCTGACTGCACCGGGAAAAGCAGCGATAAAAAACAGCTTAAGCGGCGGGGTTTTTGAAAACAATGCCTTTGATTCCATAAATATCTCCTTTCATATATCAATAAAAGGTCCGGCAGCAAAACCGAACAGTATTACGTAGCATAACACAACAAATAATTAAAGTCAAATTCTATTTATATATATTTTTTTAATTCGTTAATATAGGTAAATATTAAATTATTTTATTTACTTGATAACACTTTATAACTTTGTTATAATAAAGTACTATCAGTGCAAAACACAGGCGCAGGAGGTATTGAATGGAATTTCAGACCGTTTTCGGTCCGAATATAAAAGGACCGTCGGAATATTACAGAATACCGTCTCTAATCACGGCAAAAAACGGTGTGCTTGTGGCATGCGCGGACGCAAGATACTGCTCAGGCATGGATAATCCGAACCGGATAGACAAGGTGATACGCAGAAGCTTTGACTGCGGCAGGACCTGGGAGGATATGACCGTGGCAGTAAAGGAGCACGGCACAAAACAGCTCAGATCCTCTGCCGCGATAGACCCGGTTATGGTGTACAGTGAAAAAAACTGCCGAATCATTCTTATATATTCGCACACGCCTGCCGGAACAGGTATCAGAAACAGCAGATGCAGCCGAGGCGAAGATGAAAACGGAAACAAATACATAAACGGCTTTTTCGGAAAAAAATATATTCTCAAAAACGGAAAGCTTTTCAACAGGAACGGCAAAGACACTCCTTATACTGTTGACGAGAGCGGAAATGTATCAAACGGTAAAAAAGAGCTCGGCAATATATATACCGCGGGAAAATTCAAGGAGGAACGCACCTCCTACCTTATGATGGTATACAGCGAGGACAACGGTAAGACCTGGTCCGAACCGCGCTCACTCAACAGAATGGTAAAAAAAGACTATATGAGTTTTATCGGCCCCGGTCCCGGCTGCGGAATCGTTATAAAGCACGGCAAATATGCCGGAAGAATCGCTGTACCGATCTATTTCGGAACAAGAACCTTTCCGCTGCGCCTGTCCTGTGCCGTCATATACAGCGATGACGGCGGCGAAAGCTGGAAGCTGGGCGAAACTCCGAATAACACAAGAGAAATCAACGGAAAACGCCTGAACTGCATGACGATAAAAGCAGAAGAGATGCTGACCGAATCACAGCTTATCGAACAAGAGAACGGCACGCTCAAATATTTCATCCGCAATCATGCAAAAACGCACAGCACTGCAGTAGCATACAGCAAAAACGGCGGCGAGAGCTGGCAGGATTTTCGGTTAGACGAAAGTCTGCCGCAGCCGGTATGCCAAATGAGCGTTATAAAGCTTGAAAACACGGAAAAACCAACAGTTGTATTTATAAACCCTGCGGACCGCAGGAGAAGGCAGAACGGTACGGTTCGTCTGTCTGAGGATGACGGCGAGACATTCAAGTGGAGCCGTTTGCTTAAAGAAGGAGACTTTGTATACAGTTCGGCTGTTCAGATGAAAAACGGAGAAATCGGCGTTTTATTTGAACCGAATACTGAATGCAGAGAAATAAAATTCGCCTCTTTTACAACAGATTGGATAAAAGGCGGCGGCAAAAACAAGAGCGATGGATCATCGCTCTGATCTTAGGGGGTAAAAATCTTGGCAAATCTAAAAGCAAAAGCAGGCGCACTTGTTAAGAATGTTAAAATGCACTGGAACGAGCCGCCTGAGGGGCATTACATGCCCTTTAAGGAAATCGTTTCGTACGCAGGCGGAGGCATAGGCGTCAAATTCCTTGCCGTGATGGCTACGAACATGATACTTTCCGCAACGAACGTATTAATAGGAAACACGCTTGGCGTTGCTCCTCTTGATATGTACATAATGTACTTTATCTCCGTTCTGGTAAACATTCCTCTTTCGGGAATCAGGGCAAATATTATTGACAACACCAGAAGCAAAGAAGGAAAATACAGACCTTATATTGTCAAAATGGGCATACCCAGCGCAATAGTAACGATTCTTTTCGTCTGGTTTCCCTACAATCAGTTCGGCGCGCTTTTCGGAGAGGGTACTTTTCTTGGAAAAGACAGAGCGTATGTTGTTACCTGCGCAATTATTCTCATTTTTAATTTCATTCAGAATTTCTTTTACTATTTCTTCTCCGAAGCATATGACAATCTGATCCATGTGCTTTCACCGAACACGCAGGAAAGGGCCGATGTTTCCACTATCAAGGGCGTTGTATATTCGCTCGCGCCGTCTATTTTAGGTCTCGCAATGCCCATCTTCGCCCAGCTTTTCACAAACAATAATATGTATGACATAAGGCTTTACAGATACATTTATCCGCCTCTCGCCATACTTTCCGTTATGCTCAGCATCGTTGTTTACGTAAACACAAAAGAAAAAATAGTACAGGCAAAAACGCATGTTATCCAGATCAAATTTATGGATTCTCTGCGCGAAGTGCTGCGCAATAAGTATTTCTGGGTCATTGCAATGGCTACCTGGCTGGGCTTCCTTGAATCATCCATGTCCGTTGTAATCGGCTGGCTTTACAACTACGGTGGAATCTGCAACGGAGCAACTTATTCACTGATAACGCTTATCTGTCAGAACGCGGGGCTTGTGGGCATGCTGCTTGCTCCCTTTGCAATCAGAAAATGGGGCAAAAGGTTTGTGCTGATATCCACAAACGTGCTGAACATCGTGTTTATAGGGCTTATGTTTCCGGTCGTAAGAGTGATAGATATGACAGGAGAGAGCACAAGTGCGTTCAACACTTGGATCCCGCTCATCCTGTTGGTCGTCTGCTACTGGATGAACAACCTCATGAACGCGTTTATGCAGATCCTTACCCCCTCGGTAAACGCGGATATCAGGGATTACCAGCAGTATGTCAGCGGTGAAAGAATTGACGGTATGTTCTCCACAATAACGGCAATCGGCGGTCTTGTAACCGTCGCCAGCAGCGGTATCGTAAACCTTCTGTATGACAAATTCGGAATCAACGAGGCAACCGCACAGCAGGTCATGAACAATCCCGATGTTATGAACAAAGTCCTCCGAAACGGTTCTGTTGTTAACGAGGTGATCGCCGCTGCGGATACCTCCAGCGTTTCCTATTTCTCACTTTATGACGGCGATATACTGCAAACGATCTGCGGCGTCCTGATTCTCGCATCCATTGCCGGAGCAGTTATAAATGTTATTCCCTATTTCTTCTACGACCTAACTGAGCTTAAACAACAAGGTATGGTCAGAGTGCTTAAAATACGGGCATTTTTTGAAGATTTCGGCAACAACACACTTAGCAATGACAATCTTGTTGAAGTTGTTGAAATGGTTGAAAAAGCCAAAGAACTGGAAAAACAAGAAACCGTAAAAGCAACGAAAGACCAAATCAAGGCTGCAAAAAAAGATGCTGCCGCAAAGAAAAAAATAAAAGCTGCCAAAAAAGCAGACGGAACAAAAGGAGAAAAAAAAGCGGCTGTCAAAGCTGCGAAAGCAGCGCGCCATGCGGCAATTAAAGCCGCTAAGGAAGATCGCCGTGCAGTTATTCTCCGCAATCAGGAAATCAGGCTTGCTCCGTATGTTATAAAAGAAATGTCCAGATTCGAAAGCGAACTCGGAAAGCTTCAGATCGGCCACGCTCGGAAAATCTATGACGAAGGGCTTGAAGGTCTCGGAGCGCACAGTATATCCGAACTTAAAAACGAACTTAAAAGGGCAAAGCAGCTTCCCAAGAAAACAGAAAACGAAAAAGAATTCCGCCAGTATATGGTCCACTTTGCCAGAACAAGACTTACCGCCAGAAAATATCAGAATAAATATTTCAGCAGCGGCAATATCCTTGTGCCTAATGACACCAAGCTCAATGCTCTGTTTGAAACCGAAGAACAGTACGATAAAAAAGAGGATAAGCTTTACAAGCGCCTTTTTGAAGCGCAGGAAGCTAAAAACAAAAAAGAGATCCGTGCCGTTAAAGGCGAGATCAAAGCCCTTAAAGATGAATTTAAGGAGCTTAATAAACAGATCCGTGACGAGCAAAATCACCGCACAAACTACAATCGCTCGGCAAAGCCTTATCTTGACGCACGCAACCTGCTGAGACAGGCTGAAAACTACACCCACTTTGAGGAGATCAAAGAATTGTACACACAGATCAAGCAAAAAGAGCTTACCGCTGAAATGGTATAAATAATACCTAACACCCGTCAAATGCTGTTGTCAAGAAAAAGCAACAGCACATAACAGGTGGTTCTTTGTTTTGCTTCTAAGAGCAAACCTGTCTAAAGACATGAATAAAAAAGGCATTGCTGACTTTTGCAGTCGGTAATGCCTTTTCGTTTTACAATATTATGTTTTCCCGTAAGCCACATAAAATTCAAGAAAATCTGCAATTTCAGCCTGCTTGCATTTTGCTATCAAATAGTTTTTTGAAACCTCGCAGCCCCGCATAAGCCCTGGGGTTGTCAAGTTCATTGTATCATTCCCAATCCACTCCGATAGCGTTTTATCACATTATCGGAGCTATATATTGTGTTTTTATTTTGAAAATTCGTAAAAATTAATTATATTTGTCTCACTTTATTGTTTTATATACTCAAAATATACTCACTAATAAAAATCAGTCATATTGGCTCAATTATTAGTGGTAATAAACTTATAAAGGGGAGTATTTTCACACCGTAGTGTCATAATCCCTCCCCTTTAATGTGCGATTTTTCCGTTGCCTAGTCAACAATGAAGGACTTATCCTTCCCCGAAATTTAGGATTTTTCCGTTGCCTAATCAACAATGAAGGGCTTTTCCCTTCCCCGAATTTTAGGTTATTGTGGCAGTCGCACCTGCTATGCAAAATAAAATTGCATCTATTTATTTTATACTAGTTAAACTGATTAATGTCAAGTATTATTTATCTGTCATACTTAAAATTTCCTGTCCATTTGCCACATTCAGAACAACTCCAACATTCGTATCCCATAGGCACATTCGCAAAATACTCCTCATTGCTTATCTCACCACTATCCACTTTATTGTTCCAACTATTAACCACATTATTATAATATGAAATCAATTCATTTTTTGATGAAAACCATCTACCCATATTTCCTACAGGCATACTGTGATTTCCGTTTGCACAACCTTTAGTTGTTGTAGTTGTCCGCTCTCTTGTTGTAGAGGACTTTGTGGTTTGAGCCTTTGTTGTAGTAATTCTTTTCTGTGTAGTAGGTGGCTTTGTTGTCGTTTCACTTGCCTTTTCAGTGGTAACTTGTGTAGTAGTGGTATTCGCTTCTGTACTGATTTCAGATTCAGTTGTATTAACACTAACCGATGTGGAGCTTTGTGCAACGACCTTTTCGCTTTTTGATGTACAGCCACAAATAAGTATTGAGATTATCAATACAACAGGTAAGATTTTTATTACATTTTTCATATAAAATATTCCTCATTATGTTTTTACAATATCAATAATAAATTTTTAATTCATTTTTACAGATGTGAGAATTGTTTTTTCAGTAACGATAATTGGCTTTTGTTATCTATACTTAAAGTTACCTGTCCATTTGCCACATCCTGCACAACTCCAACATTCATATCCACGAGGTACATTTTCCATAAGTTCATCCCAAGTTATTGTTCCATTCTCATATTTTGCATTCCATCCATCTACAATACTTTGATAATATGATATTAATTCACTTTTTGATGAGAACCATCTTCCCATATTTCCTATAGGCATAGTGTGTTGATGTGAACTTGAAGATGAAGAACCGGAATTACTTGATGATGAAGAATTTGAATTGCCCGAAGATGATGAGCTTGAACTGCTCGAAGTTGTTGAATTTGAAGCATTAGATGCATCATCATTCTTATTGCTGCTCTTATTCTGCTTACTGCTTCCTTCATTATATGTAAGCGATTTATTTTGCGTTTTTTCGGGTCTTGCTTCAACGATTATGTTAACTTCCTTTTCAGCTGAATTACCGTAAATATCGGTTGCAATCACTTTTATTTTTTGCTCTCCCACTTTATCAGTATCAATATTACCCTGGACTTGAATATCAACTTCTCCACTCAAATCCTCTGCTTTAAAATTACTTTTAATGTCAACGGAATCTCCAGCTGTTACTTTGATTTCATCAACACTTTTAACCCAATCAGGCGCTGTTGTATCTTCAACAATAATTTCAGCATCATACTTTAGCTCTTTGTTGAAAAGCCAAATATCATTCGCTTTTACAATTATTTTTACACTTTGCTTGTTTTCTGTTCGTGCATTAATACTGATATTGCTTTGTCCGTTTTCAAATGATGCATCACAATTAAGTTCTGAAGCATTGATAATTTCGTTTACTGAAATCTGTATATCATCATCTTTTAGCTCAACAGTTAAATCTGTAACTTTAATTTTATTATGTAATTCCTTATATAAATTCTTGTCGTGGATTGAAATGACACCCACAAAAGCCCCTATGATTGCTATACATATTAGTATGGCAGCTGTAATTTTTAGTATTGTTTTCTTCATAATCACATCCCCATATACAGTTGCAACAAATTAACAATAATCGTGTTACTCAGAACTTTGCCAATATAAATAAAAAAAGTGCGTAGCCGAAGCTACGCACATAAAACACATAACTCCGTTGCTACCACACAAACTTTTAGATTTACAAACTACAAGAGTATGCAAAAATGGAGTATGCATTTTTGACATAAAAAAACACATACACCTGTAGTATAAATCTGTTAAGTTTGTGTGGTGATTTAAGTATAGCACCCGAATTTTGTTTAGTCAATCAAAGTTGGGAAATTATTTCCTAAAATTAAAGTAATAACAAAAGCGCTGCAAAAGTGCGGCAAATAGTTACAATCATAAAAAAGGAGCGGAAAAAATAAATCCAAAGCGATACAATAAAATCACCACAAAGAATAGAAAGTGAGGTGATAAAATGTATACACAGGAAAAACTTTATTTTGACGCAAACGACTTGTCTGAAATGCTGGGTGTGTCAACCGGATATGCTTACAAAGTTATCAGAACTCTAAATAATGAATTAAAAGCAGAAGGCTATATTGTCATTGCCGGAAAAGTATCAAGCGAATACTTCAAAAAGAAGTGGTATGGCTTCGGAGCATAACAAAAAAAATCAACAATAAAGGAGATGATATAATGACTCCTGTCAAGGACAAAAAGACAGGAAAATGGCTTATACAGTTTTATTATAAGAATGCTTTTGGGGAAAACAAAAAAACTACCAAACGCGGTTTTTCTAGTAAAAAAGAAGCTGAAGAATGGTATATGAATTTTAAATTATCACAAAATGGCAATCTGAATATGACCTTAGAAGCCTTTGTACAAATCTACATAAGTGATTTGAAAAATAAAATACGAGAGAATACTTGGATTTCAAAAATGCAAATCATAGAAACAAAGATTCTTCCATATTTCAAAAATAAGCGGATGTGCGACATTGAGCCTAAAGATATTATTAAATGGCAAAATGAACTTGAAGCACTAACGGATAAACAGGGCAAACATTATGCCCCTACATACCTAAGAACTATTAACAGTCAATTGAGTGCTATTTTTAACCACGCGTGCCGTTATTATAAACTGCACGAAAACCCTGTTTCCAAAGTTCCTGCCATTGGTAAGAAAAAGGCTAAAGAAATGGATTTTTGGACTAAAGAGGAATATCTTAAATTTGCAGATGCAATGATGGACAAGCCACTATCGTATTATGCTTTTGAACTGCTCTATTGGTGTGGAATTAGGCTAGGAGAAATGCTGGCATTAACACCAGGGGATTTTAATTTTGATAATAATACGGTTTCCATATCAAAATCATACCAAAGAATACACGGTAAAGATGTTATTACAGAGCCTAAAACGGAACAAAGTATTAGAATGGTAAAAATGCCCGACTTCTTAAGTTCAGAAATGCAAGACTGTATTAAGTCCATTTACGGTATAAAAGAAAATATGAGAATTTTTAATATTACAAAATCATATCTTCATCACGAAATGGAGAGAGGTTGCAAACAGACCGGAATTAAGAAGATACGAATTCACGATTTACGCCATTCCCACATATCTTTGCTTATTAATTTAGGGTTCTCCGCCTCAGCTATTGGCAAGAGGGTAGGTCACACATCGACTGAAATAACAGATACATATATACATTTGTTCCCCAGCGTTCAAACAGATATGGCTGATAAATTAAATTCAGAAAGGAATGTATAAATGTCCGCAAAAAATTGTGATAAACACAACAGGTGGCGAAACAAAATAGTTTCCTTTAGGATGTCGCCCCAAGAAGCTGTATTGCTTGATAGATTAGTGAATGTATCAGGACTAAATAAGCAAGATTATCTTATTAACAGAGCCTTGCAACTTGATATTGTTATCAAAGGAAATCCTAAAGTATTTATTGGATTAAAAAAAGAACTCATTGCACTTTGCAAAGAGTTCCAAACATTAAGTAATTGCACTCAAATTACAGAAGAGCAACAAATACTACTTAATCAAATTATTAAAATTTTAAATGGATTGAGGGTTGAAAATGATTGAAAATAAAAAAATGACTGTCTATAGCTCATCTGCTGGCACAGATGAAAGACAGCCAATGCAAAACGATTGCAAGAATAATGTATCAAACTACAAGCAAAATGTCAAGGGCGAAAACGCCCTTGATACTTTCACAATGAGCGAACTTTACGATGAAGAATACTACTATGCAAAGGATATAGTTGAAAATTTATTTCCAGTAGGAATATATCTTCTTGCAGCTCCTCCAAAGATAGGAAAATCAAGATTATCTCTTCAACTGGCGTACAGTGTCGCAACAGGAAAAGAGTTTTGGGGGAAGCCTGTATCACAGGGAAGCGTGTTATATTTATCACTAGAGGATACAAAAAAGCGGCTTCAAAAGCGCAGTTATCAGATGTTTGATATAAATGATACACCCAACCTTCATTTTGCCATTGTTTCAAAAACTATCAATGAAGGTTTAACGGGTCAGCTAGTATCTTTTTTGGAAGCGCACAAAGATACTAAGCTCATAATAATAGACACTTTTCAAAAAGTATGTGATGCTTATAATGACAAAGTGAGCTATAGTAAAGATTACAGAATAATCACTTTGCTTAAAGAACTTACTGATAAATATAATATTTGTTTATTGCTTATTCATCATACACGAAAGCAAGAAGCAGAAGATTGTTTTGATATGATTTCGGGTACTAATGGATTGTTCGGAGCAGTTGACGGAGCCTTTGTTTTATCTAAAAATAAAACAAATATTAACAGGATTGAGCTTAACGCAACGAGCAGAGATTTGCCACCGATAAAATTAATTTTGCAATCAAACAAAGAAAATTTAATGTGGGATTTGATTGAAGAAAAGGATTCTATAAATGAACAAATTGAAGATAAATTTCTTATTGATATTTCAAATTTAGTAAATGAAAGCAATCCAATTTGGAAAGGAACTCCGAGTGAATTATCGTGTATTTTATCGGATAAAATTCCCAGCAACAGCATTACCAAAAAATTAAAATTGACTTGCAGCGACCTATCCCAAATATGCAATATTGAATTTGAAATCGGCAAAAATCACGATGGCAGATACATAATTTTAAGATGGATAAATAACTAAAATTAATAAAATTCAGAATATTTTTTGTGACGGCGTGACGGCATTTAGATACCACCTTTTTTAATTTTTTGGTGTCACCAAAGTAGGTATCTATTTACTGTCACGCTGTCACTTTTTTATTTTTTTATCAGATTTTGGTGAATTAGTTAAATGTTTTGCCTCGCAGAGTATAAGGTTTTAGGACTTTTCCTAAACAGCATACAGGTGTCACAACACCACGCTGGCGAAAAAAGGGTAAGCCATTTGCACCCCCCTTTTTTCGAAAACAAATAAAATTTGTTTTTATAACAAAAACTTGTTAGAGTTTTTGTTATTTGCCAATAAGAAAAAGTTAAAATGCTGAAACATAAAAAATAAAAATTCCAATTATAAAAATTGAAATATACCAAAACAAAAAGCACAATAACTGTGTTAATAAATTTCCTTATTTCTCTTAAACTACATTAATAATTGTTAATATGATTTGTTATTATTCGAAATCAAACGAACAAAAAATATGGGAAATTCTCACAACATATTTTAAATAAATAACAATCCCGAAAGTCTTATATGACCTTCGGGATGTGATTTTAAAATTATAATTATCAAAACGATCTCAAATAACTGAGTGAATTTGTAAAAATAAGTACACTAATTCTATAATGAATATAAATTTAATTATTAAAACTTATAACTTTAAAACATTAGAGACTTATACTTATCTTCCGCATATTGAATAACTTCTAAAACTCTGATTAACTAAACCAGATTTTATAAAATCATCTATTTCCTTTTGAACATATTCAGTAGATAATTCCAAATTATATTGTTTCAATTCATTTACCAATTCATTTACAGTAAATTTATAATTATTGCGCGAAAACAAATGATTATAAATTATAAAATCAACATTTTTATTAGAATCCTTTACAATAACCTTACACATAATTAAATTATTCCTCCATTTGTTCAATTTGAACATTTAATTCATTAATAATCTTATCTTTAAGCTTATTGCCAATTGAATTTCCTATATCAGACAAAAGTACTTCTCTTTTATCTCTTACAATATTCTCACCGTTTTTAATTAGTATATAAATATAGAATACTGGTTGATAATCAGAATCCAGTCTTAAAATATTAGAAATTCCACTTATGTCATCCAATGTACAAATGTCGCCATTATAATTATAAAAATAGATCGGATTATCTAGTCCTATAGATATATTTTTGAATACAGTTATTGTATCATAATATTGGATGTTTGTAAATGTTTTCTTAGTTTCTGATACAACAATATCTTTGACAAATTCTTCAAATGATTCTAGTTTTATAGCTTGATATCGTCTTGAAATATAAGATAGTACAAACCCGTTTGGATTTTTTATAGTATTATCCAATACTTTATCAATAAATTTCAAAGTTCCTTCAATATCAAGTTTGATTTCTTTTTTTGCAGTATTTTTAGTATTACATTCTGACTTATTATCAATATTTTTCCCTTTTTGCTCACACTTTGCTTCTGATAAATCATTTATTTTCTTTACCAAATTTACAATTTCTTGTTTATTATTTGCAAAAACATTTTTAACAGCATCATCAATTAATTTGAAATTTTCACTTCGTTTAATCAAAGAATAGTAACATTTATTATTTCTCAACAGTTCTGATAATCTTTGCTGTATAATATACTCATCTGTTCCTACATTAATGTTCCTATTTCTATAGTATTCAGTATAAAATATTTGCTTTAAAATAGTCATTAACCATGAATCGTTCCATTGAGATAATGCATTTGATTTTTCAACCGTAGTTCTTTCACCCAATGGGAACCATAAACCCGATACATCATAAGGAATTAAAATTTTCTCATTACTTGAATTAATAGAACTATTTAAATATTTTTTCACCAAATCCTTAACTGAATATTCTAATAGGTAATCTGTTTTTATAACTCTATGATGGAAAATTATATCTTTATAAATATTATATCGGCGCTTAATAAAATCTTCTACTGAATTAACTGCTTTCAACGGAACACAGAAAAACACTTCCTTATTGTCAACAATTAATTGCATATCATTTATTATCCGATTATAGTCTATTTTACCAGAATTAAATCCAGAATTAATTGAATCGCGAGTTACATAATCTAACCGATCCCCATCCAAACTACTGTCAATTATTCGATGCAAATATGAAAACGGAGCTTTTTCACCGAATATATTTTTAACACTTTCCAATACAAGTACTTCAAATAGTTTTTCATTATATGCATTGAATTCATAATCATTAATAGGAGAAAGGACTTCTCTTAAAATACTATCACTTATCTCACTACCCATCTGCTCATGTAGTTTGTTATTATTTTTAAAGTATTTAGACATTGTACCAACAAAATTATTAATTTTCTCTGTTGTCTCAACGCCTTCGTATTCAACATATACAGATTTCAAAGCATTTTCAACAATATGACTAAATGGAGGATGTCCTATATCGTGTAATAATGCTGCCACTCTTATTGATTGAATTAATAATAAATGCAATATTTGATAGTTTTCTGGTACATTATGTGGAATTAAAGAATGGCGAAATTTATCAAATTCGATTATAGGCATATCATGAGGAGTTGCTCCAACCAACTGTGCATCGCAAAAATTATGATCTTTTCCTATGTCTTTTATAATTTGACAATATTCTACATCAAACAGACTATAAAAATCTTCTAAATTTTCTGGAGTAGCATTTAAAACTGAAGAAAAAAACATATCCGAGCACAATTTCATTGTTCCAATAGAGTGCTCAAATCGTTTTGTTCTATTGCTTGGAAATGTTAAATATACAGTTGAATTTTGATAAACATCATGTAATCGATTAAAACCTATACTTGAAATTATTCTTTTCTCATATTCTGAAAGCGGAATCAAGCCATGTATAGAATCGTTTAAATAAATTCCTTTTTTCAAATTATCCTCCTCTTGCTTAATTTAGTTACGCTAATTAAGCATTTTAATTAATTATTTGTCAGTTCGCAAATTTAAAAATCATTCATCCGATTATTTAAAACTTTTTAAAATTCACGATCTTACAATAATATTTTTATAATATATTCAATCACATTATAATTTATTATAATATATAAAATTTCTAATGTAAATATATTTTATATTATTTTTTAATTTTACGATTAATGATATTATATTTTATTTATAAATTAATTTAATTATTTGTACTGCATCTACAAACAAATTTAAGTCTAATCTTTATATTTAGTAATTTAACGAATCGCAAATAAAATTTATATGCCTATCGAAAGCCTATAGTTACAGTAATAAAAAAATTAACAATTAATTCTTACCATCAATACACTCAAGGATAAAAAAGCCTCCCAAAGAGCAGTATTCATCAGGCTTTTGGATAACATATAAATCCATTTTATAAACACATAAATATTTTTAATTTGTACAATTGAATTTTTTATTATTAATTCATATTCGCTCACTGTGTATTAATTAATACAATATTAGCAAGGGATTCAGCCAAATTTAATTCAACTCTAACAATATATTTAAAGAGGAATCAAATATATTTTTCTTTTTATTCATAATAAAAATTTTTAAATTCTGAATATTGCTTTTGCATTTCTATAAATCCTTTTATTTCTTCAATGCTTATAATATTCTCTGGTAGAACGCTTCCTTTCGTCATCCCTGTAAATTCAAACTCGTATTTATAATGAAACAAATCACAAACTATGAAATATTTTACTATTTCTGCTATTAACATATCTCTGCAAACTTCATGTATATCGCTTATTTTGCATTTAAACTTGATTACTGATGGTGTTCCGTTAATCCATAAACGCTTATAAGGTTCTTGTTTATACAAGTCTTTATCTATTGCTTCTAAAGCCCACTTTAATATTTCGCCGCCCAAATTAATAGCAAAATCAGCTATTGTTATATCTTTAGACACTAATTTCTTATCTATAAAAAAGTGTACAGATTTTGTTCTGGAAGTTCTGTCCCTAACCCAATAATCATTAACTTTATCTAAAATAACATTTATTTTATCTTGGGGAACACCAATATTATCAAGAAGATTTCTGATTCTTTCTTCTCCGAGAGAATTTTTTCCTCCGGCTGTTATTATTCCATTGTTCCAATAATCATTAACGTCTAAAATTCGAGCACAGTGACATACTGCAACTTCTAATTCCGCATTTTCTTTTACAAAATCAGAAATAATTTCCATTTCTTCTATATGTAAATCTTGTAACTGATTTTGGATTTGCCACCACTCACTAACTTTATCTAAGTTAATTTTACTTAGAATCATATTTTCAAAATCAGATCCCCAATCACGTAATGATTTTGGAAAAGTTTCTGGATTATCATAATCTATGCAATACTGCATTTTTGTAGCTCTCCATTTATTAATATTAAGAATTAATTTATTGTCCACATTTATCTCTGTAAGGCATCATATAGATCAAGCAATCTAGTAACGTTTTTTCAGGATTATGCTCCAATTCTATTAATGTTTTTTAATCCTTTTTTGCGTCATTTGGAATAGCATTATTGTGATCGATGAAATTTTTTAATAATTCCTTTATTTCTTTTTCTTCTATATCCGCCAACTTGATTTTTCCTTATTATATTTAAAATTTTAAGACATCATTTTTATTGTTTCAGCAAATTTTTTTAGTTCTTCATGATTTTTTGATATTGGTTCACATGCCTCTTTCTTTGCATACTGAATAACATCAAATTTGTTAATTTTATGTAACCCACACCAAGAGAAAAGTATCGCCCCATAAAGATCGTCCTTATTTTGTAGCTCTAAGCATATTTTATCGTTTTCAGAGTATTCATATTGTATGCTAGTAATACTATTAAATTTGGTCTTGAAAAAATCAACAAATTTCGGTTTATTTCCTGTCGACACAAGAATATCATCAAATTTTCTTATATCTATTGGAATATCAGTAAAGCATGAATTATCTTTACAAACGCAAATCATAACGGTTAATATTAATTCCATGCACAAAAAAGAATAATCTTTTTTATCGCTATATAATAATTTATGAGCAAGCATTGCCCTTTTAATGAGTTGTTCCTGAGTACGAATGTCAATTCCTTTGAATATCGCCTGTATACATTCTTCCAATGGATCATCAAATTTAATAATATCTTTATCAAAAAGCGCTATATAATCCGCGTATTTATCACAAATTGTTTCTGATACTTCACCATTATTAAGCTTAAGTTCGAAACTGATGAATTTTTCAAGGTATTTCTCAGGATTTTCAAATCCAAAAGTGTTTTTTACACTTGCCATTAATTGCTGCTTGTCTATTGAAATTATGGTTATAATATTATCTTTACCTTCTGTTAGATGATGAAGCCTTTCCAAAACTTTGACAGTATACTCTGGCAAGCATCTATCAAGTTCATCAACAAGAAAAACAATAGTATATTCGTTCGCTAATTCTTGGAGCAAATTAACTAATTTCTCGATTACCTTATTAAGAGAAAAGTAAGCATCATATGAGTGTTGATTTTCGTATTCAACTGCTGCTTCTTTTTCACTGTTGCAGACGGTTTCATAAATCTCTTTAAAATCTATCCCTGTTTTGTTTCTTAGTGCCGAATTGCCGATTGATAACAATGTAATACCAACAGCTTTCAACATACCTAATAATTCACTTTTTTTCTCACTATTTGGAAATAATTTTGTCTTTTCTTCGATAATTGATATCATTGAGGCTACGATTGCTACCAGTGGTTCTTCATAATAATCAAATTTCCAACTGTCGTATCTAATAACAAAATACTTATCATTACTTGTTTCTTCTGATTGTATTTTCTCTAACTTCTCCTGAAACATGTCCAAAACAAAGCTTTTTCCACACCCCCAAGCTCCGTTAATAGCAAAACTTGCAGAAGATTTATTGTCAGAAATATTTTCAACCAGCTTTATAAGCTGTTCGACAAATTCACCCCTATTTAAAATATCTAGTCTATTCATAATTTATGTCCTTCTCTTTGTAAATCATCACGGAATTATATTATTCAAATTTTAATACATTTATATATATAAAAGCCATTTAATATATAATAATCTAAAAAACAGTAATTAACATAATTATACCATATAATTGTTATTTTTCAATTATTTGCTAACATATAACATAAAATGTGAAGTTATCGTTAGAACATATCGTAATAATTATACATTTGAAGGACCGATTAATATTAGGATTCAGATATAATCATCACAATAAATGTACTCAAAATGTACTCACGAGCAAAAAAATAACCCCGAAAGCCCTGTATTTATCAGGGTTTCGGGGGTTTTGTTTATCATTCCCACTCGACGGTGCCGGGGGGTTTGGAGGTGATATCGTAGACGACGCGGTTGACGTGCTCAACCTCGTTCGTGATGCGGTTTGAGACCTTTGCCAGGATATCGTAAGGGATTCTTGCCCAATCGGCAGTCATAAAATCATCGGTAGTTACGGCTCTGATGGCAATCAGGTGATCATACGTTCTGTGATCGCCCATTACACCTACTGTCTGCACATCCGGCAGAACGCAGAAGAACTGCGCAAGATTTTTTTCATAGCCGTTTTTAGCCATTTCATCACGTAAAACCCAATCGGCTTCCTGGAGAATTTTAATTTTTTCCGCTGTCAGCTCGCCGATTACACGGACACCGAGCCCGGGACCTGGGAACGGCTGACGCCATACAAGCTCTTTCGGGATGCCGAGTTTTTCGCCGACACGGCGCACCTCGTCCTTAAACAGATCGCAAAGCGGCTCGATCACGCCGAGGAACTGCACATCAGACGGCATTTCAACACGGTTATGATGCGTCTTTATAACCGCGGCATCGCCCTTTCCGCTCTCGATGCAGTCGGGATAGATCGTTCCCTGCGCGAAAAAGCCTTTATCTTTTTGATTTCTGATCTCATTCCAGAACACATTGAAAAATTCAGTGCCTATGATTTTTCTTTTCTGCTCCGGATCGGTAACGCCTTTGAGTGCGGCAAGAAAATGCTCGCCGCAGTTTACACGCACAAAATTCATATCAAAAAGGCTTGTAAAGGTCTTTTCTACAAAATCGCCTTCATCCTTTCTCATAAGTCCCTGATCCACAAAAACGCATGTAAGCTGCTTACCGACTGCCCTTGACAGCAATCCGGCAGCAACCGAAGAATCAACACCGCCCGAAAGGCCGAGAATTACATTCTTATCGCCTATCTGCTCGCGCAGTTGCTCAACAGTTGCTTCAATAAAATTATCCATGACCCAGTCGCCCGAGCAGCCGCAAATCTCATAAAGGAAGTTATGGAGCATCTTCATTCCGTATTCAGTGTGCGTGACCTCCGGGTGGAACTGCACGGCATAGATCTGTTTCTGTGTATCCTGCATTGCGGCGCAGGGGCAGTCATTTGTGAAACCGACCGTTTCAAACCCCTGCGGAGGCTGAGAAATATAGTCTGTATGGCTCATCCATACCGTGCTGCTTTCAGGCACGTCTTTAAAAATCGGAGAGTCTTTTGCGTGAAGTTCGATCTTGCCGTATTCCGAAACGGGAGCAGTCTCCACCTTACCGCCGAGCATCCAGGCAATCAGCTGACAGCCGTAGCAAATACCGAGCACGGGCACACCGAGTTCAAGGATATCCGCTGTATAATGCGGAGAATCCATATCATAAACAGAATTCGGACCGCCGGTAAAGATGATGCCCTTATAGCCGTTGTTTTTTATTTCCTCCAGCGGCGTGGTATAGGGAAGGATCTCCGCGTAAACATGGTTATCACGCACACGGCGCGCGATAAGCTGATTATACTGGCCGCCGAAATCGAGAACAAGAATTTTTTCCATATAGCCCTCCTTGCAGACTGATTCATCACTTTTGAAATATTATATACAATTTATATCATGATTGCAAGATGATAAAAAGGCGAGTATATCCTATTGTGCATTCTTTTCAAACTCAAAAATATCGGAATATTCCACGCCGAGCGTTTCTTTAAGCGCTTTGATTTCATCCGGATAAACGTGGCGCTGCGCAACTTCTATCTTTGCGAGGGCGCTTCTGGTTATATCACAGCCGGCAAGCTGCATTTTCACGGACAGCAATTCCTGCGTCATTTTCTTTTCTTCCCTCAGCCGCCTTAGATTTTTTCCAAAATTTTTATCATACTGACAGTTCAAAGCCAACACCTCTCTGCACTTATTTAAGTGCAATTCGTCTTGACTTTATTTTAGGCGTATGATATTATATTTTTGCACCTATATAGGTGCAAACGACGCTTAAGAAGGAGAAATGAATATGTATTGCAAAAACTGCGGAAAAGAAATGAATGAAAATCAGGAAATATGCCTGAACTGCGGTGTAAAAAAGAATGCCGGAAACAGATTCTGCCCGAACTGCGGAAAGGAAACGGCACCGGGCGCAGCAGTATGCCTGAATTGCGGCATTGCGCTGAGCAACACGGCCACATCTCAAAAAGAAAAGCTGATTGCAGGATTACTTGCAATCTTCCTCGGTCAGCTTGGTATACATAATTTTTACCTTGGATACACCAAAAAAGCAATCATCCAGCTTGTTATTTGCATTTTAGGTTCATTTTTATTCGGGTTGGGTGCTATCGCGGTTTGGATCTGGGCAATTATTGAGGCAGTTCAAATTTTTCAGGGAAAAATCACGGACGCAAACGGCAATCCTCTTAAATAAATGCAATTACAGTTAAATTGTTAATAGTGTATTTTTCGCGATATTGACAGTGCTCCCGCTTAGTGATATACTTTAGTTGCGACACAAAATTAATAGGCATATAAAATGTGGTATGTTTTTTTATTTAGGTAAAAATGCATGCTCATTTTGGATTTGGCATACTTGTTTTATATGTCGTTGATTGGTTTTGTGTCGCAGCAAACGAGAGCATAGCGTTTTTCATGCGCAGCTCAAGCTGCGCATTTTTTATATCCTGTTTTATCAAAGAAGGATTAATATGAAATATTATGATATTGCCGAAGACAGAGAACTCGCACCAGATGAATTTTAGGCCGATGAAACACCGGAAGAAATCGAAATGAATATTGAATTAAAAGTTTATCTTGTTATAGACACTTTACGTTCCGGCGCGGATTATTCAGAAATTAATGACACCATTCTTGATAACGAACTGTATTTTGACAAAGACTTTTACAATTATTTAAATACAAATAAAAACGATTTAATAGAAACGCTCAAAAAGCTCATTTATAAAACGAACAAAAACAGAAAATAAAAATGCCGGAAATGGCTTAGTTAAGCTGTTTCCGGCAAAGGTGTCAATATTGACACCCCCATAAATAAACGGCCGGATTGCCCGGCAGAAAGGTTCGTGAATGGATAAGAAAAAGAAGATAATCATTATTTCTGTTGTTGCAGCAGTTGTTATTATAGTTGCGATTTGCGTCGCAATCGGTGTATCAAGCAATCAGAAAAAAGACGATAAAACAAGCTCAACCAATAGCACCGTTATTGAAAAACAGTAACAGACGAAAGCGGCGAAACCGTAACGGATGAAAACGGTAAAGCTGTAACGGAAGTCTATGAAGAAGTACCCGTTGTTGATGAAAACGGTAATGTTGTAAAAGACGAAAACGGTCAAACTGTTACCCAAAAAGTACCGGCGACAAATCCTGCAAGCGGTGGTAGCAGCGGCACAGGCAGCGGTTCTGCTTCCGGTGGATCTTCCGGCAGCACTACAAAAAGGCCGTCATCCGGTGGAAGCGGCGGCTCAGGCAGCACAACGACAACAAAACCAAGTTCCGGCGGTTCTTCCGGCGGCGGATCTTCTAAGCCATCCACCACAAAGCCAACAGAAAAACCGACTGAAAAGCCGACAGAACCGGCAAAATCGTATGATATAGATTATTTTGTTGATTACGCGATTTCTTACGGAAAGAGCATAGGTCTGAAATACGATAGTTCTATAAATCACGAAATTGGTGGTTGGGATATGCCCATAACAGGAAAATTCCCAATCACTGATGAAAGTAAGAAAAACTATAAAATACAAGAAATACAAGATTGTTGTGACGGCTTATTAAAAGACGGCGATACTGTTTTCTGGGTTGAAGCAGAAAAACAAATCGACGGTAGTTATTATCTTTATATCGGCTATTGACATTATACATATAAAGAAATTTTCAAAATTGTTATTATTAAGATGAGTTTTTTGCCGTCTTTTGAAAAAATTTTAATTTAGGAGGGAAAAAATGGTTAAGAATGGTTGGTATTATCACAGGTGCGGGCAGAAAATTTTTAAGGTACTGCCGGAGACAGTGCTGTTAAACCACGTTACATATTGTAAACGTTGTAAAACAGAACAGATTGTCAGCATTTATGGTGGTAAAGAAATCGAAATTAAAGAATGATAAAAAAACTCCGCTGATTATGAATTGGACCCCAAAAATTAGACACTTTCAGAGGTGCATATCATTACAGCGGAGTTTATTTTTTGATTATTTATTTCTGTAAATGATGGCTTCGCGTTCGGGACCGTTGGAGACCATTGTGATCGGATGACCGATCTCTTTTTCAATGAACTCGACATAATCCCTTGTCTCCTGCGGAAGTTCATTATAATCCTTTATGCCGCGGATATCGCAGTGCCAGCCCTTAAGCGTTTTATAAACAGGCTTGCACTTTTTAAGCGACGGCGTAGTCGGGAAGTATTTGATGATCTCGCCGTTCAGCTCATAGCCCACGCAGACCTTGATCTCCTCAAGATAGGAAAGGCAGTCGAGCGCAGTCATAACAACCTGTGTTGCGCCTTGGCATTCAACGCCGTAACGCGTTGCAACGCAGTCGAACCAGCCCACACGGCGCGGTCTGCCGGTTGTGGCGCCGAATTCGCCTTTATCACCGCCGTGGATACGAAGCTCCTGCGCTTCTTCTTCATCAAGGATCTCCGACACAAATTCGCCTGCTCCGACAGCACTTGAATACGCCTTTGTTACAACAACGATATCCTTGATCTGATTTGCAGGGATACCTGCACCGACGCATCCGTAGCCCGCAAGGGTTGAAGAGGAGGTGACCATAGGATAAATACCGAAGTCCGGGTCTTTAAGCGTGCCCAGCTGACCTTCGAGAAGAATCTCCTTACCCTCTTTCAGCGCATTCTGAATATATGTATGCGTATCACATACGAACGGCGCGATCTTTTTCCTGTATTCCATACAGGTGTTGAAAAGCTCCTCCTCGTCAAGCAGAGGCTTGTTGTAAACATATTTAAGAGTAAGATTTTTAAGCGTGCAGATATTTTTAAGCTTTGCCCTTAAGACCTCTTCATCAAAAAGCTCGTTTACCTGAATACCGATCTTTGAATATTTATCGGCAAAAAACGGAGCAATACCGCTCTTCGTTGAGCCGAAAGCGGCTTTGCCGAGACGTTCTTCTTCATACTCATCAAGTTTGATATGATAAGGCATCAAGATCTGGCAGCGCTCTGAAACGAGCAGTTTGGGATTAAGACCTGCTTTTTTAATATCGTTAAGCTCTTTTATAAATTTATCAATATCAAGCGCAACGCCGTTGCCGATGATGCAGACGGTGTTTTCACTGCACACGCCGCTGGGCATAAGGTGCAGCGCGAATCTGCCGTGTTCATTGATGATTGTGTGACCTGCGTTTGCTCCGCCCTGAAAACGGATAACGATATCCGCCTTTTGGGCAAACATATCTGTGATCTTGCCCTTGCCTTCATCGCCCCAGTTTGCGCCGACTATTGCTCTTACCATAATTTACAATTCTCCAATCACTGAAATCAGGCTTTATAAAAATAAAGCAGCATACATTTTGCCAACAAAACGGGAACGGGGCGCTTTGCAGTTTCCCATTCCCTGTTTGATTATATATCATATTAAATTTTAAGTCAATAAATGCGGCTTAATTCAGCGGACTTTTTTCTTTTTCCGGCGGTCTGCCCACTGTTACGGTATCCTTATTGAGCCGCAGGATTGGTATCATCAGACCGGGCATTCCCGTAAAGGACGCAACTTGATTTACAACCATTCTTACGAACGGGAAGATCTGATCGAAAGACGAAGTGTGGATATCCGGCTTTTCATCACCGTCTTCATAAGTGAATTCGGCAGCCATTTCAAGGCGCAGCTCAAACGGGTTGAGATCGGCGTCTGTTAATCTGAATTCCACGATTCCAACGCACTTTTTCACATCGTCCATATAATTCACATTATATTTTACCTGATTCTGGAGCTTGAGCTGCGTTCCCGCCTTTGCGCGGTTTTCAATCTCAAGCTTGTTGACCTTATAGCCTCTTAACTGAACCATTTGAACCTCCTGATTTAATTGAATGAACTGTATATTTTGCCGTTTTCCATCTGAACGTCTTTATAATATGCCATTTCGGCAATATTCACGATTTGAAATCCCCTGCTGACCAGTTCGGGAACAAATTTCTCAACAGCCTGCGCGGAGGTTTCATAAATATCATGCATCAGTATGACATCTCCGTCCTCTGCAGCATAAATCACATAATCATAAAGCTTTTGCGCGTCCCTGTATTTCCAGTCATTCGTATCTACGCTCCAAAGACAGATCGGGGCGCCGGCATTGCTTTTTATCGTGTCTGAAAGATACCCGCCGGTTGGTCGGAAAGCGGTAGGATCATACCCGGTAGCCTCTTTGATCGCGGAAACGCCGTCCGTTATATCCTGCGCAGTCACATCTTTGCCGTAATGCTTATGGTCATATGTATGATTGCCGAGCTGGCAGCCTAACTCCACCATTCTTTTGGCGCAATCACCGTTGCCGCCGTAGGACAGCCGCTTTGCAACCATAAAAAATGTGGCTGACGCGTTATTTGATTCAAGTGTGTCCAGTATGGACGACGTAGTTGGCTTATTCGGTCCGTCATCAAACGAAAGCGCGATCATCGGCTTTGAAGAATCGAGATCCGTTCGGATATAATAAGGCGCTTCCTCTACAGTTACAACACAGCTTGCGGTTTTTCCGTTATATGTTGTAGCGGTAACGGTTGCCTTTCCTGCCGCAACAGGTATCAGCGTATAGCCATCTGTTACAAGGACTTCCTCGTTATCAGATTCCGTTACCGTTGTTTTAGACGCGCTGCCGGATGAGAGCGACGGCAACAGTCTCCTTTTTGTTCCGATATAGACGGTTTTCTCCGAAACAGGATACTGAATGGCTTCCGGCTCGGCAAATACGGTTACATTACAAACAGCAGAAAGCCCGTTATAGCTTTGAACGGACACGCTTGCGGTGCCCTGCGAAAGCCCGGTTATCTTGCCGAATCTATCCACTTTAAGCACATTTTCATCCGATGACTCAAATTCAAAGCCCATATTAAGGTCGCTTCCCTCAACATGGAGAGGCGGCGTATATTTTTCCCCCGTACCTATCTCGAACTCCTGCTCGGAAAACGAAATGGCGGTGGGAGCGTCTTCCACATACACGGTTATATCCGACGTGCCTACCTTTACAAGCGCCGAACCTTTGGAAACGGCGGTAAATTTGCCGTTTGAATCAACATCAACAACGGCTTTATTATAGCTTTTGAAACGAATAAGATTTTCTCCATCGACCGGATACTCGTATTCCTGCCCTACGCCGAGCACCATCACTTCTCCGTTTACAAGAATCTTGCTTGCACGGATATTTCTGTCAACGATTACGGCTACAAGTGATATAAGCAGCAGAGCAGCTAAAAAGACGGCAGCACAGCGTATGCTTACCGTTTTTCTTTTGCGCGCAAACATCTCTAATTCTGCCTCCTGACTATCTCATACTCGCCGCCGTCAGGGCAGAAATATCTGCATGATTTTCCGTTTGCGCTCTGAATAAAACGAACATATTCGTCCTCATCAAGCAACACATTGCAATATTCCTCCCCGCTGTCTTCATCACACACAAACCAGCGGCATTCTTCACATAAAGAATCCACTTTATATTTCATCTCCAAAAAAATATGGATAATAAATTATATTATCGGCATTTTTTATTATACATTGGCAAATTCTTAATATCAATAAGCATTTGCATCATATTTACAACAATTTAACAAAAAATTTTGTTAAATTTTATTTTCTGGAAAAAGAAAAAGCGCGCTGCTTTTTTTGCAGCGCGCCGAACCGTTTTATTTATCAAGATTTGACTTAACTCTGTTGAGCTCATCCTCAAGCTCTTCGGGAAGTGCATCGCCGAATTTCGCATAGAGCTCTTCAACACCTTTGAGTTCTTCCTTCCAAGCGTCTTTATCCACATCAAGAATCTTTTCAAGATCCTCTTTTGTCATATCAAGACCTTCAAGGTTGATATCCTCTGCCTTGGGAAGATAGCCGATAGGCGTTTCAACAGCGTCTACCTTGCCTTCGCAGCGGTCAATGATCCAGTCCAGAACACGAAGGTTATCGCCGAAGCCCGGCCACAGGAAATGACCTTCGTCATCCTTACGGAACCAGTTAACATTGAAGATCTTGGGAGCCTTCTCGGGATCAAGCGTTTCGCCGATCTCGATCCAGTGCTTCCAGTAATCGCCCATATTATAGCCGCAGAACGGAAGCATCGCCATGGGATCGCGGCGGACAACGCCGACTGCGCCTGTTGCGGCAGCAGTTGTTTCAGAACCCATGATAGAACCTACGAACACGCCGTGATTCCAGCTTGTTGACTGATATACAAGCGGAGTAAGCTTAGCACGGCGGCCGCCGAATACGAATGCGGAAATCGGAACACCCTGCGGATTTTCAAATTCAGAAGAAATGCAGGGGCAGTTAACTGCGGGAGCAGTAAATCTTGAGTTCGGATGCGCGCCCTTTTCATCGGACTCTTTGCCGTTCCAGGGTTCGCCCTTCCAGTTGATTGCATTGGTAGGCGGATTATCATCAAGGCCCTCCCACCAAACTGTGTTGTTGTCAAGATCGTGGCAAACATTAGTGAAAATAGTGCCCTTCTTTGTTGCTGCAAGAGCATTCGGATTAGACTTATCATTCGTGCCGGGAGCAACGCCGAAGAAACCGTTTTCGGGGTTGATGGCGTAAAGTCTGCCGTCGGGACCTTTTCTGATCCATGCGATATCGTCGCCGACGCACCAAACCTTGTAGCCCTTCTTCTTATAACCCTCGGGCGGAATAAGCATGGCAAGATTTGTTTTGCCGCAGGCACTCGGGAATGCTGCGCAGATATATTTGATCTCACCGTTCGGCTTTTCAACACCGAGAATGAGCATGTGCTCTGCCTGCCACATCTCATTCTTGCCGAGATAGGAAGCAATACGAAGCGCGAAGCATTTTTTGCCGAGAAGAACATTGCCGCCGTAAGCGGAGTTTACTGAAATGATGGTGTTATCCTCAGGGAACTGACAGATCCATCTGTTTTCGGGATCCACATTGCACTTGCAGTGCATGCCGCGTACCCAGTCATTGGAATCGCCGAGCGTGTCAAGCACAGCCTTGCCGACTCTTGTCATGATATTCATATTGAGAACAACATAGATAGAATCCGTGATCTCAATGCCGATCTTTGAAAACGGCGAACCAACGGGACCCATTGAATAGGGAATGATATACATTGTTCTGCCCTGATAGGAATCCTTAGCGATGTCATAAAGCATCTTATAAGCTTTTTGGGGCTCCATCCAATGGTTTGTGGGACCTGCGTCCTTTTCCTCACGAGAGCAGATAAGCGTTCTGTCCTCAACACGGGCAACATCGTTTACCGCAGTTCTGTGAAGATAGCAGTCGGGAAGCAGATCTTCGTTGAGCTTAATCATTTCGCCGGTTTCAACGGCTTCGGCTTTAAGGGCAGCGATCTGCTCCTCAGAGCCGTCAATCCACATGATCTTGGAGGGCTTGAGAAGTTCGATCTTCTCATCCAGCCACGCAAGGAGTGATGGATTTTTTGTAAGATTTGTTTCCATTATTTATTCTCCTTTATAATATAGATTTACAGTGTTGATAAGGCAAAATTTACCGTGTTCATTTTTGCCATTAATTATTATATCAATTTTTCCCTGAAATTCAATAGTGATACTATCTAATTTAACTAAAAATTCACATTATCTATTGGCATATTTGCATAAGCATTTAGGCTTGAAGCAGCTTTTACACCGCTTTGATACTCATAATAGCCCTGCGCCGCAACCATAGCTCCGTTATCGCCGCAATATCTCAGTTCCGGCATATAAAGCTTTATTCCCTGCTTGGAGCAGAGCGTTTCACATTGCGAGCGGAGAAGTGAATTTGCCGACACACCGCCTGCGAGCACGATTTTTTGATAGCCGAAATCAGACGCCGCTTTTTGAAGATTATGCACAAGACAGTCCACAACCGCTTTTTGATAGGAAGCCGCCAGATCCGCAGTCACGATCTTTTCGCCTTTCTGAGCCGCATTATGGATCGTGTTTATGACGGAGGTCTTCAGACCGCTGAACGAAAAATCATACGGCGCGCCGTCAACTTTCGGGTGCGGAAAAGAATAGGCGTCGGAATTCCCCTCACTGCTGAGCTTATCTATACTTATTCCGCCGGGATAAGGAAGACCCATTGCCCTGCCGGCTTTGTCCAGCGCTTCGCCCGCGGCATCGTCTCTGGTTTTTCCGATAATTTTATAATCCGTGTAGCTGTTTACCGCCACGATATGCGAGTGCCCGCCGCTCACAACAAGGCTGAGAAACGGCGGCTCAACATCCGATGAAAGATAGTTTGCCGCGATATGCGAACGCAGATGATGCACAGGCACGAGCGGCTTGTTTGCCGAAACAGCAAGCCCCTTTGCAAAGCTTACGCCCACAAGCAGCGCGCCTATCAGTCCGGGAGCATAGGTAACGGCAACGGCATCTATATCTCTTATATCACAGCCCGCCTGCTCCAGCGCTTCTTGAACAACGCCGCTTATACATTCGGCATGGCGGCGGGAGGCGATTTCGGGCACAACGCCTCCGTAAAGCTTATGCTCTTCCAGAGAAGAGGCGATGATATTTGATCTTACAAATCTTCCGTTTTCCACGACTGCCGCCGCTGTTTCATCACACGAAGATTCAATTCCCAGAATCAGCAAATTGCTCTCCCCCTCCCAAAGCGTCTTTTTTCATAAGGACGGCATTCTCCTCCGGATCGGAATAATAATTTTTACGCACGCCCGTATCATAAAAACCGAGTGATTTATAAAGATGTATTGCGGCGGCATTGCTTTCCCTGACATCAAGAAACACATCGCAGTCAGCCGCCCTCAGGCTGTATTCCAGAACCGCGCGCGCAATGCCTTGTTTTCTGTACTCCGGCAGAACGGCAACACGGACGATATCCGCTTCGCCCGTCAGAACATAAAGCCCGACATACCCTACCGCTCTGCCGTTTTCAACAGCTATATAAAATTTTGAAAACTCGTTTTTCAGTTCGGCGGCTATTGAAAGCTCGTCCCAAGGCCTTGAAAAACATCTTTTTTCAATATCCGCAACATCTTTTATATATTCTTCAGAAAGTTCCTTAATCTCCATATCCAACAATCTTATCAGTGTGAGTCGTACCATGTTTTGCCTGTTTTACCATCCGCAACAAGGCGGACTTTCATTTTGCAGGCGTTCTCCATTTCATGTGTAACGATTTCCAGTGCTTTCTGCGCTTCTTCCTCCGGCGACTCCACAATCAGTTCATCGTGCACCTGGAGGATCAGGCGCGATCTCATATTTTCTTTTTCAAGGCGTTCATCCACCCTGATCATAGCTATTTTGATAATATCAGCGGCAGTGCCCTGAATCGGCATATTTCTTGCCACTCTTTCCCCAAACGCGCGCATCATTCGATTAGACGACGCCAGCTCCGGCAGATACCTGCGGCGGTGGAACAAGGTTTCGGCATAGCCGTTTTCCTTTGCGGTATCTATCATCTTATCCATATAAGCCGCAACACCGCTGAAGTGGTTCAGATAACCGTTTATATATTCCTTTGCTTCACGCACCGAAACGCCTATGTCTTTCGCAAGGCTGAATGCGCCGATACCGTAAACAATACCGAAATTGACCGCCTTAGCGCGTGAACGAAGCAGCGGTGTAACCATTTCCGGCGGCAGGTTAAACACCTGCGCGGCTGTGGTGCGATGGATGTCTTCACCGTTATTAAATGCCGATATCATATTTTCATCATCCGCCAGAGCGGCAAGCACTCTGAGTTCGATCTGGCTGTAATCCGCGTCGATAAGCGTTGAGCCGCCCTCAGCCACAAAGAAGCGGCGCATTTCCCTGCCGAGTTCAGTCCTTATCGGTATATTCTGAAGATTCGGCTCGAGCGATGAAATCCTGCCCGTGCGCGTTTCCACCTGATTGAAAGAGGTGTGTATTCTTCCGTCCTGCGCGATCACTTTGAGCAGACCGTCGCAATAGGTTGATTTCAGCTTTGTTAAGCTTCTGTATTCCAGTATATCTTTTACGATCGGATAATCCTCCGCAAGTTCCTCCAGCACTTCGGCTTTTGTGGAGTAGCCGCTTTTGGTCTTCTTTTTACAGGGTATGTTAAGATCCTCAAAAAGGACAGTGCCGAGCTGCTTCGGCGAATTGATATTAAATTCCTTGCCTGCGAGTTCGTATATGGAAGCAGTAAGCTCGTCTATTCTTGAAGAAAGCCTGTCGCCGAATGTCTCTATGCCCTGCTTGTCGACCATAAACCCTGTGATCTCCATCTTGCCGAGCACTCTTGCAAGCGGAAGCTCGATTTCATGCAGAAGCGTTTTCTGATTTGCCTCTTCCAGAAGCATATCCGTTTTTTCAAAAAGCGTTTTCAAAGCAGCAGCTTCTGCCGCCCGGGGGCTTTCATCGCTGTCTGTCTCCGGCATGGAAACGCCGTATTCAAGGCAGAGGTGATCTATATCGTAATTGCTGTCCGACGGGCGCAGCAGATACGCGGAAAGCATAAGATCCCCCTGAACGTTTTTGCAGTTTATGCCGAATTCCGCCGCCAATCTGTGCAGGTACTTGGTGTTATAAGAATATTTTTCCGTATCGCTTTCAAAAAAGGCTCTTATAAAATCATCGTAACCGGGAATATCCTGTGAAAGTACAACGATCCTATCCTCTTGTGCAAAATAAAGATCCGTTAAGCGGTTGTTTTCGATTTTAAATGTAAAATAAGCGGCACCGCTTTTAAATTCCAGCTCTTTTGCGTCTGCACATTTTTCAACTTTATATAGTATTTTTTCCGCCGCTTCAATGGGACGGACAACGGCATCGGCAGCATTCAGCCCGAACTTCTCAATAAGGCTGAAAAGCTCATATTTGGCAAACAGAGCCGCCGCCTGCTGCCTGTTTTGGCAGTTTGGAATATAAGCGTTTATATCCGTATCAACAGGTGCGTTTGTGCGTATGGTGCCCAAATCAAGTGAAAGATACGCCTTGTCCTTATCTCTTGCAAGCTTTTCGCGCACACCTTTTTTCACGTCTATTTCGTCTAAATTTTCGTATATATAATCAATATTGTGAAAACGCTGAATCAGATCGAGAGCCGTTTTCGCTCCCACACCCGCAACACCGGGTATATTATCGCTTGAATCGCCCTGCAGCGCCTTTACCTGAATGAGTTCCGAAGGGGTAACGCCGTATTCTTCAGCGATCGCTTTTTCATCATAGACATCCGTAACGGGTCTGCCCATCTTGGTGTGAGCCAGCAGAACTTTAACTCCGCCATGCGCCAGCTGAAGCGAATCTCTGTCCCCTGTAGCAATAAAACATTCATCCCCGTCTCTGCGGCACACCTCCGCCAGCGTGCCGAGGATGTCGTCCGCTTCCCAGCCCTCGCACGCGACAGTCTTGATACCGAGAGAGGCAAGCAGCTCCTTGAGTATCGGCATCTGCGCGCGCAGTTCATCCGGCATTGCATGCCTGCCGGCTTTATACGCATCATACGTTTTGTGCCTGAAAGTGGGGGCATGCACATCAAACGCAACGCCGATCGCATCCGGCTGTGATATTTCTTTGAGCCTGAGCAAAATATTCAGAAAGCCGTATACGGCATTTGTATAAACGCCGCTCTTTGTTGAGAGCAGCTTGATGCCGTAAAATGCCCTGTTTATGATACTGTTTCCGTCCAGAACAAGAAGTTTCACCGTTTTACACCTGCCAAACATTTACAATACTATCCATTACCCTGCGCGCGTGATTTATGCGCACACAGGCTTATGTCTTAAAAAGCCGACTTTCATTTGGGAAGCCCAGTGAAAGCCGGCAAAACTTTTATAACGATATCAGTCGGTCACACCCTCGCAGCCGTTTTTATCAAACATACAGCAAGCCTCTATCATAATGGAAATTCCCGCCTCTATTGCTTCGGGACGAAGATTTTCGGGAGTGTCGAGCCTTGTGTGATAGTATCTCGGAGGAGCGGGATCCATTGCCGCGAAGCCCGTTGCGGGAATGCCGCGCTGCGTAAACGCAGCCGCGTCTGAACCGCCTATGTATATGGACTCGTACTTAACATCAAATCCGCAGTTGGCACAGGCATCGTGGATCAGTTCCTTGGTGCCCTTGTGATGCTGAAGGGTACCCGAAAGGTCTCTGTCGTAAACAGCCATTGTTTCAAGATCTCTGAAAGTATCTATTGCAACAACACAGGTGGGTATTTCCTTAAGCTCCTTTTCATGAGCCTTCGCATACGCCTTTGCGCCGCGCAGACCGGCCTCTTCCGAACCTGAGCAGATCATTACAACTTCCGTATTCTCAAAACGGACACCTGCTTCATCAAGCGCTTTAACAGCCGCCATACCTACATAACAGCCCGAAAGGTTATCCGAAGCGCCGGGAACAGATTTCGTCCAGCTCTGGAAGAAGAGGAACGCAAACTCAAACGGTATAAATACACAGGAAACAACAAAGAAAGTGATAAAAAACCATCTTGCGCTTTCAATATCCATAGCGGCGGTCTGACCCTTGCCCACTATGATGCACACAAGCGCGAAAACAGTATCTATTACAAGTCCCACAACAGCAGGGATTTCAACGAAAAGCTTTGCCTGAAGTCCGCCGATAAGATAGTTCAGTGTCCATTCAAACTGGGAATCGGAATGACCCACCATAATGAATCTTTTTTTCACCTCACCCGAAGGCTTTCTGACGGCAATCATATTGTGAGAAGTTTGCTTGGGGAAAAGAAAATCATCAAACTGCTTATACATAAGGAACTCAAACAAGAGCGGAACAAATGCCAGTATGCAAAGGATGAACGCCGCAACAGGACTTGCAAACCAGTTTACGAAAACGCTGGCAATGCCGCAGGCAACCGTAAACGGAATAAAGCCCATAAAGCCCTGGCGGTGGAGCGTGAACTCCTCCATCTTTGTTTCCTCGCAATAATTCTTCATATCCTTCTCAAACCACTGCTGCGCGCGGTGTTCCTCAGGCGAGCCGGGCTTTCTGGGACCGATCTTATTGCATATTTTCGTGATTCCTTTTACGGCGTATTCGGTCTGACGCTTAATGTCAAAATCCTTGCCGTACTCAAGTGCGATCTTCATAATTTTTACTCCTGAAATGATTATTAGCTACATTTTACCATATCGAAAAATATTTTACAACTTAAAATATATATAAATTATTAAGCGGTATATATGTATGGGATTATGAAAGATGGTGAATAAACAGACCCGAAAGAAGCTTCGGTTCAAACCAAGTGGATTTGGGCGGCATGATCTCTCCGGCATCCGCAATAGCCATAAGCTCCTCAACCGTTGTGGGAAACATGGAAAATGCCAGCTTCATATCCGCATTCACTCTTTTCTCAAGCTCCGAAAGCCCGCGGATACCGCCGATAAAATCGATCCTGTCATCATTTTTTGGATCCTTGATACCGAGCACCGGATCAAGAATATTATTCTGCAAAACGGAGACGTCAAGAGAGTCAACGATGCTGTAATCGTTAAGGATCTTCTCCTTTGCTTTAAGGGAATACCATCTGCCGTCAAGATACATGCCGAAAGTATGCTTCTCCTGCGGAGAATACGGCTTATCCTGAACCTGCACATCAAAAGAATCCGATATCCTGCCTATGAAATCCTCAGGTGAAAAACCGTTCAGGTCTTTAATCACCCTGTTGTAATCCATGATTTTAAGATCCGAATCCGCAAAAGCGACGGAAAGAAAATAATTAAACTCCTCATCGCCTGAATATCCGCCGTTCTCATACCGTTTCATCTGACCGACTCTTACAGCGGATTCGCAGCGATGATGTCCGTCTGCAATATAAAAAGCCTTGACCTCTTTGAATAATTCCGAAAGTCTGGCGTTTATTCTTTCATCATCTATCACCCAAACGGTTTGAAGCGCTCCGGCGGACTCAAAATTATAGACAGGTCTGTTGCCGTCTGCAAAATCATTGAGTATCCTTGAGATCTCTTCATTCTTTCTGTAAGTCAGAAAGATAGGACCGGTGTTCGCGTTCGTTGCGCTGACATGGCGGATGCGGTCCGCCTCTTTTTTCGCAAGAGTTTTTTCATGTTTTTTGATCACATTGTTAAGATAGTCGTCTATTGACGCGCACCCTGCAAGCCCTGTTTGGATCCTGCCGTTCATCTCCTGCCTGTAAATATAAAAGCACGGTTTTTCATCCTGAACAAGAGCGCCGTTGCTTTCAAGGCTGAGCAGATTCTCCCTTGCTTTTTCATAAACGGCTTCTTCATAAGGGCTTGTGCCGGCGGGGAAATCGATCTCGGCTCTGTCTATATGCAAAAACGAAAGCGGATTGCCCGACACCGCTTTTCTTGCTTCGTCACTGCTCATAACATCATAAGGCAGCGCAGGAATAAGCCGCTGAAACTTCTGCGCCGGTCTGTACGCTTTAAAAGGTCTGTATACAGCCAAAATTATTCTCCTTGCTTCTGATTTTTTTCATATATGATCCTAAGCCCGTCAAGAAGCAGATTATCATCCACAATAACGGGAGTTCTGATAGCCTTTGCAACGGCGCTGCCCAATCCGCCCGTTATAACGACGGTGGCCTTTTCACCGAGAACCTGCTCAAATCTTTCAACCATGCCCTCTATCATTGCCGCCGTGCCTATAACAGAACCGCACTTCATAGCGTCTATCGTATTTGAACCGATAACATTAGCGGGCGCCGAAATATCGATCTGGGGAAGCTGGGCGGTACCTTTTGAAAGTGCGTTTATTGCGGTTTTGACGCCGCACATGATCGCGCCGCCGAGATGCGCTCCCGTCTTATCTATTACAGACGCCGTCGTAGCTGTTCCGATATCAAATATCACAGCCGGCAGCTTATATTTGTTGATAACGGCAACATCCCCTGCAACAAGATCGGCGCCCATTTCCGCAGGGTTATCCAATTTAATGTTCAGCCCTGTTTTTATTCCCGGGCCAACAACAAGGAGCTGCGCGCCGCACACGAGCTTCACGGCTTTTTTTATCGTGCGCACAAGAGCGGGCACAACACTGGAGATTACGCCGCCCGTGATCTCGCCGACGCCGTTCAGATCAAGAAAAGTTTTCAGCTTCATGGAATATTCGATCTCAGTTTCATACATATTTGTGGACAGCCTGCCGCTGCATACCAGCTCTTTCTTATCCCATACGCCGAGAACGGTATTCGTGTTTCCGACATCAACAACAAGTATCATAATTTTCCGCCTTTCCGGCGCTTTTGCCAACAGATATACCTGCCGAAGCACCAATAGAATATATTATATTATAATTTTATCACAATGTAAAGAAAAAACGGCGGAGCAAAAATGCTCCGCCGCAGCCAAAAGAAAAAGAATCTTATAATGACCTCTGCTTGAACAAGAAAGACAGATCAAAAGCTCCGATTTATCTTTCCTGCTTATCGGAATAACATATAGCAATACGTTTTCCCGGTTGAGTTTAAACTGGCAAACTCGTTATAAGTTTCCGCCGTAGGGGATTGAATGACTTTAATATTGCTGCCGGATAAGGACGCGCCCGTCGATCCTCCCCTTACAGATAGAAACGCAAAGTAATTATAATTGCTCTGCGTGTCAAACCGCGTTATGCTCGGCGGCGTTGAAGCCGTAAAGACAATCCCGAACGTAGGATTAAAAGGGCAGCCTGTCTCAATCGTTCTTGAGGGCTGACTGTTTCCGTAATAGACGCCGAAATAATACGGCTGCTCAAGCTTTTCCCGGTCTTCGTCCGAAAGATGGCACTGCATATCCGCAGAATGCGTAGCTGCAAAACGATCTATTTTTTGATTGTCCGAATTAAAATCAGCCCTCTGCGGTCTGTCACTGCTGAGCCAGCTGCACAAGCCGAGATGAGATGTTCTGTTTGTTGCACTCATAAATGAATCAAAACCTTTCCGCCCGCAAATTTAAAAGCTATGACGGCGCTGCTGCCTGCGGGCTGGCAGCACGCCTAAATCGCCCTGCGTTTTCAGGATCTTTGAGCTTATCCAAAATCCAAAACGGTATTTTAAATCCATCTATCTGATACCATCTTAATTCCATTGAATCAATAAAATCGAAAGTCATTCCGCCGCCCTCAAAATTTGGGCGGTAAACGACAGGATAATAATCATCTGAAAAATCCGAAAACGCAGAAAGCGTATCGCTGTTTATCGGCGATATTTCCCAAACGGGTTCTTCAAGGGTGTCCACCCTGACCAGTCCCGGTGTGTTTTCAGCCGCAGAATCGAATTCCGAAGCCTTCAACTGATAAAAGCCATTAGACAAACGTTCTGTTATTTTGCTTTTCAGTTCCTCTGTATTCCCCGTAACATCAATGTTCATAAGGCTGCAATACATCTTAACGCCTTTTTCACCCATCGTATCCGAAAAAATCTCGTTGATACCTTGCTCCAGCATGTTAAAAATACCGAAAACAGCCTCTGAATATGCGCATATCTCAGCTCTTTCAACACTGTTCTCCTCACCTGCAAGCCCAACTGAATCCATAAGGGACAAAAGCCTTTCAAACACCGGATTATTCATAGAGCTCCACCTGCACATCTTTTAATATGAGATATTCTTCCGAACCGCAGGTTATGGTTCCCTCAAAGCTCGGGTCGGCAGAAATCTCCGCGAATTCCACATCATCCAGCGCCGCCACTGATGCGGCAATGCGCGAAGTTTCCAACTGTTTTCCTATTCTTGCACCTTCACAGAAATTCGTAATCGTTTGAGTCACTTTATCTTTTAATAACTGCTCATCCGCACCGTTTTTTACCTTTACAGCCGCAATAACGGAAAATTCAGCCCGTTCCGCCAGTTGAAAGAAAAGATTTACGGAGCACACTTTCGCAAATCCCAGAATATCTTTGACTGCATTCATCACTTCGGGCATAATTTTGTTATTTTTCGTTCGCAGGCATACATTCAGCCTGCCGTTCTCCTCATCCAAAGCCAAAGCAGCGTCTATTATGTCTTCAACAGTCATAATCAGTTCCTCGGCTGATTTTCTGTTTACCGCGTTGCTGAGATTCCCGTATGAAGCAAGGATCCTTTCACGAAGAGCGGAATCCGTCTCATCATCATATCCGCCGATAAAGTGGTTTATATTCGTTACAAAACTAACATGTTCGGGAGGATTAACCATCACATTTACTGTTCCGGCAGATACGTTGAACGCATCGCCGGTCGAAAGAGCCGTTGCCAAAGAACCCGCACTGAGCGAGCCCGCGGGTATCACCGTTTTTTCATTGGTAGCATACTGTATCAGCGGTCTGCCTTTAATGGAGCAAACTGTATTCGCAGGGATCTCAACATCCCTGTCCAGCGGCTCTTCCATAAAAAAGACAAGAGTTCCCGTGGCCTTTGCCTCTTTTTTTCTTGTAATGCCGCGAAGCGCGGCATGCCGGTCCAGATATTCTCCCTGTGCCGTTTGAACAAATGCCTGTTTTAACACATAATCGGCATTAGCATACGCCGCGTATATTTCACTCGCGACCGCGCGGAATCTGAGGGAAATATCCGAATAATCCTTAACATACTTTCCGCTTTCCCTGTAAAATGTTTCCTCCATATTTTTGAGGATTTCATCATATGTTATACTCAAGCCGAAATCTTCACCTGCCTTTTCAGTCCGTTTACAGACAGCGTAAGTTCATATCCGCCGTCTGTTTCTTCAGCAGACAGAGCATAAACTCCGTCCATATCACAAACGGCTTGCCTCGCAAAGCACAGGGCGAACAGCGCTCTTGGTTCATCGCCCACTGTATTTATCTTTGAGCCGTAATTCGGATCGGGATAAAACGCTCCTCTGTATGTCTGAATAACCCTGCGTGCGTTTTCGGCAACAGCGTCTTCAAACGCAGGACCGCAGATGTTTTCCATAGTCTTTCACCTCTTTTGAATCTCTCCGTTTTTATCAATAACCAGTCCGTTTATCTCTACACTGCCGTCATTTTTAAGAAATATGCGCGCACCGCCGAGTGAGCGCAGCGCGATCTCCCCGGGCTCAAGTCCCGACGGGTCCATTTTTGACCCCGTAACGGCTGCCCCCGAAGCGCCGTTCACGATAAGCACTTCCTCGCCTACGGGAAGCTTAAAGGCATACCCGTAAGGCGAGTAAAAAACGGAATTTCTTGACGGCATGGAAGAATTTGCTTCCGTGCAGTTCTCCGTGCTGAGTGTTATAACTCCCGTTTCGGCAAAATGTTCTTCTTTGGGTTTAAATTTCCTGCTCAGCCACATAATTAACCAGCTCCCCGTCCGTTTCTTTTCTCAGTGTTAAAACAGTCTTCTCCCCGTTTGAATTTTTTGATCTTACAATGCCGTGAACAAAATAGTCATCGCTGATTCCAAGCTTTTTCAAGTCAACAAACAGCATATCCCCAAGCGAAAACCCGGCTGAGCCGGCAAGCACGATCTGCACCGTGTCAAGCGACTTAAATGAGTTACTTATACGCCTATGGGCTTCCGCATCGCGCTGCCACGGCGGCAGCGAAGAAAGATTGATGAGAATTCTTGAACGTATTCCCATATTTTGCGCCTTTTTACTTTCCAAGCGGTAAGTGTACTTGTCCGCAGAATTAATTTTATAATCTATCCTGCTTATGACCGCGCTCTTATCCCATGTTTTCGACGCACTGATTATCTTCGCTGACGAAAGGGATTTCGGTTTACTGCCGTACTCAAACACTTTCAAAGTGTTATACGCGTCCACATAAATATTTTTTGAGCATACATACTGCATAAAACTGTTCAGTGCTCCAAAACAACTTGTGCCTTTATTTACGACATAGGAACTGTCCGAGAACACCTCCGGCAGACCGAACCCGATTCCGAACTGCTTCGCATTTTGAAACCAAAGCTGTCTTGATGTGGGATAGTCATACTGCCCGGGATCGGCTTCATTGTCCACAAGCAGAGCCGCGCTTGAGCGCGCGTAAACAAAGGCTTTGTATCCGCCGGTATCAAACGACATCTGAAATCTGTCCGCAAAGCCGTAAAAGACTCTAACATCCTTTTCATATGCGCAAACACGGAATATATCTTTTACGGGATACTCCGTATAAAAATACACTCTTAACCCGTCACAGGCGGCATCCATATCGCTTGCCAGTTCATAGGAAATGATTTCAGACCCGTTTATTTTTTCTCCTGCAAAAGTATAAAATTCAAACCTCATATGATCGTCAACCTTTGCCCTTCTTCAATATCAAAAGGTGTTTTCAGACTGTTTTTCTCCACGATTCTCTCTACCGGCACTCCGCAGCGGCTTGCAATATCAAAGGCGTTTTCGCCGCTCAAAGCGATTACAGAATCCGGTTGCGCCAAAGCATTTTTATGAATTTCATCTTCTACGAAAACAAGTTCATAAAAAATGCAGCTTTGAGCAGCGTTTCTTTTGAGCTTAAGCTGTGAAAAATACGCATAGAAAAACTCCCCTCCGGGAAGATAAAGCGCCCCCGCACCGTATTCATCATGCAGTGCCGAAAGTTTGGCGGCAAGGACCTCCCTGTCCTCTCCGTAAAGCCTGCCGCTGACATTTATAACAGCGGCATTCCCGGATATTTCATCAACTGCGCTCCCTGCACCGGGCAGGGAGCGGGTGTTGATATTTTTCGATTTATTTATGCTGATATCCTCGGGATTTTCGGGAAGCGTAAAATGCTTATATGTAAATCCGATCAGCATCATCATTCACTTCCCGCCGAATCGTCATACCTTTTTGAATCCAGCCGTAAATACTCCGAAAGCTCGCTGATATTTTCATAATCATTCATATAATCAAACCACCGAAATCATTAGTATTTTATAAATCTATTCTTAAAGCGTCCGAAAAAGTCACCGTAAGCCTCATTACAAAGCACTGCATATCTGTGTTCACCGTGATCTCGGAAGCGCTCAAACCGGCAGGAATATCCCTGCAAAAAGCGCCGAACACTTCCTGCGCCGCTTCTTGAAAATCAAAATCACGGATATGAAACGGAACGCAGATATCTGCAAACACACTGACTTCACCCGCCTTGATATTCTGACCCAGAGAAACATCCTGTGAATGTATACTGAGGATTCCGCAGACAACGACCGGTCCCACGGGCACCGTAGGTTTCTGCAGTTTTGAATAAGCCTGCACGACTGTAATGTTTTTAAAAAATTCGCGTTCACGAAGTTTTTTAATAAGGCCGGGGACCAGCATTTTGCAATCAATCATCACCGTCACCCCATACCTGCCGCAGGATTCCCCAGTAAAACAGCGTTTCACCGCCAACCTCAACTTTTTCCTTTTTCTTAAAAATATACTCGTTTGTTCCGCAGATAAGCCTGCCGCTTTCGGAAACGGAAAAAATATCATGGTCATACGGTCCTATATAAGTAAAATAATCCGTGCTGACTCTGCCCAGCTCTGTTTCGGCAAATTCAAAGTTGGATCTGTTGCTCCGCCACTTCTGAGATATGACCGCAAAGAAGGGCGTTGAATTCCATTCGCCGTCAGAAAGGCAAACACTTTTACCGGCTCTGAGAAGTCCTTTCTTTATTCTCTGTGCATGATTCATTCAAACACCTCTGAAAGAAAACGCGCTGCCGCCTGTAAGGCGGGAAGCAAACTTCTCCGCCTCATCAAGAACCGCTTTGGCTTGCTGAACAGACCCGGAACCCGCGCTGAATGAAACATCGCCTGCGGAAAAAGAATCGAATCCGCCGCCTGCACAATCGGAACACGCCAGAATATAATTGGCTCTGGCGGCGGCAAGAAACACTGCGCGCCTGTCCGTGCAAACATCTTCGTTTTCAAGCTGTGCGTTTACGGATTCACAGGCAAAATCGATGATTGCTCCTAAACCGTTCATATCTTTTTCCTCAGCAGATCCAAGTTCTTTCAGACATTCAAAAACCTCGTTTCTGTCAATCACGCCGGCACTTCCTTTCGCCGTTTATTCGCCGAATGCAAGGATCTTGCATGCATCCGGGAAGATCTTGGAAAAGCCTGCGATCGTGGTAACGGTCGCCCTTTCAAGCTGTCTGTCAATAAGCTTGTCATACTCTGTAACAACGCCTCCGGCACAGACCTTTTCAAGCGCCGCGTTCTTATCAAGCGCGATCAGCTTGTCTCCGCCGAGCTCGTTGCATTTAACGATCTCCGCACCGAGCGGCGTGATCATTCTGCCCGTGCCGTGGAAATTCTGACCCGCTGCCGAATCCTTGAATTCCGCCATGTTGAGGAGAGCCGCAATATTAGGCACCCCGGCTATAACGGCAGTCATATTATAAGGCGAAAGCTTTGCCCAAAGATCTATAAGATCGTCATAAGTCACTGTGTCGCCTTCAGCGGTTATGGTCTCAGATGTGCCGTCACAAAGAACGGAAACCGCATCCGCGAACTGCGAACGCGCTATGTAAGAACCTATCTGTTTGAGAGTTACCGTGAACAGATCAAGCTTCTGAAACTTGATTGCCTCATATGACGCAACCAGCATTCTGCCTCTTTTATAAAGGCGCGTAAGCTTGTCCTTTGCCCTGATTGTTGTCTGCGGGATAAACGCGCCCTCGCCCACCGCAGCAAGTTCTTTTTCCTCGTCGGACGGTACACTTTCAACCGAACGATAATCCAGCGAATCGATATTTGTGGTAGTCGCGATTATTTTTGAAAGCAGGTCGGTCTCCTCCAAACCCTGCTGCACCGCGCGGCTGACATATTCCGGAAAGAGCACGGCGGAATCCGTTGTCTGGAAAAATTTTGAAACGCTGTCCGACTCTGCACCCGACACCTTTATATCAAACCTTTTAAGCTGGCGCTGATACGCGTCAAGCCCCTCCAGCTGTGTGCCTGCATAGTTTTCCGACGGGTCGATTTTTTCAAGTGCGGCAGTAAATCCGTCTGCCGTTGAATAAAGCCCTTTTTCAAGTTTAATATTATCAAATGCCATGATATGTCCTCCTGAAAATCAAAGAATAACACCGATTGTTTTCTTCTCGGTGTCGATTTTAACAACAAGGCGCGCTGCCCTGCCGGCGGCAGCTATCTTGACTCCGCCGTTTCCGTCTGCGGTAAGATACTGCCAACCGCATTTCGGTGTTCCGGCGCTGTAAGAAAGCTCTGTATATCCGCTTATCATAACAGGGGCAAATTCCGTGCCGCCCTGTGTTGCAACGCCTGCAAACTCTGCGTCTGCCGCACTGTTGGAAATAAGCCCCGTATCGGCAACGGTTACAGGATATCCTGCCTTTACCTCGCCCGAAGCAAGAAAAGTGAGCACCTGCTCATTAAAACCTTTGTATCCGACTTTCATATATTTTCCTCCTAAATTCTGAATTCATTAAGTGTGTTTTTTGCTCTCTGTTCCTTATGTGACGCAAGCTGGGGAGACGGCTTTTCACGCACGGCACTCTGCTTTTCAAACGCCTCCTTAAAGCTTACAAGCTCTTTTGCCGTCATAATATCGGCAAGCCTTTTAAAGACCTCAATATCCATTTGAGGAAGCTCTTTGGAACAGAGCCCCACCAGATCCCTGATCAGGGATTTTCTATACTCTCTGCCAAGCGCGGCGTCATCCTCGAGAGCTCCGTAAAGCTTAACGAGCTGCTGCGCTTCGGAATCAGAAAGCGTAGCCGCGCCCGATTTCAGTTTTTTTATTAAATCGTTCATATCCGAACCGTCCTTTTTGATTTCAAATGCTTTTTCAACACCGGCGTTTCTCTGAGCCGGCACCGCAACAAAGCTGAACTCATACGCGTCGCTTACCGAGTTCAGGATGGTGCAGCAAAGCCTGCCTTCGTATTCCTCTCCGGCTTTGTGCGCACAGTATTCTTTGTTTCTGTCCGCCCCGCATATGGAGCATATTCGTTCCCTGACACTGCAGGAAACCGAAACTTCTTTTTTAATACCGGCGTCAATATCTCTGATAAGCGATTCGTTTTGAGGACTTCTCACCATATACGCCTTTGCGCGCAGCACACGGTAATCCTCGCCGTCAGCCGTTTTTCTGCCGGGTATCTCAACCACGCTTGTTTCAAAAACGCGCGCTGTCTGATCCTCCGATCTCATAGAATGGTCCTTTATGCCGGTTTTGCCGACAAAAAGCGGCTGAAGCTCATCCAGTGATTTGTTTGAGAATTTTTCAAAATCCCTGTCCACATCATTGTCACAGAGAGACACCTCAAAAATAAAAAGCTCATCTTCGGAAAATTCACGCCGCGTGAACTTTTTTATTTTTTCATAGTCCGCCTCACTCGGCACATACGCTTTCTGCGTGTAAAAATCAGTCATCCGCATCCTCCTTAAGTATTTTGTCTGCCTGTGCGCTGTAAAGGCGCGCCCTTGCGTGCTCAGTTTCATCCTGAAGCGTAATATCCGCCCATTTCACTCTGACAGGCAGAAAAACGGAATGGATATCAAGATATCTGCGTGCGATCTTTATAAGAACCGGCGTTATAATTTTTCTGTAAGCCTCAAGCTCTGTGGTGAGCATATCCGCCTGCTGCTGGCTCATGCGCTCCGTTGTGGCCCACGAAAGCCCCAGCATATAAGGCGGCAGACCCGTTTTGGCAATAATCTGTTCCATAAGCTGACGAACTGGAATTTCACTGGAAAGCACATGGTTGTCCGCCCCAATGACCTTGACGCTGACATCGCCCACTGCAACGAAGTCTTTTATGGTTTCCTTACTGCTCATAGCGTCCTGCCAAGCCCTGCATATTTGGTTTGCCCTGTCCTTTGCAAGCCCGGCGTCCGTATCGCTGTCCGCAGGCTTATATGTGACGGCATAACGCAGATTCCCGGCATGTTTCCAGTTTTCGCCTATAGTATTATAAATTGTGAGCAGCACATCGGAAATGAAAGGCAAGCCCCGCAAAAGGCTTGTGCCCATTATGCTCCCCGGCTCCGGATTCAGCGCCGAAAACAGTATCAGCTCCTGATTTTTAAGCTTTTTCCCCGAATTGTAAAACTCAACATCCAGATTGTTTGCCGCTCTCTTCACTTCAAGCGCCTGAAGCTCACCGTTGTAAAGCGCGTAAAAGCCTCTGCTGTCCGCAATCATTTCGCCCACCGCTGTTCCATAGGTCAAAAGATCAGAGAGATAAGCCGAAACAAACGCGCTTATACCCGTCTGGTTTCCTCCGACATCTATGCTTTCAAAAAAGCCGTTCATATCACGGTCAATTTTTTCATTGCCTGTTTCAAACTCAAAATCGTTCATAAGCCTTATGATCTTGAGTATCGCCGCGTCTATTACGGGCACGCTCTCACGCAGCGAAGAATAGATTCGGTTATTCAGACCGAGATTTGAATATCCGTTCAGAAATGAATACGGATGATTTGAACGGACGCTCGTCTGAACGGCACATGCCGGCGCAGGGCTTTTCTGTTTCGGATGCCTTTTGATATTGAACAGACCCAAGCATTCACATCCTTTCCACCGCAAAGGTATAAATATCGCCGTTTCTGCCGTAAAGTACGGTTGAAACAAAATAGCGTATATCATCCATTGCGTGATCGTTTTCTTTCTTCGGCGAATCTCTTTTTATATCGTTATCCCAGCGGTAAACGGAAAATTCCCTTATCGTGTCCGAGCACTCGGGATAAAAATATATGTCCTCCTCTTTCAGCGCGCGGCAAACCAGATTTATACCTTTCAGAACGTCATTGTCCGCTTTTATGACCCTGTATTTGCCATGCCTTCTCACAGTCTGTGAAAAGCTTGCCGCGGACGGGTCTATCACAAGCGCCTCTATCCTTCTGCCCCCGGCAAGGGCACAGAGCTTTTCATAATATTCCTCGTCCGTAAGCTGAACACCGCTGTCTCTGGCGGAATGGTAGTATTCGCCTATTCTGTACCATTTTCCGCCGCTTTTGCCCCACAGTCCCAGAGAAAACGGGTTGACCGTGCCGTAATCGCAGGAGAGATAGTATTCGGAAAAGCTGCCGCTGCTTTTCCTGATATGCCGCTGCGAACTGAACATCGGATAAACAAGTCCATCCGCCGCAACCCATTTTCCTTCAATAAAGCGCTCATAAAACGCGCCGCTGTAAAGGCCTTTATACCTGTTTATCACTTTTTTTGACAATGACGGATTATCCTCCATAGTGAAATGGAGATAGAGCATATTTTTTTGATCTCTTTTTAAGATCCATTCATTATAAAACCAGTGAAAAGGGTGCTCGGGATTGCAGTTGAACCAGAATTTTGCATTCTCAAGAGAGCACCTTGCGAGCGCCTGCTCAACAAAAGACCGCGGCATAAGCGCGGCTTCATCAAGCAAAACGCCTCCCAGGGTCATACCCTGGATCAGAGAAGCGGAGGATTCATCGCGCCCGCCGAAAAGATAAAAGCGGTTGCGCATGCCGTCCCGACCGATCTCTATAAAATTGCGGCTCAGTTTGTAATCACATTTAAAACCGAGGGAGGTAAGCACGGGAATCAGCGGCGTGACCACATTACGCCTGAGCGAAGCGATCGTCTTGCCGCATATCGCAAAAGCCGTTTCATTAAAGCGGTAAAACGCCCAGCTCACAAAGGATATGCTCATGCACAGCGTTTTGCCGGAACGCACGGCACCGTCGCATATGATGCCGTTTTTGTTTTCGGCGGCGCTGCCGGCGCACCACCAAGTTAAAACGGCAAGCTGCTTTCTTGAAAAAGGATAAAATTTATTCGCCATATTCTTTTGCTGCGGACGATAAACTTCTCGCGCCGTCCTCAAGCGCCTTGTAAAAGCCGATTGGCTCCGGGTTTGCGTCCCCGTCTATCTCTCTGAGCTTCTCAAGCGCCTTGATTCTGTCAAAAAACTTGATCTCCATTCCGCCGCCCTTCGGTCTTTTGATCTCGCTTATATTGAACAGGTTATACTCCGGCAGTTTTGCGAGCACCTCGGCTTCATCGGCAAATAAAAGACGGACCGCATCCTGAATTTCTCCGAATGCCAGCCGCTTCAGCCCGTCCCTTATCTCCTCCTGCGGTGTTTTTTTCTTTCTTCCCATAATAACCTCCGATCGCAATTTGAAGGAAAGCCCTTCACCCATAGGCGGAAAACGGCGCTTTCATAGCCCGAACAGGCTATATTTTGAAAAACAAAAAAACAGCGGCTGATTTCTCAGCCGCCGTAAAACAGAAAAGGCAAAAAGACAACAAAAGTTCTTGAAACGAAAAGCGGCCGAAAGCAAAACGCTTTCGGACCGCCGCATATTGAATATGATTTCAGAATTTTTCTCTCGCTGTATAGGTAGTGTGCAAAAGGTGATGCGCCTTTTCACTGTTTGGTTCACCGAAATATTCTTTATACAGCCTTTCGATAACCGGCGAATCATGCGAACGCCTGATCTCAAGCGCTTTATCCTCATCGTAAAGCGCCTTGGCACGCAGTTCTTTGATAGGAACGGTATTCCTTGTGGCGTCCCTCTGAATCGGCTGACCGCCGCCGTTTATACAGCCGCCCGGGCACGCCATGATCTCTATAAAGTGATACGGCGATCTGCCGCTTTCAACTTCTTCGCACAGCTTTCTGGCGTCCGCCAGTCCGCTTGCCGCGGCAACCTTTATCTCCATACCGGCAACATTATATGTAGCCGTTCTGATGCCGTTAACACCTCGGATTTCACTGAAATCAACAAGCTTGAAATCCCCGTCCAGAATATTTGCCGCTGTTCTTAAAGCGGCCTCCATAACACCGCCCGTTGCGCCGAAGATAACACCCGCGCCGCTGGCAACATCAAACGGCGAATCAAACTCCTCATCCTTAAGCGCATTGAAATTGATTGCCGCGCCGCTGATCATCTGCGCAAGCTCGCGCGTTGTGATAGCCGCGTCCACATCGCCCTCCATTTCGGGGCGCGTGATCTCAAACTTCTTAGCCGTGCATGGGATAACGGAAACAACGAACAGATCGTTTGGATCCAAGCCGTTCTTTTCACAATAATATGTTTTGAGCAGCGCGCCGAACATCTGCTGAGGTGATTTGCAGGTTGAAAGATTGGGAAGCAGAGAATGAAAATTGTGCTCCGCAAATTTCACCCATCCGGGGCAGCAGGAGGTGAACATCGGCAGAGGCTTCTTGTTCTTGATCCTGTCCACAAGCTCATTCGCTTCTTCAAGGATCGTCAGATCTGCGGTCACATCCATATCAAAAACAGCGTCCGCTCCCAGTCTTCTGACAGCGCCGGGCAGTTTTTTTTCAACATTTGTGCCTATCGGCAGATCAAATTCCTCTCCGAGCGTTGCTCTTATAGCCGGAGCGGTAAAGAAAACGACTTTTTTCGATGGATCGGCAATAGCCTCCCACACATCCGGCACACTCGTTTTCTCATACAGCGCCCCCACCGGGCAGGAAACAACGCACTGCCCGCAGCCTACGCAGGCGGTTTCCTGAAGCGGAATATCAAACGCGCAGCCGATGGTTTTATTGTGCCCTCTGTTTCTCGGGCCTATTACGCCTACAGTCTGATTGCGGCAAGTTGCCGTACAGCGCATACAGTGGATACATTTATTGTTATCCCGAACGAGATAAGAAGAGGAGTAATCAATTTCCTGAAGCTTATCCGTATCCGGGAATCGGTCCTCGTCCACACCGTAATCCTTGCAGAGCTTCTGCAGCTCACATCTGTCGGACCGCACACAGGAAAGGCATTTTTTATGGTGCTCAGAAAGAAGAAGCTCAAGCGTTGTCTGCCTTGACTGGCGCACCTTAGGAGTATTGGTCCAGACTTCAAGACCCTCCTCAACAGGATACACGCAGGAGGCAACAAGACTTCTTGCACCCTTGACCTCTACAACACAGACACGGCAGGCACCGATACAGTTGATCTCTTTAAGATAGCAGAGCGAGGGAATATCTATTCCGGCAAGCCTTGCCGCCTCAATGATTGTTGTGCCTTCCTCCGCCTGCACTGAAATACCGTTGATTTTAAGATTTACCATATCCATCGCCCCCCTTATCTCTTTTCTATTGCCTCAAAATGGCAGTTGCTCATACAAAGACCGCATTTTATACATTTTTCAGGATCAATCGTGTGCGGCTCTCGCACATTGCCTGTTATTGCGCCGACAGGGCAGTTGCGCGCGCAGAGCGTACAGCCGCGGCACTTTTCGGGATTGATTGTAAACGAAAGCAATGCCGTGCACACATGAGCGGGGCAGTGTTTGTTCTTTATATGTTCAAGATATTCATCACCGAACGCATTAAGGGTAGACAATATCGGATTTGCTGCCGTCTGACCGAGTGCACAGAGCGAAGAGCTTTTCATGTGGTTTGACAGCTCTTTTATCTTGTCAAGATCTTCAATAGTGGCAGTACCGTCCGTTATCCTGGTTAAATAATCCAGCAGCTTGCGTGTGCCGATACGGCAGGGCGTACATTTTCCGCAGCTTTCATCAACCGTGAATTCAAGGTAAAATTTCGCCAGATCCACCATACAGGTGTCCTCATCCAATATGATCATGCCGCCCGAACCCATCATGGAACCGATTTCTATCAGGTTGTCATAATCAATGGGAACATCCATATAATCGGCACTTATGCAGCCGCCCGAAGGACCGCCCGTCTGCGCCGCCTTGAATTTTTTGCCGTTCGGCACGCCTCCGCCTATCTCCTCAACGATCTCACGTATCGTGGTGCCCATGGGCACTTCAACAAGGCCGACATTATTTATTTTTCCGCCGAGCGCAAACACCTTTGTGCCCTTTGATTTTTCCGTGCCGATTGACGAATACCATTTCGCTCCGCGGAGAATGATGGGGGCAATGTTAGCATATGTTTCAACATTGTTTAAAATAGTCGGTTTGCCAAAAAGACCCTTAACTGCCGGATAAGGCGGCCGCGGTCTCGGCTCGCCCCTGTTGCCCTCGATAGAGGTCATAAGCGCGGTTTCCTCACCGCATACGAATGCGCCTGCTCCAAGCCTGATATCGATGTCAAACTCAAAATCCGTACCGAGGATATTTTTTCCGAGAAATCCGTATGCTCGCGCCTGCTGAATAGCGATCCTGAGTCTTGAAACGGCAATTGGGTATTCGGCGCGCACATAAACAAAGCCCTGTTTTGCGCCGATCGTATAGCCTGCGATCGCCATAGCTTCGATCACAGCGTGCGGATCGCCCTCCAGAACGGAACGATCCATAAACGCGCCGGGGTCGCCCTCGTCCGCGTTGCAGCAAACATATTTAACATCATGATCCTGCGCCATAGCGAAGGACCATTTTCGGCCGGTGGGAAAACCTGCTCCGCCTCTGCCGCGCAGACCTGCCTCAAGCAGCTCATCTATGACCTGTTGGGGCGTCATTTGCGTCAGCACCTTTGCAAGTGCCTGATACGCGTTTGCGCCTATTGCTTCCTCGATATTTTCAGGGTCTATCATACCGCAGTTTCGCAGCGCGATGCGCATCTGCTTTTTGTAAAACGGCGTTTCTGAGAGCGGAATGGCTGTTCCGTCGCTATGTACTGTTTCGGGATAAAGATATTTGTTTATGGGTTTCCCGCCCTTTTTCAGGTGACCTGCAACGATCTCCGGTATCTCCTGCGCAGTTACCTTGCTGTAAAAAGAGCCTTCGGGATAAACGATCATGATCGGACCGAGCGAGCACAGACCGAAACATCCCGTTCTGACAACCAGAACATCCGTTATCCCCTGTTTTTCAAGCTCCTTGTTAAGCGCTTTGAGAACCTTTTTGGAGCCTGAAGACGTACAGCCCGTACCACCGCACACAAGCACCTGTTTTCTGTATTCCGTTTTCTTTTCAAGCTTTTCGCTTTCAGAGGCGGCAAGCTTGCGAACAAGAACGATATCCCTGTTTTTTTCTCTTGTTTTGTTCAGCTCAGTTATCGTCATCAGCTTCACCGCCCTTCTCATTTTCAATATACATATCAAGAATAGCGTCAACCTTATCAACATCAAGATTGCCGTAGACCTCATCGTCTATCATAATAACGGGCGCGAGTCCGCATGCTCCCACACACCTGCACGAATCAATGCTGAACAATCTGTCCTCCGTGCACTCGCCGTTTTTGATACCCAGCTTTTCCTCGATGCGTTCAAGCACCTTGCTTGCGCCCTTAACATAGCACGCCGTGCCAAGACAAACGGAAATACGATGCTTCCCCTTTGGAGTCAGATTAAACTGACTGTAAAAAGACGCAACACCGTAAACATCGGAAATAGGAATATCAAGCGCCTCTGATATCCTTTGCTGGATCTCGTACGGCAGATAGCCGTATATATCCTGCGCCTCCTGCAAAACAGGCATAAGCTTTCCCGGTGTGTCTTTGTATTTTTCAAATACTTCGTTTAATTTTTCCCGCTGGCTGCGGGTCTCATCTGTAAGCATATGCTTCATATGGCTCCCCCGATCTTTCGTAAAAACGAATTGAATTTTATTTTACTATAAAATTTAACAAAAATCTATATCTTTTTAATAAAATTTTTCAATATTTGGTTATTTTTTTATCAATTACGCACAACATGTTTTTGTTTTACAGGCTAGGTATTTTAAAACACTTGTCATGATCAAGATTTAGATATAAAAAAGGAGCAGATTTTCATCTGCTCCTTTTCGTTTGCCGTATTACAGTTCAACAGGCTGCGTGAACGCGCCGTAAATGGTACTGTCATTGAAGAGCTTGTATGCCCTGACTCGTACATAGTACTGATCGGCAGGTTTTTCTGTCTTGATCGTGTAGCTTGTGCTGTTTGTTCCGCTGATGTATG
>UQDP01000009.1 GCA_900539845.1 uncultured Oscillospiraceae bacterium | reverse complement strand
GGTTAAAAAACCCCTACAATATAATATAGTGCATTTTCAAAAAAAGTGACAAAAAAATTTTTCAAAAACACTAAAAAATTTTTGATTATGGGTATTTCGACACTTTTCTTTTTTTAGGTTAAAATATCCCACAATATAATATAGTGCAAATTTAAAAAAAGTGACAAAGAAATTTAAAGAATTTACAATTTTTTCATAAGCGCGGCACACTGTTAGGTGTGCCGCCTTGTTTTAATTAAAGAAAAATAACTTTATCGATTACTCAATCAGTGTATTTTCTGAATATTGAGTCATACACTTTTCTCATAGTCATATCAAAGCATTCACGGCATTCGTCGTACAATCCGAGATTATCTCTGAACATTGCAGCAAAATCGACTTCTATGTCAATAATAAGGCCGTCGCTTGTTGCTTCATCAAAACGATTTACATACCACTTGTCTATTGCGATATAATCGTTCTTTATGAAATAAGCATATGCCTGTTGCTTAACAAAGTCCTTTTCATCAAGTATGCTGATATATGAATCTTCCGACTTCTCTTTCAGATACACACTTTCATCGTAATATGTATCTGTCGTGAATGTGTTTGAGAGTCTTCCTTCTTTTACTTTTTCAAAATACAGTGTTATCATCATTTAAATTCCTTTCTTTTGTAATTTGTACTTTGTTATTTTATGTTTGTTTTAATTTACATAAAATTCCTCCTTTCAAAGTAAAAAAAGAACAGTTATTATAATTAAATAACTATCTCATAACTATCCTAATTTACAATTAACTTTAAATATAAAATAAGAGTATTTCGTAGCTACTAAAATAACTCTAAAAAGCATTAAAAAAATAACTTCTAAAGTAATTATAGCAAATTTTAAAACCATTAAGGCACAATAAAGCATCTATGAACTATGTTCACAAAAAGTTTACAATTAATGCTTTATACAATTAAAGTTACAGTCAATAAGTAAAAAAATATATAATATATGAGATTAATATTCACAATGTAATTTGTGTCTCTAAAGTAATTATAGCAAAAAAATAAAAAAACTGGTGGCACTCACTCTTGGTTATATAAGTAAGATAATGCACACACATCGTATCTGTTGTGACCGAGCATAGAAGAACATATCAGAAGCGCCTGCTTGTCATAAACAATGCCTTTTTTGTCTTTCCTGCAAAAGACCTTTTCCGAGTGTGAAAGTGTGCTTAAATCGCGTTTCTCGGCCTCATATACCCTTTGGCAATACTGTGCTCTGTAACCGTGTGTGTTTGCTCTTTCTTTTACATTCGGAAATACTTTTTCGCCTTTTGCTTTCTTGCATAGGCTGATACATATCTCTATCTCCTCAGGGCTTCCGTAAAGCTTTGTATGGCGTTTTCTGCCGCCTTTTGTTCCTCTTGTAACTGTTAACCAAGGATGGCCGAATTCGTCAAAATAAAGGTCTGAGCCCCTTATCAGCTTAAGTTCACTGAGCCTCAGTCCCGTGCATCTGCAAAAGGTTACCTGCTCAATATTTTTTGACTCGCTGAAATATTTCAAACTCTTTGACATATCCCTTGAACGCTTAACATCCTGCCTCTTTTTAGGCGGGATTTTTGTTTTGAAATATGAATACGGGACTTCGCAAAGCTTGCATAATGCAGAGCGTCTTACAGAAACAGTCCACGATGAGAACTTTTTATTAACAGACCATTGTAGCCATTCATCTCCGTGAAGCTTAATATCATCAATACTTTTAAGTTTAATACCGTTTTCTTTAGCCCAGTCAACCATATAGTTAAGTTGTCTTATGTATGTTTTCATTGTGTTAAAAGAATAAATGTACCTGCAGGCAGTGTGAGCTTTTTTGGCTTCGTGCCTTGATTCACCAAACCTGCACAGTAATTTTAAAGTCTTTTCAATTTGGTAGCGTATGCTTCCGTTTCTGGACACAGATTTCACCCCCTAATAGTTATTTTTGTTAAAGATAAATCACACCTTTTTACAGCTTGGTGCTGCTGTTTTGACTGCCCCAACAGTCGGTACTATGCCTCTCTTTCTCAATAAGAGAATCAACCCGGCAACAAAAATAACCATATAGAGTTCCTGTTCTGTTTTAGCTCGCTTTGCCTTTCACCTTCCTTTCACCGATAAATTAAACTGACTTTCTTAATTTCTTTTTTTGGGGAAAAAGAAAAAGCCATCCCAACAACTCGAGATGACTTAATTCAAAAAAATAATTATGTAAAATTACCTTCTAATATAATTATAGCATATTTTTAATTGATTGTGGTGCAACTGTAATTAGTTAGAAAATTTTTCGGCAGTATATCTGCGTAATACTTGTGGACACAATAAAACTAATCGGATATACTGTTAATAGACGATTTACCAAGGGCCTTTGAGCCCCTCACGGCTAATATACAACGAAATCGTTGTATCATTCTTCATATTATGTCCGTAAATCACAGTATGCCGGTCTGAAAAATCTGCGCTGTTGCGGTAGTCCATAAAAATGGTCCCTGCCGTGTTCCAAGAGCCGTCCAGCAGGCGACGAAGGTAGTAGCTGTTATCCTCGCTCTGCGCCACCGGATAGTTTATCTTGGTATCGGGGCAGTGCAGCCATGCGATGATGTCCTTGTTTTCTGTCTGTAAAACCTCAAAATCTACTATGATCGGCGCAGTTTCCTGTACAGATTCTTGTTCCGACTGGTTGCTTTCAGCGTCCTGCGGAAGTTTCATTACTGCTTCCTTCGTAAGTGAATCGTTCAAATTTTGGCTTTCCAGCATTTCCAGCAAATACCCTGAAATTTTATAAATAGACAAAGCCGCAATTATCAGGCATACCGCCACAATTATAATTTTTTTCATTGTTAATAGTTCCATCGCTTAAATTAGCACAAAAAAGACGGTGGCGGTTTTTAAGCCGTCACCGCCTGTAACTGATGTTGTCAATGAGATGAAATCTCAATCATCTGTTATTTAGCATGCAGTTTTTTTCTTTTGCTGTAAACCGCCATACCTATAACACCGCCGCAGGAGGCCAACATTAGACCAATCCACAGCATCATATTGCTGCTGTCTCCGGTCTGGGGGCTTTCTGTTTGCTCAGAAGGCTTGCCCGGCTGTTCGGGGTTGGCTGGGTCAGTGGGGTCTGTAGGAGTGGTAGGGTCGGTGGGCTGTTCGCTGGTTTCAAACGGTGTGTTGGAACCAAGGATAGCATACTGGCTCAGATGGGTAGTCTCAAATACCAGGAAGTCTCCTTCCACCACTGCATCAAAGCGTTCCAGCGGGTCACCCAGATATACCGCCTGATAGTATTTGTAGCCCTTCAGGTGGTCGTTCATCGGGATTTTGACCGTCATGGGGTTGTCCTTGATTTCCAGAGCTTTACCGTCTTTTCTAACGCTGATGTCGTAAATGGACAGCAGGCCCGGCAGTTCTTCTTTCAGTTCCGGACGGCTTCCCAGCACGCTTTCCTGCGCGATGGTGTCAGCAAAAAGCTCCGCACCCTCTGGCACACCGTCGGTCAGGGAGATGGAAACGCCGGTTTCGGAAGCAGTCAGATCTTTGGCGCCAGTATCCTCACCAGGTTTTGTTCCAGGATCAGTGCCCGGATCGGTAGAAGTCCCGGACGGGGATACTTTGATCACATCATTGGTGCAGTAGTAGCTATACATGCCGGTCTTCTCAATGACTGTCTTATATCCCTCCGGATAGTCTTCCTGATCTGCGGTAATATCTTCCATGCCATCTACGGGGGTTACAACATTTGTCTCGTACCTTGCATCGGAATACGTATCCGGCAGTTCCACCTTGTCAATTGCCTTATATAAGGTGTAATAAGGCGTACCTTCTCCTTCTTCATCATATTTTATATTGCCTGTGCCCCAATAAAAAGTTTCTTCGCCTTTTTTGAGAACTTTCATGGTTTCCGGCCTGTCAATTTTTGCCTCAATAGTTTTTCCGTCAGCATCCTTTGTATATTCCGCCGGCCACTCGGTGCTTCCCTGGATTATTTTAACTTCAAGTGCGAGATATTCGTTTCCGCTTGGAAGATCGTTAACTTTCACCAGTTCGGCAATATCGGTTTGACCTTGCGAACCTATAGTTTCATCAGCTTCAAAAAAGTAAACGCCGTACAGCCTGCCATCATTTCCTTTGGTGGCAACCTGCCATGTCCTGGACTCATACGGGGCTTCTGTAATGACTGTTTCTGTCTGCTCATATTCCAATTCCACGCCGGAATCAGCTGTCAGAGCAAGCTTTGTTTCAAAATTTCCTGTGAACGGGATAGATTTAGACGTTGTTGAGATAAACTGTGCCGAATAAGTCGCCATATGCGGAGCATCGGGCATTTTATACGCCGTCACAGTAGCCTCCGAACCAACTTTGAGCGAGCCTTGTGTTCCCTCCGCCATAAACGCAATAGCGGCGCTGGAGGTTTTGTTCTCATTGATGGTCAGGGAGCCGTCTCCAATAATCTCCAGGTTGCCGCCCCAGCCGAAACCGTATACCACCAGCGAGGAGAGGTGGTTGTCACCTACCAGCTTAAGCTTCAGGTCATCACCCATCTCGTTGGCGACAAGGATATTGGTCGGGTTGTTGTAGTTGGTCAGGGTAACGGTGTTGCTCGCCTTATCATAAACAGCACCTGATACATCGTCAATCTGGCCGCTGTTGGCAAAGAGCGTCTGATACCCATCCTCCGAATTACCGAGCCTGAGGTATGCAGAACTGTAGTCCCCGAACGAGGGGCCGTTCGCCGCAAACGCCGGCACAGCCATTCCAACAGCCATACAAAGCGTCAGCAGTCCTGCAAGCAGTTTTCGCTTCAATTTCATAACTGATTTTTCTCCTTTCAAGATAAAATTCATGTGAATAAACGGTTTGATGATTCTCTTTAGGGTATCACCGCCTTTTTCTCTATATTTCTATGCCATCCGTTCCCCGGTGCGTCGGTTCAGGCAGCCAGGGCGGAACGAATAACCTTCTTTGCCGCAGTTAAAGTTCTTTATGCTTTGGTGAAGACCAAAGCATAAAGAAGGGATATCCCTTCTGCAAAACAACGCTGGCTACACCGGGGCGGGCTGCGGGATTTGCATGAAGCCCGCCCGCAGGCGCTTTTGCCGGTTTTGTTTTATCTTTAAGCCTTATTTCCCGGCCGCTGTTTTTTTCCGTTTGTAGAACAGCATCCCCAGCAATCCGCCGCAGGAAACCATCATCAGGCTGATCCACAGCGCCATATCGCTGCTGTCCCCGGTCTGTGGGCTTTCTGTTTGCCCAGAAGGCTTGCCCTGCTGTTCGGGCTTGGCTGGATCGGTTGGCTCAGTCGGGTCGGTAGGAGTGGTCGGGTCAGTAGGATCCGTTGGCTCAGTGGGTTCAACCGGCTCCAAAGAGGAACGAACCTGCACATATTTTTCGTTCTGATACTCTGTGCCGGCAGGATCGCCAATAATTTCCTCAGCCGCAGCAGAATCACCGGCCGCTACAACAGGATCGGTGTAGCCAGATAAGTCAGGTTTCCAGCGCATGGCGCCCTTTCCGCCGCTGGCAGTGACAACCGCTCCGTCGGAGATGGTGAAGATCCCCTTCTGATCGCCGCCCAATTCACCAAAGATATCTTCCTGGCCAGCAAAGATACCATAGTGCTCGCCGCTTGCAGAAGAGGCATTTACTACGGTTCCGGCTCCGCTGACGATGACATCACCGCAGATGCCGTGATCGTTTACGGAAGAAATATTCACCTTCGCTCCGTTAATCGCCGTAAGGTCAGTATTAATGCCCGGAGTGCCGAAACTGGCATCCTGAGTTGCATTGTTCTTCGCATTCAGCGTCGCGCCGTCCACCGTCAGTCCGCCGATTGCTCTGACTGCGGCATATGGCTGATCCTGCTCGTCGCTGGAAAAGTCAACGGTAAGATCTACAGACGCCCCGTCTTCAATGGTAATGGTATTGTTGCCAAACAGGCCGAAATAGGTGCCGCTGGTGGTCAGGCTTCCGTTTCCTTTGACCGTCATAGCCCCGTGGGAATAAACCGCGGAGTGAGGGAAGTCCCCTTCTCCGGTAATCTGATTCTCACCTTTCAGCACAAGGGTAAAGTTCTCTTCCTGCGCCCATACAGCGCCGAAGCCGCTGGATGTCAGCTGGGCGTTATCCAGTGTCAAGGTGTTGGCCGCCGGATCATAGTACGCCGTGGCGCCGTCACCGTCGGCATCACCCAGAATGTCGCTGGCGTTGGCGCTGGTGACGGTGACGCCGTTCACCTTTACCGCATACGTCTGTACCCCGGATGTTTCTACTTCAGCCTTGCACACCGTACAAACCCCGTTTGCTATCTGATGCACTCCGTACTGGTCTTTTTCGGCGCAGCCCTCTGCCGTGCAGGCTTTCCAGTGATGTGTGCCGTCGCTGGTCCAGTCTTCCGCCCAGACATGCTCGTGCTGCTCTTTGTATACCAGCCTGAGATCGTAATATTTATCCACCACCTCATGTACCACTACCACAGGTCTTCCCTCAGTGTTTATAGACCCTACTGTTCTCGACGATTCGATCCTGGTCAAAACCATTTCCGTCGTCAGGTCTGCTTTTGCGACATCCGCCAGCTCAGGAACCGTTGCCTTATTCTCCTCGAAATAGGCATAGAGCAGATCCATTATGGCTTCTATATCAGCATCATCTGCAGCTTCTATGCCCTCCTTGTATAGCTTCTGGTCGCTGCCGGGCAAAGCCACATCTACAACTCCCGTATAATGCTTAATGATCTCCGTGTTGACTTTAGGTGAGTCGTCTTCAACGAATGTCTCTTTGCTCGCGCTGCTCCACTCAGTCCATTCCGTCACATCAAAGCTCGCCGGATTGCCCCGATCGCCGGTGCCGGAAATAGCCTCCCGCGCTTTCACCTCCACGCGAAAGTTTGTGGGTTCTGTTAAATCCCCAAACGTTTTAAAGGTATAGTCAGTAGCCTGGCGAACCGTTTCTTTCTCCTTTAGATTCTCATCGACGAAAAGGGACACTTCATACTCAAAGATCTCCAGCTCTCCGATGGGTTCCGGCTGGCTCCAGCTGACTTTCAAACCGCTGTTTGTCCACTCCCGCTTTAAATCTCCCGGAGCAGCCGGCGCACCCGCCGCAAAAGCGGTCATGGGCAGCATTCCCAACACCATGCACAGGGAAAGCAGCAACGCCGTCAGTTTCTTTTTTGCTTGCATTTGGTTTCTCCTCCTTGTCAAATAAGATTGCTTATCCTTTGGTGCATACCAAAGGATAGAAGGGATATTCCTTCTTGAAAAGGATACCGGCTGCGCCGGGGCGGGCTGTGGATTTTGCACGAAGCCCGCCCGCAGGCGCTTTTGCCGGTTTTGTTTATTACTCAGCCTTATTTCCCGGCCGCCGCCTTTTTCCGCCTGTAAAGCAGCATTTCCAGCACGCCGCCGCAGGAGGCCAGCATCAGGCTGATCCACAGCATCATGTTGCTGCTGTCCCCGGTCTGGGGGCTGCTGGTGTCGCCGGAAGGATCCTGCTGACCCTGCGAATCGGATGAATCGGTCGGATCAGTCGAATCGGTTGGCTCTCCGGTTTCCGTTGCAGGGATGGCTTCAGTCTGCACATATTCACAGACCGCACAGCCGCGCTCTCTGGAACCCGCTTCAGTCTCGGTGGCCTCTTTGGTTACTTTCCAATCGCCGTAGGTATGGTTTGCCACATTCAGCTTTTCACCGCAGGAGCATTCCTGCCAGTGCTGGGTTTTGTCATATTTCCACGTTTCATCATGGATGCCGTGCTCATGCCCGATCTCCGGGATGATTTCAACCTGCACATATTCACAGACCGCACAGCCGCGCTCTCTGGAACCCGCTTCAGTCTCGGTGGCCTCTTTGGTTACTTTCCAATCGCCGTAGGTATGGTTTGCCACATTCAGCTTTTCACCGCAGGAGCATTCCTGCCAGTGCTGGGTTTCGTCATATTTCCATGCTTCATCGTGAACATCGTGCGTATGAACCGGCAGCGTCTCTGTCTGCGTATATTTGCAGATGGAGCAGGTGCGTTCTCTGGAACCTGTTTCGGTTGTGGTGGGCTCCTTTGTTATCGTCCAATCATCGAAAGTATGGTTGCCCACTTCAGTTTTCTTGCCGCAGCGGCATTCCTTCCAGTGCTGGGTTTTATCTTTCTGCCAATCGCCGTAGCTGTGCTCATGTTTAAGCATCGGAATGGTTTCGGTCTGCACATAGTCGCAGACCGTGCAGTCACGTGCTTTGGAGCCTTCTTCGGTCTCGGTGGCCGGCTTCGTCACTCTCCATTCGCCGTAGGCATGGTTTGCCACATTCAGCTTTTCACCACAGGAACACTCCTGCCAGTGATTAGTATCATCATATTTCCATGCTTTATCGTGAACATCGTGCGTATGGACCGGAATCGTCTCTTCCTGCGTATATTCGCAGACGGAGCAGGTGCGTTCTTTTAAACCCTCCTCCGTTGTGGTGGCAGGCTTGGTTTCCGTCCAGTCGCCGAAAGTATGGTTGGCTACAGTATCTTGATTAACTTCTTTGCAGTAGTAGCATACCTTCCAGTGTGTAGTCGAACCGCTACTCCAGTCGTCGGTATAGTAATGTTGGTGTTCCCTGTATCTATCAATCTGCTTATAGCCGCAGGTAAGGCACTGCCTTTCACATACGTCATACTTCGTATTTACATCATAATAGATCAGCTCCCATTCGCCGAAGTTATGGGGGCTCTCTTCAGATTTCTCTCCGCAGCTGCATTCTTTCCAATGCTGGGTTCCATTATTTTTCCAGCCGCCGAAGCTGTGTTCATGGGGGGGAGTAGGCCCCTCTCCGCCGCCGGAGCCTTCAAGTGTAGCCCAGTCACCCCATTCTCCTGGGCTGGTAACGTATTCGTTGGGAAACTCTCCGACAATGATGCAGCTTCTCGCCCTTATTTCAACTGTGTAATTTTCGCGAGCCTCCGTCATCAGGCTGCCATTAAACAGATGATATCTCTGTACTGTCAAATCGGGACCGTCAATTATTGTCTCGCCGAGCTTCAACCGAAGCTCGTATTGATACTGGCCGCCGCCCGAGGGCGCGTCCCACTGTACCATGCTTTTAGGGCTCTCTGCCCATCGTATGTTTTGGGGCATACCTGCGCCTGCCGCAAACACTGTCGCCGGCAGTATTCCTACCACCATGCATAAGGACAGCAGCAGCGCCAGCAAACTCTTTTTTCGAAGCATCTTCATTCTCTCCTTTGCAAATAGAATCAGTTTTTGGTATTTCCGCCGTCCGGTCCGGACGGATCCTTTCCTCCGGCTGGCGGGTTATCCTGTGCCTTCCGCTTTTTCCTGTATAAGAATACAAGCAGCAGCGCCAGCAGGACAGCCGCCGGTATCGCGGCCAACAGAACGATGTAGACGGCGTTTCCGCCCTTTTCCTCAGCTCCGCCGTCTCCCGGCAACGGGTCGGGTTGGATGATTGCAGAAACGGAGAAGGGGGTATCGGAACCGAGTACGGCATACCGGCCCGGGCCGCCGGCTTCAAAGGCCAGGCTGCCGTCTTCGGCCTTTGCCTTTATGCGCTCCGGCTCGCCGTCCACCCGCACCGCCTGGTAATGGGCGTAGCCCTCCAGATGGCTGTTCATCGGGATGCGCACCGTCATGGCGCTGTCTTTGATTTCCACCGGCTCCCCGTTCTGGCGGATGCTGATCTCATACACCGACAGCAGGCCGTCCAGCACTTCTTTCAGCTCCGGCTTCTCTTCAAGCAGGCTCTCCGCCTCCATGACGCCGGCGTACAGCTCCACACCCTCCGGAACCGCTTCGGACAGGGAGACGGAAACGCCGGTATTTTCATCGGTCAGTTCCGCGATGCCTTCGCCGCCGGAATCCTGCCCGTTATCCGTGGTTTCCCCGGTGGCTGACGTCTGCGCGGCGTCCCTTGTCTCGGCGTAGCCGCAGACGGTGCAGGTGCGGCTCTCTGTATTGCCATCCGCCGTCCATGCGCCGAAGCTGTGATCCGCCGCATCCTTTTTGTCGCCGCAGGAACACGCCTGCCAGTGCTGTGCCGCGTCGTGCTTTTGGGTATAGCTGTGCTCATGGGGCGGTTCGGCTTCTCCGCCGCCCGACCCCGCCTTGGTCGCCCAGGGGCCCCATTCGCCGACGTCCGCCACCATATACTGGCCGTCCGGGTCGCCCACGATCATGATCCATCTGGCACGCACCCGTATGGTGTACTCTTCCTGCGGCCGCGTCACCACGTCGTTTGTGAAAAACAAATAGGTGTCGATTTCCACTGCCTTGGACTCGACCACATCGTCGCCCAGCAGCAGCTGCGCCTCGTATTCAAAGCTGTCGCCGGAGGCCGCTCCCGCCGGCCGATCCCACTGCACCTGGTTTTGGTAGCCCGACCAGCGGGGATTTCCCGGCACATATTCCCCCGCCGCCGAAACGGACAGGGGAAGGGCCGCGATCATCAGGCATACCGCCAGCAGCATACTGAAAAGCCGTGCGCCTTTTTGCCGCCCCGGCGGTTTTTCCCTGCGCATACGCAATCTCCTCCCTTTATCGCACCGGAGCGCCCTGCGGGGAAAGCGGCGTTCCGCATGCTCCGCAGAAGCGGCTTCCGGGCGGTATCTCCGCCCCGCACTGGGGGCATTTGTTTTCCAGCTTCGCCCCGCAGTTGTTGCAGAATTTGGCGCCGGCCGCACACTGGGTTTTGCAGGCGGGGCAAACCACCATACCCGCGTTCAGTTCCGCCCCGGCGTTTCGCACCACCACCGAGCGGCCGCCGGAGACGATGCACTGCTCAATCACCTGGAAAATCTCTTCCGGCAGCTTTTTCTGCTTGTAGGCGCCCACACCGGCAGTCACCGCCAGCGGCCATGCGATAAACCATCCCAGCGCGCCGGCGCCGATCTTATCCGACCATTCGCCCTGACCCACGGTGACGTTTAAGTTGTCATCCATTCGGATCATCTGCACCGTCGTAGCCATCCTCATGCCGGCAATGGTCTTCCAGCCGTCTTTTTCCTGACGGCCCTGCACCACATAGCCTTCTGTGGTTTCGGCGCTCTGTACCTCCATCCCTTTAGGACAGGAACGACGATACGGCGTTCGCCACTACCTAGGTACTCATACCGGCGGGCAGCCGGAATACTCTCGATTCATTTGCCATAGATATCCCTCCAGATATTCAGATTCATTGTCTGTTTATTCGCTCTGCCGGGAGAGCGGCGCCCCGCATTCCGGACAGAATTTCACGCCCGGGGCAGCGGACGCGCCGCACGAGGGGCATACCGTACCGTCAGGCGCGGCCGGAGTTTGTGCAGCAGTCTGCGCAGCCTTGGCCGCTTCCGCTTCCGCACGGATCCGGCCGATTTCCGCCTGTGCCTGCGCCGCTGTTCCCTATACGGCATAATGCCGGTCCGGCACGAAACAGCGGCGGTTGATCATCAGCTCGTTCTCAAGGTACTGGGCAACCTTATCGGCTACGGCGGTCACCGCCCGTTCCTCTCCCTGGGCCGACAGGCCGGGACAGGGTTCACGCATGGAAACCGTCAGTCCGGTCCCCACATCCTGTATCTCTGTCGAAAGGCTGAAGGTGCTGACGTTCCCGTAAACCGAAAGCCGGGCGACCACCGCGCCGCTTTCATTCTTCCAGTATTCCGCCCCCTCCGCGTCCAGCACATCGTAAACAGCCATCTGCACATACCGCCGGACATAGGGAAGGAGCCTTTTCACTTGACACATTCCGTTTCTCTCCTTTCGTTTTAATCGCCATACAGAGCGGAGAACTTCTCCTGCACATCACCGCAGTGCCGACCCATCAGTCACACGGCAAGATTCCGAAAAGCAGTATCATTTTGCTTTGGCATCATCCGTTCCCTCTGTCATCAGGATATGTTCCAAATGCCGGACAATCTGATCCAGCATCTCCTGCATACTTCGAGCCACCTTCTGCTTTGACATTCCATCGCAGGGGCGGCGCAGTGAAATCGTCAGTTCAGTTCCAAACGCTTTTTCCTCCGCCGTTATGGAAAGGGAGACGTCTGTTCCGTCTGCTCTGCATTCGGCAATAATCTTTCCCGGCGCTTCCTCCCCAAAAGCAATCCCTTCCTGCCGCAGCATACCATACACCGAGCGCAGGACAAAGGAGCGCACATAGGGAAGTTCTCTTTGAACGTATTCCATCATTTCTTCTCCTCCTGAATTTTTGGGGAACCGCGGCAGACGCCGGGAAGTGGATTCTTACGCCCTCATTTTAGGTGAAAAGAGGCCGGATTGTCTATGCGTAAATCCCGCCAATCGTATCAAAACAGGTGGCGGTGAACCGCCATTTTTCAAAAAACCGATGGCGGTCAACCGCCATTTGTGCATATTATATAAATCAAAGCAACTATTTTGAGGCTTTATATATGCACAACTTCTAATCGTTCCAAATAGGGGTTGAGGTGTACTTTTCGTTCCTGATTTTTCCTTTCCCGGATGCCGAATGGCGTAAATTTCATTTTTCAAGTGGGGAAAACGATGTTTTTTATCAGGACAATTCGTTACCGCACACAAAAACACCCTGCCTCTCCTGAGAGAAAGCAGGGTGTTCTTTTATCCTGTATGTTAATCGTTACGGTAAAGCAGGTACATAGTGATGCGGGATTTTGCGCCCGTCTTTTCGTACAGGGCGGAGATATGCCGTTCCACCGTCCGCTTGGACAGGAACAGGCAGTCGGCGATCTCCTGGGCGCTGCTGTCCGAAGAAATCATCTGGGAAAATACATCCCATTCCCGTTCGGTCAGCCCGTATTTTGCGATGAACGCCTCCCTGCGCTCTTCGTCCGACTTTTGGGAAGCAGGCGGCTCCTTGGGCTCCATGACGGCGTTCATGCGGGCGGTATACACGGCCATAGCAACGCTGACCGCCACGAACAGCACCAGGGCGATGACAATGGCGGCCAGGCTGTTGCCAGTGGTCAGCAGCGCCACCGATCCGTTGGTGATCAGGGCGGCGCTCACGTTATTCATGGCGCGGCCCATGCCCGCCCACAGCGACGGCAGGCGCATATGCCGGGAAAGCTCCATAAAGCTCGCTGTAAAGAAGACAACGAAAAAGCCCGAGGACAGGTAAAAGACCACCAGTCCGATCAGGAACGGAGCGCCCAGGTTCAGTACCACAATGGACAGAACCGACATCATCATCACGCAGTACATAATAAGCCCCATATACTTCCGCTTGCGGATATCGAAGACAAAGCCTGCGGCGAGGCCGCTGAATGCCAGCAGCAGGCGGGGCCACTGCCCGATATCCGTCCCGCTCGCATGACGGAGAGTCACGGCATTGTCCAGTGTGCTGAACACGCAGGCCATCAGCACTACCAGCAGCGCCAGCATAATGCCCGCCGTCCGTTTTTTCCGGGTGAGGGAAATGTCTGTTTCTGATTTTGAGGCCAAAGCCGCAGTCTCCGTCATTTCGATGCGGCTTTGGCCGGCCTGTCTCGTTCGGATGACCAGCAGGCTCAAAGCCGCCAGAAATACCGAAAGAAACGCCGCCTCCGCAACCTCCAGGTTGACAAGGTTGTTGTTTGCATACTGGAGCAGAATTCCCAGAGCGTAGGCGATCCCCGCCAGCCGTGCCAATGCATTGTCGCCGTCTATGGTGACGGAAGCCAGATAGTGGACGGCGCTGCCGAAAACGCCCAGCAGCAGAAACAGCACCATCCCTGCTGTCATAGTCGCCGCATAGGAGATATGCTGCTGGACAATGAAGGTACAGATAATCGCACCCAGCGCCAGGATAAAGGTCAGTCCGCTTTTATAGCGTCTTCCAACCCAGCGTTCCATGGCCGGATACAGGAAAAAGCCGACGGCGCTGGCGCCCAGCGCATAGTTCTGGGCAATGACGGTTTTCCCTTCCGTCACCGACAGGGAGATCATATTGACAAACAGATATTCCGCACCTAAAAAGACAAAAGTGAAAATGCCGACCAAAAGGATAAAGTGAATCGCCGGCTTGTTAAAAACAAAATGATGTTTCATATGTTTTCACCCCCGTCCTCGGGTTCTTTTACGATCTCAACCACATCGCCGATGTCGCAATCCAGAGTCAGGCAGATCCGTTCCAGTACGGAAAGAGCCACATATTCACCCCTGTCCATCTTCGCCATAGTAGAGGGGGCAATCCCTGTCATTTTCGACAAAGCAGAAGGCTTTATCTTTTTATCTATCAGCAGCTTCCAAAGCTTATTGTACTGAACCGCCATTTTGTTCACCTCATAAACAGAATATATTTATTATAGCAGAAACAATTTGATAAGTCGAGCTTTAATTTGACTTGTCAAAATATTTTATGAGAAAAACATTAACAGAGGAATAACAGCAAATAGTCTGTGTTTTCTCTTTCTGCTGTATTCTCTCTTAAAGTGGGTACTTCAAGGCGGGTCAAAATGAACCGCCCCTCAGTCCACTGTTTAGGCATAGTTCTCCCTTGGCGGACGAGATTTGTTTTTTTCGGCTCACAGCAGATAGTATCGATTGGAGGTCGCACTGCCGTTTTCACGGCAGTGCGGCTCCTTTCGTATCAGTCCGGCTTTCTCTAAATCCTTGACGGCTCGTTTAACAGTGGAACGGGAGAGTGAGAGGTGGGAGGCCTTATTTCATTTTAAACAAAATAAAAATCACATTAAATTTGCAAAAATATTATAAAATATTCAAGAAAAGGACAGTTCTTTAAGAGCTGTCCTTTTATATACAATCTAAAAAAGATATTTTAAGCAATTTATAAATTATTATAAAACGATTAAGAACTACCAAATCACAAATTTTAATTTAAAATTTCTTATACAAAATACCAATGTTGATCCTCAACCACAATTTGTTCACCACTTTCGATCAATGTTACAAGAACATAAGGTGTATTAAAATCCTCATCAAAAGCTACTTGTACCTTGTACTCATTTGTATCACATCCAAAATAAGATACTACATCATGATGATAGTAATCTTCATCATCCAAAACGTCAGCATCACGAACAATACTATAATTCCCATTACTGTCTTTTGTTCTTTTATCATAAAAAATCTTTGTACCAAAAGTTGCTTCATTTGCTTTTCCGAATTCTTCAATACCATTTTCAACAAGCTCAACTAATTCATCCAACATTTTCAAGAATTTTATTGTTTCAACATTTATCATTTTATCTCTCCTTAATGCAGTAATAATCATATTTAATACATAACTCGGTGGGCTGGCAATGCTTTGCTCCCAATTTCTCAGCGTACCCGTTGGAATACCAAAATAACTTGAAAATTCACGTTGTGACATTCCAATATATTTTCTAAGCTTTTTAATTTCCATATCAACCTCCGTATAAATTATACACAATTTGTGTACTTTTTATTAAATTATACACAATTTGTGTACTTTTGTCAATAGATTTTTTGCGTTGAATTGCATATGGAGGTACAAGCATTTTCAGCTGCATTGAAATCACAACAATGTAATTTAAAGTTATTGAACACTTATATATTAACTTTAATATTTTCATAGATTGAGGTTATTTATTATTATGTAAAAGTATTTGTTTAGTTACTGTATTATTTAGTATTTCATTAATTTATTTATAAAAAAGGAAGTGTTTAAATGGCAAAAAGCATAGTCTATTGAATGACAACTATTCTTCTCAGGACTTATTAAAATCACTACTGATTAAAAAAGGGATGTTTTTACAACATCCCTTTTTTAATATTATTTATTCATAATATTAAGCAATTGGCTGTAATTAGATACAACATCATACTTAACATCAGAAATATTCATTTTGAACAATTTTTTTGCACAGGAGATTTTTGCTTTTTCAATCTCCCTTAATTCAAGGCTGTCCATTGAGCCTTTTGTTTCTGCAACAAAGTAAATATGTTTAACAGTACCCTCATTAAAAGCTATTGCCCAGTCAGGTGAATAATTTCCGACAGGAGTAGGAATATGAAATCCTTTGGGCAATTTTGCATATACGCAAACTTCTTCTGCAGCATCCAATTCTTGAACAAATTTGCGTTCGATGCTTTGCTCTGCAGAACCGTCTGTGAATACATAATCCTGTATTGCTTTAGTTGCTCTGAATGCTTTGTCAAAGCTTTGTGAATTCTTTTCGGCAGTAAAAATATTTTGGTCGTACTTACCTGTGACTATGTTGTAAGTAATATGATCAACAATAGTGGTTGCTTTTTGTTCATTTATAAGTTTGATTACCTTTGATATAAACTCTTCTGGGTTATATCTAAACATATAGAGTTTTTTCTCATCTATGCTCTTTAAAATGGTGGCAACCGTTTTCCTAGTAAGCTTAGTACCTTCGGCAACTTTACCAACCAAGTCATATTTAATTTGACTTGTCTCATTGTGTTTAAGCGTTTTGGTACTTGTTTTTTCGCCACCGAACGAATCGCCTCTACCTACCTCATATGCATTCATTTCATCTTTTTGTCTGCCTATTGTTGTGGTATATTGAAGCTGTGATACAAAAAGATTTTTATTTATCCAATCAACAGATTTTTTTATGAGTTCATTGCTGTCAAAATCAACAGTATACGCATACTTGTGATTGATTTCATTCCAAAGCTTTTGAAATTCTTTTTTATCGAAATTCTCATTAAGCGGATTGTCATTGATTTTTGTTTCGTGACCGTTTGAAATCATCTTGTCAAGAACGCTGTCATCATAGATTGCCTGAATGAGAGTATGTATACCGTCTGCCATTGGTTGAAGTTCATCCGGTAGAGGAGCAAGATTATTCATTTCAACATCAGCACGATATTTATCAGTAACCTTGCGTTTCATATCAACATAACCGTTACTGATAAGATAGAACTCGATTGTGTCGGCAAAATTATTATCAATGACAGTCTGTACTCCGTCAACTTCAATATATTTTCCTTTGAAGTATTCGCTTGTTGCCGCAGTAGGTCTGTCATAAAGTTCGCTTTTAATATCAGATTGCAGATCTTTAACAAATGTTTTATAACTGTCGCTAGCAATAACGGTAAGAACATTAATGTCATGCACTCTGTCTCCGCAACTTTCAACATCCATTCGGTTTCCGTCCTGATTAACACACAAACGCAAACCTCGTCCGACCTCCTGTCGCTTTGCAGTCTGACTGTCTGAATGTTTAAGCGTACAAATTTGGAAAACATTAGGATTATCCCAACCTTCACGAAGTGCAGAATGGGAGAAAATAAACCTTGTAGGCTCATCAAAAGAAAGCAGTCTTTCTTTGTTTTTCAAAATCAGATCATAAGCAGATATATCATCAGAAAACTCACTACCACGCTTTAATTTGCTGTCTATAACGTGACCTTTCTTATCAATGCTGAAATATCCCTTGTGAACAGCCGAAACATCACTGCACATAGTTTTTAAATATTTCTGATACGGAGTGTCAGACAGGTTAATGTAATCATTGAGAATACCAATGTATTCTTGCTCAAACATCTGACCGTATTCACCTAAAAGTTCGTTTCCGTCATCATCGTATTGACGATATCTTGCTACCTCATCAATAAAAAACAAAGTAAGAGTTTTTATGCCCATGTTAAAGAGCTTTTCTTCCTTTTCAAAGTGGGATAAAATAGCTTCTCTTATCTGTATTCGTCGCATATCCTTTTCTGAAACATCACCGACAACATCGCCCTTTTTTATCTTTTCGCCGTTAGTAAATGTTACAGTATCAGTATATGGGTCAATTTCGGAAATAACATATCCCTTATATTGCTCCATCTCTTGAGAAGTGTAATATAAGTCATCACCAACACCTAAGGTGCGAGTTTCTCTGTTTATTGACTTATTATATCCTATTTCAAGTTCTATTTTTGCCATCGGAGGTTTATTTTTAGACAGTACAATCTGTTCAAGATATAAATAGCTGTCAGTTCCTCTGAAATTTTTAACCTCAAAGCCTTTTACTTCTATTTTTTTAACGAGTTTCTTGTTATATGCGTCAAGAGCATCTAAAACATAAACCAGATTATGTTGTTTTGCGTGAGTGGCGGAATAGTTTAATGAAAAAAGCGGGTTAAAATTTTTAAGCGCCTTTTGTGTTACTGTTCCACCCATTTTTTGCGGTTCGTCAAGAATGATAATAGGCCTATTTGCTTTAATAACATCAATAGGTCTGCGTGATCCAAATTCGTCACGCTTTGAATAGATAATCCTTGATTCTTTGCTTCGTCCGTCTTCTTTTAATGAAGATGCAAATGCCTGCGTGTTGATTATCATAACATTGATGCCTGAACTTGAAGAGAAGTTATCCAGCTGATTAAGATTAGAACTATTGTAAACAAAAAATCTTGCTTTTTTACCGTAATACTCCATAAAATGGTCGGTTGTAATCTCAAAAGATTTCTTTACACCCTCACGAATAGCAATACTGGGCACAACAACAATAAACTTACTCCAGCCGTAACGCTTGTTAAGTTCAAAAATCGTTTTTATGTAAACATATGTCTTGCCCGTACCTGTTTCCATTTCAACATCAAGACTGCATCTTCCTAAATCTTTGATAAGGGATGGGGATAGCTTTATGTTGTTTTCACTCTGCAGGGTGTGTATGTTTTTTAAAAGTTGTTCATCTGACAGTTCAATAAGTTCATTTTTATAGCCAGTATCATCATAGGGATCGTAATCATCAGAATATGAATCAAAAGTCTGCTGAACGTTCTGTTGTTTATTGATTTTGCCCAGATCTCTGATGTATCTTGTTTTTTCGTAATGTCCCTGACCGTTAAACACATTAACAACAGCATTAACAGCGTCTGTTTGATATTGTTGTATTTTAAAGTTGAATTTCATGGTTATCTTTCCTTTTTAAATCGCTGAAATCTAACATTGTTTCGACACAAGAAGTAACAAATTCATAAAAATATTTTGGAATAGAGCAAGTTGATTTTGAACTTTCATATATATATCGCCAACTATAAAATAAATCTGATGATTCAGTTAACACACAATTGAATTCTATACCAGAAAAGCCCTTTGAAATAAAAGAATCTTTAATAGCTTTTTTATATTTATTGCTAAAATATTTGCTATTATAAATATCTAAAAGTTTGTGCCCTAATGTTTTTGCATTTTTTTCATTAATTGCTGATTTCATAGCTACCTCACATGCAAAAGCACCATTGACTGCATATGGTATACTAATTGCAGCAAAATTCAGGATTTCATCCAATTGTATTTTCGATCCAGTATAATATTTTTTATGTATTTCATCAAAAGCATTATAAAACCCAACTGCACTTAATATTGCATCGTTGTTTATTGGACTCATTACAATACCTTTCTTACTGTATCAGGACTGTAGGTGGCGAAGATTTGATCAAAGTTTGTAGCAACGCTGTCATTTGCCATTGAGCTGTCACGCATTACGAAGTAATACGGCTTTTTCTTTGCTATCTCAGTAATAGTTTCATCAGTAACATCTTTATCAAAGCAGGCAATAAGGTAATTGTCTGCAACATTGAATACTTTTTTACCGCCAATGACAGTTTCTTCAATTTTGCTTGAAAGCAAAACGCCTAAATCAAGCATTACCTGGAATAACAAATCCTCTGGCGTTCTGTCATCCTTGATATTGTCTTCAAGAGTATCAAAAAGGCTTGCCGTGTAATCAGCAGGATTGTAATATACATCTTTCATATTACTACTGTCGCATTTAAGAACGCGGAATCCTGTGTCAAGATTTTGTGTTGTAAGAGGACTTTCTTCTTTAATCTTTTTGCCGGCTCTACGGATACGCTCTTTGCCGATTTCACAGATGTTTTTGTATCCGGCTTTGTATGCCTCGCTCTTTTCATCTGTTTCTTCAGGCAACTGTACCATAATAAATTTTCTATTTTCTTCAGTTTTTGCACAAAAATCAATAGAAGCGTGTGCAGTAGTACCCGAACCAGAGAAGAAGTCTAAAACATAATCATCAGCATTTGTTGCTATTTGAATTAGTATCCTTATGAATTCAACAGGTTTAGGATTATCAAATATACCCTTAGAACCTAACAAATCCTTTAGCACAATAGATGCTTTTTTGTTTCCCTCTATATCTTGAAACAAGTTGGAAACTTGTTTTGTTCTACCCTCAAGATAGTATTTTACATAAGGTGTCCAAGGAGACTTCTCATATCCGTCTTTTATAATAGGTTCATAAGAATCTGCCTTTTTCCATACAATCATATTGTCCTCTACCAATTTTGCATAAGACTCACGAGATACACGCCAACGACTAAGATAACCGGTTGGTCCGAAAGGATATACCTCGCTGCCATCTGGAGCAATTACAGGAAAGAACATATTAGGGCGGTCTTCCTTGGTATCGGCATTTCCGGTCTTTCGGAGTTGCAATGTCGAATATCGACCTTTTTCGTCAGACTCGTTAAAACGTTTCAAATCTTTTTCGTCCATATCTAAACCGTTTAATGTAAATTCATTTGATTTGGAATACACGAGACAATAATCACAAGAACTGCCAATTTTGTTTGCGTCCTGTCCAGTAGTTGTGCCAGTAGCTCTACATATACAACCGACGAAATTTGTCTCACCAAATACTTCATTACAAATCTTGGTTAAATTCTCCAGCTCGTTATCATCAATACTGATAAAAATTGCACCATCTGATGTTAGCAAATCCTTTGCGATTTTCAAGCGGGGATATATCATATTTAGCCAATCTGTATGAAATCTACCACTGCTTTCCGTATTAGCAAACAATTTATTACCAATTTCATCAAAATCACCATTTATATACAAGAAGTCGTTGACATTCATTGCAAAATCATCTTCATAAACAAAATCGTGTCCCGTATTGTATGGCGGGTCTATGTAAATCATTTTGATTTTTCCGAGGTATGTTTCCTGCAACAGCTTCAAGACTTCAAGGTTATCGCCCTCAATGTAGAGGTTTTCTGTATTGTCAAAGTCAACGCTTTCTTCTCTGCAAGGGCGCAAAGTCTTATTGATAGGTGCATTAGCCAAAAGGATAGACTTTTTCTTATCAGGCCAAGTGAACTGATAGCGTTCCTCTCTGCCTTCAACAACGTGAGTATTAATTTCCTGCATTAAAACATCTTTATCAATGGCACGTACTACCTCGCCCGTAGTCTCATCAATAGTTTCGGTAACGGCATTAGGAAACATCTGTGCCAGTTTTTCAAAATTCTCATCAGCCTTATTCGGCGTGTGCATCTTCATCTTGTCCATTTAAATTCTCCTTAAAATCAATATGCGATATTTTACCATATTTGTCATATGAATATTTTAGTAAATTGTAAAAATCATCTCTCGATTTAATTAGTTTATAAGATTTAAATTTACCATGATTGTTGTAAGTGTACTTAACATCTATATCAGTGTTTGTGACACTTTCAGACGGAAAGACTTTATCTGTACTTACAACTACTCTATTATCACTTAACAATCCAACAGTAAAAAGTTGGATTCCAACCTTAATAGGTTTATTTTTGTTTTTTAAAAAATCGAACAAATATTTTTTGTCAAGAGGGATTAGAGAATCAACATAACCCCACAATACTTCAAGTTGCTCCGCCTCCAATTCACGATAATGCTGTTTATCGGATTTTTTTGGTAGGAAGCACGTTTAATATTAAGATAAATATATTTTATTAGACTTACAGCAAGAAAGCATATACAGAATAATAACAGTCCATAAAAAAATTGTCCAACTTGCTCTTTCAAATTTAAAACATCAGGAAACAAAACAACGCCTAGGATTGCTAACACAACAGATATAATAGTAGTAAATAGATATTTCTCAATTAATGGTTTTAAGAGATCAATAAATTTCTCCATTCAATTTCTCCTTGAATTCTTATCAAACTTTTTCGGTATTCAAATCTTTGTTTTGACTCTTTTCGGATTCAGATATTTTTGACTTCAATAGTTTTACTGACCGAGCTCTTTCAACATTATCAATAAGCAAAAATGATAGCAAAATCATTTGATATGTTTCATCATACCATTTTTCCAATTCAGCTGGTTCCATTTCTGAAATGTATTTTTTGTACTCTTTACTTGAAATATCACAATTGTTATGTCTTATATTTAAATTATTTAACAAAAAAAAGACATCATTACTTAGATTTTTATTTATATTTCGAAGTTGACTTTTCTTAGGTTCAATTTTATCAGCCAATTTTAACAGAATTGTTTTTTTTGCTTCGACATCTCCTTTGAGTTTAAAATGATTATACTTTAAGACTTCATAAGATAAACTTTCGTCTAAAATTTCTGCTACTGCAACGGAAGCTTCATTTTTTTCCACTAGTATTACACATTGCTTATCCTTAAAATATTTTTCCTCATAATTCATCCAATCCAAACAAGTTTTAAGATTTTGCTCAGCAGCATTAAATCCACTTAAAAAATCGCAGCTCACTTTGGAGGAGCTTTTATCTTTAGCAAGCTTTGCTAAATTTAATATGTTAGCTATAAACTCAAGATTATTTAAGATTCCATCAATATCTTTATTTTTAACATAAAAATATCCCAATCCTAAAGAACTTTTCATATCCTTATAATCTAGACAAGTTCCTCTGTTTATCCAAGACTTGAAAATAGTACCATTAACAAATGAATCAATGCTATAATAATTTACCTCATTATTTATTGACAATCGAACTGTTTCATGGTCTTCTAAAAGATTATATAACCTTTTTATTTCTTCAGGAAAGTTATGTTTTTTTGATAAAGTTTCAAAAATATTTTTTCTCGCCATATTAATTCCTTTATTTAATTATTATAAATTGTTTACTGTGGTTCAATATTCACTAAATAATTTTTTCATTTTATAAATTTTTTGATGCAACTCAAATTTTTTTCTTGGTTGCTTTTCTTTTCTAGCCAATTTTTCAAGGCGTTCGATTTCTTTTAATAATTTTGCTTTTCGTTCATCCTCTGCAATCTGTTCCAAAAGTGTGTTATTGTTTTCAATATGTATTCTGCCTATTTGCATTATCATATTATGATAAACGATATCAAGATTTAAACCTTGAATTGGCAAGGAAATATCGCTCTCGCTCTGCCATTCTGTCATAAACAGCTTTTTATGAAATATGGCAAGTTTTGCATTTGATTTGTAAACGAGGACAAGAACAAGCTTTTGGTCAATGAGCTTTGAGATCATTGTAATGCTTTTTTCATCAAAATCCTGTTTCTTAAGCAAGACACGAATAGCAAATATTGATGAAACATTTTCACCCGGTGCTACTGAAACCGTTGCAGGAGAAATTTCCGCAGAGATTTCTAAACGACTTACATCTGCATCAAATTTTGCTTTATCAACAGCGCTGAGATTAAATTTTTTATATACCGCTGTTTTAGGAAGCTGCTTATTTACTAAAGTGCGCTCAGGTAAATTATACATTATTTTCCTCTTATCTTACAATCAAAAAGCTAATTAATTCAAAGTCATCAATTCCGCTGATTTTGGAATCCTTAAAACTCATTTGAGAGCCTGAAAGAAACATATCAATATCGCTTTCATCTTTCACATTAATAATTGATTTAATAGCCTGCTCCAGCAGTAAAGATATCTGTCTCATATCTTTACCGTCTTTTGTTTCTTTATTGTAAGGCACATAAACCTCAGGGATGGGTTTGTTTTTTCCTTTACACAAAAGGCGCATTTTATCGAGCAAATCTTTTGGAGAAAGATGATCGCAAACCACTTCCCCTTCATTTGAAATATAAACTGAGTAAAACGGATGCAATCTGTTTTGATTTCCGATATTAATACTGTCTGTTCTGTTTTTCAAAACGAATATTACACCTTTAGGCGCATCGCCAGTTGCTTTTGTAACTGCATTCAATCCAAGAGGAGACTTCTCAAGTTCCGGATGAGTTTTAATATAGTCAAGCAAGTCAAGGCGGAATTCATTCAGTCCGAGATCCATAATCGAGATTCCGTTTGACATGTCTTCAATATCCACAACTTCATCACGAAGGCGTGTAAGCTGAGCTTTGCGGTATTCAAGATCTGTTTTTTCGTCATCACTTAGAATATTGTCGTCTCCTGTAGCAGTCATATCGACAATTTTCATTCTCGTTTCTACTTTAGCTTTCAGTTCGATATATCTATCCAAAGTAACATCCGGCCAAAAATTTACAAGCTGAATACATTTGTTTTTGCTTCCAATACGGTCAATTCGTCCAAACCGCTGAATAATTCTGACAGGATTCCAATGTATATCATAATTAATAAGATAGTCACAATCCTGAAGATTTTGACCTTCTGAGATACAATCTGTTGCAATAAGAATATCAATATTAGTATCATCGTTAGGCAACAACAATTCTTTGTCTTTTGATATAGGTGAAAAGCAGGTAAGAATTGTATTCAAATCAGCTTTTTTAAGTTTTGCTGTAGTTTTGCCTTCAACATTTCCTGTAATCATTGCAGTATCTAGATCAAATTTATCTTTTACATAAGTGCTCAAATTACAGTATAGATATTCAGCTGTATCTGCAAAGGCAGTGAAAATAATTATTTTCTTATTACCTTCATTTATTGGGTTTTCAATTTTATGACTAACTGTTTCAAATAATTTTTGTAATTTAGAATCGTGTTCAGGGGTTATATCTGAAACCATATATGTAAGTAATTCTAAAATTTCAAAATCTTTTTCAAGGCTTGATTTCCACGATGCATAATCCATATCGGCTAAATTAATTTTTATTTTTCTGCCGAATGTAAAAAGCTCATCGTCATTTTGATCATCGCTGTCAAACTCGTCAATATTATCTGTAATGTCAACTAATTCAATATTTCCCGCTTTTTGCTGCTCAAAATTATTAATTGCTTCAATAGTAGAAGATATAAGGTCTTTTATTCTATTAAGTGTTAAGCTAAAAGAGTAGACAGAGCTTTCCATTCGTTTCATCAAATTAATTGCCGTCAGTCTTCTTATGCCTTGCTCACGATTTGCTTGAGTAAAGCCTATATTTACTTTGTTGTCTTGATACAGTTCAGCATATTTTTCAATCTTACTTGCCTGAATGAAATGTGATGGTGTATAAATAGACAAGTTAAGTTGCATAAGCTGTTCAAAAATCTCATTATAATTTATTGCCTTTGGCAAATCAGTTAATTTAGGGCTTATAGCTATTGGCTTTAATCTTGTTGGGAAAGAGCCTATTTCTGAAGTATCGTAATACTTCTCAATATGTTTTCTTGATCTGGCTATTGTTACTGAATCAAGAACTTCAAAGAAATCATTATCTAGCATCTTTAAAAGATTTGAAGTAGTTCTTTCCTCTGGTTCCCATTTACTCCAAGTATTGAAAGCTTTTTGAGCATTTCTAAAAATATCATCAATAGAGCGTTTTGTATTAAGTTTTTCATTAATTTGGGAGGCATCTCCCTCATAGGCAAGCTGAAGTTGATTTTTTAAATCAATAAATTTGTTATTTACAGGAGTTGCAGAAAGCATAAGAACTTTAGTCTTTACTCCTGAGCGAATAACCTTATTAAGCAATCTAAGATAACGGTTTTCTTTTTCGTTATCTTCATCGCCGCTTGTTTTACCACCATTTCGGAAATTGTGAGATTCATCAATAACGACTAAGTCATAGTTATCCCAACGAAGCCGACTAAGATCTGTACCGTTCGATTCACCACTATCCCTGCTTAAATCAGTATGATATAAAACTTTATAGTTAAGTCTATCAGATGCAAGTGGATTATTAAGATAATTATCTCTGTATGTGTTCCAGTTGTTTCCCAGTTTCTTTGGGCAAAGCACTAGAACAGATTTATTTCTTGATTCGTAATATTTTATTACTGCAAGTGAAGTAAAAGTTTTACCTAATCCAACACTGTCAGCCAGAATACACCCATTATATTTTTCAAGTTTGTTTATAATTGCAATTACGGCATCTTTTTGAAAATTATAAAGCATATTCCATACTTTACTTTGCTTAAAACCTGTTGCTTCATTTGGCAATTCATCTTCAGACACATCTTCAAGGAATTCATTAAAAATGTTATATAAAGTCAGAAAATAAATAAATTCTGGTGAGTTTTCTTTGTATGCAGTTACAATATTGTTTAATACTTCATCAGTTACATCTTGAAGCTTAGAATTGTCATTCCAAAGTTCGTTAAAAATATTAAGATATTCTTTGCTATACGGCATATCTGTTTTTTGAACCATATAATAAGCGTTATTTCCTCGCTCACAGCCTAAACCAACAGTTGAAAATTCTGTAACTGGGGAGTAACTTTTGTCATCTAACAAAATAAAGCCCATCATGTCGTCGTCTGTATTGTTAGATCTAAATTTAACTTTGTTTTTAATCCATTCAGCGCATTCTCTAGCGATGGCTTTTTGGGAAAGTTCATTTCTAAGCTTTACTTCAAATTCAGTGCCATAAACATTTTTCTCTCTTTGCAGTCTGGGAATATAGTATTCTCTTTTTTCTTTAGGGGTTTTTTCGGAAATGAATGTCGGAGAAGTAAATATAAAACGAAGCTCATCAATATTTTCTAATTCGCTTTTTAATTCCTGATAAGCATAAATAGAAAAGCAAGCCGCCGCAATCGACAACTTACTTCCTTTTTTGATTTCAGTTTTCAAATCATCTTTCAGGGTCTGTGTTCTATTATCAATTAGCTTCATATTAATAATTCCTTTATGACAGTTACATAATTTAGGGTATTATTATATCAATTTATTATATCATATAAATAGTATTGTATCAATTATAAAAACGACATGATCCTCTATTTTGTACTGTAAATTTACAGTATTCTTTTTATAAATATTCGTTTATAAAATTCAATCTATTGTCCGCAAAGGCATCGGAATATGATGTTTCATCATAAATTTGATTCTTTCAGATATTTCTGCTATATCAATTAATTATTGTATTAGCTTATTCATTTCTAATTTACACTAATAATTGGGCCAAATTTGAAGTTATTGTTTTATTGTAATTTTATGAATACCTGAAAGATTTTTAGTTGTTTTAAATTACTAAATAAAAAGAGAGTGCATTGGTTCTGCGCTCTCTTTGTTTATTGTTTTTGTATTTCATTTTATAAATATGCTGAATAGCTGTTTAGCTCTTTGCTGAGATTTTCAAGTTTTCTCGCTAATCCGTCTCTGTTTTTAATAACATTAATATGCTGCTTTAGATAATTTTCCAATTCTAAATCATTAATATGAATTAAGCCTGATGCTATTGAAAGCAGAATATCATATTTCTTTGTTGATCCATTCGAGTCTAATTGTACTGTAACATATCTGTTATCAAAATCAATAATTTTACCGCTGCCCGCCATTTTATGAGTAACTGTTTCTCCAATGGCGATTTTTGGTAAGGAATATTCTAAAACTTGATTAAGTTCATCAATGTCATTTTGAACTTTATCCACTTTTGATTTAATTTCTTTTGCTTTTTCAACATTTTGAAGATAAATCTTTTTATCTTTTGAATCGGGATGTTCATATGATATTCCCGAATACAAATCATAAGCCATTGAAGAATATATTATGTCAAAAGCAAGTGTGTGCAAGTTTTTGTCTGCATACATTTTTCTGGTATCTTTTTCAAAACGACTGTTATTAAGTTTTAAAAATTCAGGGTTTTCTTTAATAACATCAATCATTTGATTACACATTTTATGATAAACGGCTACCTTAAAATTATTTCCTGAACCCCAGTCTTCATAAAACTCTACACAGTCTGCAAATTCCTTGGCTTCGGTTGCCTTATAGAAAAAGTTTTCATCCGGTTTGTAAAGTGTCAAATAAGCCATTACAGAGCGAGGAGTTTGAGTGAATCTCCAACTTCCGGGAAAATATTTTTCTTTAAGTTCTTCACTTTCTGAAATGAAATTTGATATTCTGTTTTGCCTGTTAGTTAAGTCGCCGCCATCATCTAAATATAATTCTTTAAACATTGCGCGTACTTTTTCGTTATCGTGCTTTGCATATTCTATAATACCTGTTAACGGCTGAGTAGAATCATTAATAAGATTAAATGTTTTTGATGTAGCTTTTGCAAACATATCAGCAAAATTTTCAGCATCTATATCGAAATTATCCTGAAAGTACTGAATTGCCCGCCATTTATAACTTTCGTCATTTCCATTAGGGTCGATTAGGAATTCAAACTTGTTTGCATAGTTATTAAGTAAGGTTATAAGTCTGTTTTTGTTCATAATAATTCCTCATATATAATTTGCAAGTGTTTAAAAATTGTGTGTTAAGTAATGCTTCATAATTCCTATATCAAATAAAATTATTTAAATTCAAATAAGAATATAAATTAATATTATCATATATTTTACACAATATCAATTTATGTACTCTTTATGTCATATAATGTTGTTTGGTTTTATATAATATATAACATACCGATACCAAATAGATGTATATCAGTGTAAACAAAAACCTATATTGAAATATTTTTCCATCACATCAAAAGAGCTAAACATTTGCCTAGAAAATAAAAGGAACAAGCAAATAATTGCTATGTTTCTGCTGCGGGTCAGATGCGAAATCATACGGAACCCAATATTCAAAAAAATACCTGTTTACACCTCTTTTTTGGGGTGTAAAACAGTCTTTTTTTGGCATAAAAATCTGTAATGATTAGATATTGCTGCATCCATAATGCAAATATTGTACTTTCGGAATGTTTGTACCCAAATGCCAAAATAAGGCTGCATAATCAATTATCGGTATATTTTTCAGTGCGAGGCGGCGCGTCCGTAAATGTCGTTAAAAGACAAAAGTTCATTCGGTTTAATATCGGTTAGGAGACGCATATCGTATCACGCAACTATTCTTTTATTTCGCGCCGCCTTTTACGATTACTGTAATGTTTGAGAGCAATGACTGCTTATGACCACCTTCTAAAAAAATTTGTTATAATTACTTTAGAGGTTATTTTAAATATCTATAAAGTTTTTAGAAACATTGGGCCCACACACTTTATAAATAAATTTGCTATAATTACTATAGAGGTTATTTATTTATCAATGAAGTTTTTAATTACTTTATAGATAAGATTATTAAGGATGGTTTAGTTATTTTAATTAAGCTGTCTTTTTTTAACCCAATATTATTTTTTTAGGAGGAAAAACAATGTATAAAAAGCATGTTGATATTAATGACAAATTCGCTGTAGTGACAGTATTCAGGGAAGACTTTTTAAACCATGAATATGAATTTAACTCACCGGCGTGGGCTGTTTACAATGACAAGTATTTTAAGGTTAGACAAAAGGTGTTCAGCTTTTTATATAGGAACAACTTTTTAAGCCCAAAACATAGTTATGTGTACTTAGTTGATGAAGACGACTTTATGTGCACAAAGGTTGTTGTAAATATGTCTCAGATGTTCAGAGAAAATGGTATTCTTTATGCACTGCTTGAAAGATCGTTTAAAGATGACGATTATCAAGTATTTAAAGATATCTTTGAACAATATGCTCCATACTCAGTCGGTGTGGCTTGTTAATTTTAATAAAACAGTATGGACTAATAATCTATACTGTTTTCTTTTCCCTGTAAAATCCCAATCTATGCGTATAATCAAGTAATATATAAATTAAAAGGCAGGTGATTAAATGGTAATTAAATTAAAAAAAATAAGAAAATATGCAAACGGAGACCTTTTAGAAGAAATAAATATTAATAAAGAAGCCACTAATATAAACAACTGGAAAAAGGTTTCAGGCGGAAATATGGTAAATGTGATAACAGGTGAAACAAGGAGCCACGAACCGCCAAAATCAAAATTTAATAATCTAAAAAGTGTTGCCAAATCCTTAAGTAATGCTCGTGTGAAAGTGTTTAACAATTTTTTAGACAGGCCTGACAATGTGTATTCGATAGACTTTACATACTCACATCCGCAAAGATGCTATGACACATTTATGAAAGACATAAAGAAATTAGTAAAGGATATTCAAAAAATCAATCCGGATGTATTACTTATAATTTTCAAAGAAATACAACAAAACGGTTCTTATCACGGGCATATGTTTTTAACTAATATTGAAATAACAGAAAGAAAATTCAGAGAACTGTGGAATAAAGGAGAACAAATCTCATTTACAATAATGGAAAGCGACAGAGATATAGTTAATAAAACATATTATCTTTCAAGCATACTTGAAAATAATGAAACATGCAAAAGAAAAAGAGAAGCTTATAAATACTTCCCTCCGTACAAAAAATTAATATACGCAACAAAAAATCTTGCTAAAGCAGATGACGAAAATGAGGAAACTGTCGCATTCATAGACACTGATAAATATGAAGTTGTGCTTGAAACTCCCAAAGAAAAAGCCGAAAAGAGAGGAATAGGTTATAAAACATATCTTAGGATAAGGAAGTAAGAAAAAAGCAGAGAAAATAAAAAAATACACCACTTCACACAAAAATGGTGTAAAAGTGGTGTAAAATTAAAATTGATGTTCAAAAAACCTTGATTTTATCAGCTTTTTTGGGTGATTGTTAATATACTGCCGTGGCAAACGAACATAATTTTTATCATAAGCGCTCCGTTATTTTATAAATAAACTGCTTTTTTTCTTAAATTATAAATCAAATCACTGCTGTGCGCAACGGTAATTGCGGCATAAAAATGCGGCAGTTTGAACTGCCGCATTTCAGTATGTTAAATGATTTTTAAATCTTATCCGTGATCAGTCATTGGGAATAAACGCCTTATGAACGGCGGAAACGGCTCTGTCGGCGTCCTCCGCCGCGATGATAACGGAAATCTTGATCTCAGAAGTGGAGATCATCTGAATATTGATATTCTGGGCATAGAGCGCTTCAAACATTTTTGAAGCCGTGCCGGGGTGGGATTCCATACCCGCGCCCACTATGGATACCTTTGCAACATCCGTGGAGCACTTGATCTCCTTATCGCCGACAGCATCCATTTCTTTTAGCGCCTCGATGGCAACCGGTCCGTTTGCCTTTGAAACGGTGAAGGTAAGATCCTTCGTGCCGTCCCTGCCGACTGACTGAAGAATGATATCCACATTGATATTCTTCTGTGAAAGCTTTGAGAACACCTTAAATACCACGCCGGGAATATCCTCAAGCCCTACAACGGAAATCAGAGCAACATCCGTATCCTTAGTTACACCTCTTATGAGCATTTTTTCCATTTTAACCTTCTCCTTAACGATAGTTCCCGGTACGGGATTTAATGATGACAGAACTTCAAGTTCAACAGAATATTTTTTAGCCATTTCAACCGAACGGTTGTTGAGCACCTGCGCGCCGAGCGTGGCAAGCTCAAGCATTTCATCGTAAGTGATCTCCTCAAGCTTTCTTGCGCCCTCCACCTTGCGCGGGTCTGCTGTGTAAACGCCCTCCACATCCGTGAAGATCTGGCATTTGTCCGCATGCATGGCGGCTGCTATCGCAACTGCCGAAGTATCCGAACCGCCGCGGCCGAGGGTGGTCAGATCATCATACCTGTTGATACCCTGAAAGCCCGCAACCACAACGATATTGTGCTTTGCGATCTCTGCCTGAAGACGGTTCGTTTTGATATTCTTTATACGAGCCGCACCGTAAACCGAATTGGTATTGAATCCTGCCTGCCAGCCGAGCAGAGAAATAACGGGAAAGCCGAGGCTTTCTATTGCCATCGCAAGCAGTGAGATCGAGATCTGCTCGCCTGCCGCAAGCAGCTGATCCATCTCTCTTTTCGCGGCATTGGGATTGATCTCCATTGCCTTTTCGATCAGATCGTCCGTTGTATCTCCCTGCGCTGAAACGACAACAACAACATCGTTTCCCGCCTTATAGGTATCTGTTACGATGCGCGCAACATTCATTACACGCTCGGCATTCGCAACGGATGAACCGCCGAATTTCTGAACTATAAGTGACATAAATAACCTATCCTCCGAATCAATAATTTGTTACCTTAATTACATTGAGCACCTTTGCATCGCCGAGTATCTCATACAGCTTCTTCTGCGTCATAGCATCCGTTATAAACGCGACCTCATCAGACGGCTGCCCCTTTCTTGAAAGGAATTTGACATCGTTGAACATACTCATCACTTCGTTTTCGGAAAGCTTTGCTCTTACATAGAAAGGCATTTCAAGCTGTGTTTTGTAATCCACAACATAATCCTCTTCGCCGGGACCCCAGCCGAAGATCTTTCTTCTGTCCACGTGCTTTGCGCAGTCTACCATATCGGCAACTACTGCTGAAGCGGTCGGAAGCTTGCCTGCTCCCCTGCCGTAAAAGCACACATCGCCGACAGCGTCTCCGCGAACAAGAATGGCATTGAACACATCACGCACGCTTGCAAGCTGGCTTCCGTTATATACTACAGCGGGGCTTACAAAAGCCGCGATATTGTTTTCATCAATATATTTGATCTGACCGAGCAGTTTAATCACACCGTTTGCCGAGTGGATATACGAAACATCCTCAAGCGTTATATTGGAAATACCCTCTGTTTCCACCTGATTCGGGTAAACATGCTTGCCGAACGCAAGGGAAGCGAGTATGCATACTTTTCGGCAGGCATCGTGCCCTTCGATATCGGCAGTGGGGTCTTTTTCAGCGTAACCGTTTTCCTGCGCGAGTTTAAGAGCGTCATCAAAGCTCATATCATCCTCTATCATTCTTGTGAGGATGAAATTGGTGGTGCCGTTCAAAATGCCGGCGATACCCTCTATATTATTTGCGGCAAGGCACTGTGACATCGGGCGGATAATCGGTATTCCGCCGCCGACACTTGCTTCAAACAGATAATTCGTTCCGCTTTCCTGAGCGGCTTCAAGCAGTTCAAGCCCTTTCTGCGCAACAAGCTCCTTGTTTGAGGTAACAACCGACTTGCCGGATTTTAAAAGCTTCATCGTAAAATCAAAGGCAGGATTTACTCCTCCCATGGTTTCCGCAACAACTTTAATCTCCGGGTCGTTTAAAATATCGTTAAAATCTTTTGTGAAAGCCTTTTCATGAACGTCGCCGGGAAAATCGCGCAGATCAAGAATTTTTGCGATCTCCAGCGTTTCTCCGCCGGTATGTTTGGCAATAACCTCTCTGTGGGTGTCAATGACCTCGGCAACGCCGCTGCCGACGGTTCCGTAACCCATTATCGCAACTTTCATATTTAACCTCCTGAATCAATTGTTTATGTTTACGGCTTTGACTCCGTTTACATCGTTTAAGCATTCGATAAGCGCGTCAACATTCACAGTCATCTCCGCAGTATAAACCGCAAGCGAAACATCCGCCACGCCGTTCTGCGGCACGCTTTGATTAATGGAGAGCACATTTGCGCCGACCCTGTAAAGCTCTGCCGTTACCGCGGAAAGAACACCTTTCGTGTCTTTCAGCTTAAGCGAAAGCGTAAGCACCTCTCCCCCGTTCTGCGGATTATATTCAAAAATACCGTCTTTATATTTATAATATGCCGATCGGGAGATTCCCGCCATTTTTGCAGCCTGAGTGGCATTTAATGCCTCCCCGGAAGCCAGCAGTGATTTGGCAAACGCCACTTTTGAATACACCGCCGGCAGCAGATCCTGATTTACCAAAAGATATTTTAATTTAGACAAATCTGTCCACCACCTGCGTACAACTGTTTTGCTGTGAAACACACTGGTAGATATAATATCACTAAAACCAAAAATATACAAGAGTAAAATTAAATTTTTTCAAAATATTTTTTATATATCTTGATAAATCATTATAATTGAATTATTATTGAAACAGAATATATAAAAAAGGAAGTTATGAGGATTTATTGATGACTGAAAAAACCGAAAAAAAACGTGCTTTTTTAATAAATCTGCTTTTTATAGCGGCAATACTCGGGCTGGTCTATGTATTTTTTAAATATTTGTTCTGGCCTGTTGCGCCGTTTCTGCTTTCGTTTTTCTTTGCGATGCTGCTCCAGAAGCCTCTCAGATGGCTTACAAAAAAAACGAAGCAGAAATTCCGCGGAATTTGGTCGGTGCTGCTCGTACTCCTTTCAATAGCTATAATACTTGTGCCGGTCATTCTTCTGATCTACAATCTTGTCGGTCAGATTCGGGAATTTATCTCTTACCTTATCGGTCAGCTTGCTGATCTACCGCGTTTTCTTGCCGACCTGCAGGAAATACTGCTTAAAGCGCTCAGCTTTTTGCCGGACGGCATATACAGCACAGTTTCGCAGAAGATAACCGAGGTCATCAGTTCACTTTCAACCGATTTTGATATAAGCGCGCTGGGACTTAGCGGAGATACGGTCAAGAATACAATCTCAAGCGGCGTAAGCGGTATATACAATGTTGCAAAAAATGTGCCGTCAGCAGTGATCGGAATCGTCATAGGCATAATCGCATGGATCCTGTTTGCCAAGGATTACCATAAAGTTGTGGGATTCATACAGCTGCAGCTCCCTGAAAGCAAAAAGAATGTGCTTGTTGAGATAAAACAGGTATTTTCACACACTATTTTAAAAATGATAAGGGCATATCTTTTGATTATGTTTATCACTTTCTGCGAGCTTTCAATAGGCTTTACTATAATGAGTGTTGCCGGGATCATGAGCAACAGCTACATCTATCTGATCGCTCTTGCGATATGCGTGTTTGACATTCTGCCGGTAGCAGGCTCGGGAGGTATTCTGATTCCCTGGGCAGCAATATCGGCTATTATGGGAAATGTGCCGCAGGCGATAGGGCTTATGGTGATATATGTTGTTATAAGCGTAATCCGCCAGTATATCGAGCCGAAGATAGTGGGCGATACACTTGGGGTAAACCCGCTGATCACCCTTGCAGGGCTGTATTTCGGTCTTAAACTGTTCGGTGTTCTGGGAATGTTTATTGTTCCGATATCGCTGATGACCATAAAAGCATTTAATGACACCGGCAGAATCCATCTTTGGAAAGTTCCTGAACGGGAACCGGTTGTGATAAAAGAGGGCAAAGCGCAGGGCAGAAGTTTTTTCAGAATACGAAAAAGTAGAAAAGCAGAAGATCAGACCAAAGAAAACAATGAGAATCAAAACGGGAAAGAGTAATTCATATTCAATAAACGCAACGATAACAAACGCCGGGCTTTGGAAAAATCCAAGCCCGGCGTTTCATGTTTTCATATTGTAAATAAGACTTAAGCCTTGCCGCTTTATTTTGCCGTATTTACTCAGTCTTTGGATTTATAATAAAGCATACAATGGCAAAAGCCCTCAAAATTCGGATCCTCAATCTGCTCCTTAAATTCCCTGCACATACACTTATATTCTTCCGTGCGCTGAATCCGGCAGGGGCAGTAACCTCCCGTGCGTTTCAGTCCGTCCCTGACGGTCTTAACGATCTCCTGATCCGAATTAAGCCTTACAGCCACAAACTCACTCTCCCGTTAATATAGTGATCATTTTTCGTAATTCTGTAAAAATTCCCTTGTTCTCTGCTCAGTCGGAGAATCAAATACCTGCTGCGGTGTTCCCTGCTCAAGAATCACGCCGCCGTCCATAAAGATCACCTTGTCTGAAACATCATGAGCGAACTTCATCTCGTGCGTGACGATAACCATGGTCATATTATCCGCCGCAAGACTTTTTATAACCTTCAATATCTCGCCGGTCAGCTCAGGATCAAGCGCCGAAGTCGGCTCGTCGAAAAACAGAACTCTCGGAGACAGGCACAGTGCCCTTGCGATTGAAACACGCTGCTTTTGGCCGCCTGAAAGCTCGCAGGGATAGGCGTCTTTCTTATCGGACAAGCCCACCTTTTTGAGCAAGGTATCGGCTTTTTCCCTTATCTCTTCCAGAATCTTATCCTTGTTCTGTTTGTAGTCCTGACGTTCCTTTGCAAGGAGTTTCGGAGCAAGCAGAAGATTATCCATAACGCTGTACTGCGGAAAAAGGTTAAAATCCTGAAAAACCAGCCCGAAATTCAAACGCTTTTTTCTGATTTCCTTTTCGGACATTCTGCCTTTCTGAGAAGCGTCAAAAATAACGTTGCCGTCAACGGATATTGTGCCCTCATCGGCTCTTTCAAGGAAATTCATACAGCGCAGCAGCGTAGTCTTACCGCTGCCGGAAGATCCGATGATCGAAAGCACCTCACCCTCCTCCAAAGAAAAGGATATGCCGCGGAGGACTTCATTATTTGAAAATTTCTTTTTTATATTATTTATTTCAAGCACAGACATAGCAATTAACCCTTATAGTAATCCATTTTCTTTTCGATATAACCGAACAAAAGCGTAAGGATGCCGCAGAACACAAGATAAAACGCGCCCGTGTAAAACAGCGGCCAAATCAGACCTTCCAGCTTGATATAATTCTGTGCCATCCAAATAATCTCGTAAACGGCAATGATCCTTGCAAGGGAGGTATCCTTAACAAGCGTGATGATCTCGTTGCTCATGGGCGGCACAATTCTTTTTATGACCTGAAACAGCACAACCTTAAAGAAGATCTGGGATTTGGTCATACCAAGCACCTGACCCGCTTCGTACTGCCCTTTGGGTATAGCCTCTATTCCGCCCCTGTATATTTCCGAAAAATAGCAGGAATAATTTATCACGAACGCAATGAGCACAGCATTGAAGCGCTCCATAAGATCCCAGCCGAATATAAGACCGGGACCGTAATAAACGACTATAAGCTGAAGCATAAGAGGAGTGCCCCTTATGACCCATACAAACGCCTTGGTGATCAGCTTGAGCGGCAAAAATTTACTCATTGAACCGAAGCTTACAATAAGCCCCAGCGGCAGAGCCAGCAAAAGGGTGAGACCGAAAAGCTTCACCGTCATGCCGAAGCCCTCAAGCAGGTCCTTTGTTACCGAAAGAAACAAATCCATATCCATAACGAATAAAATACCTTTCAAAGCCTGAGGGCAGAAGGAATACCCCCTGCCCTCAGAGTATTATTTTAAGCTTTAAAATCAAGCGAGCGTAAGCTGATATTTATCGGCAAGCTCCTGGAGCGAACCGTCCGCTTTCATTTCCTCTATGATCTTGTTGACCTCAGCAGTCACATCGGAATCCTTTCTGAAGCCGATGCCGTATTCCTCAGAGGTAAGCGCGATTCCCGACGCAAGGTCTGCATAGCTTGTGCCCTCGCCTGTCATAGCCTTTGCCATAGTGCTGTCTATAACGCATGCCTGAACAGAACCGCTTTCAACCTCCATAAGAGCGTCCGACTGAGCGGTGACGGTTGTGCAGTTTGCCATATATCCGGCGTCCTCAATCGCCGCAGCGCCTGCCGAGCCGCTCTCCGCAGCAAAGGTAACGTCTGCAAGACTTGCAACATCCGTGTAATTGCCGATAACATCGCTCTTCATAACAAGGATCTGCTCATTTTTAACATAGGGCTGCGTGCAGTTCATAGCCGCCATGACCTCATCGGTGAGCGTCATACCGTTCCAGCAGCAATCGATGCTCTTTGAATCCAGCTCAAGAATCTTATTATCCCAGTCAACAACGATGAACTCAGCCTTAACTCCGAGCTTTTCGCAAACAGCCTGGGCAAATTCCGTGTCAAAGCCCGTAAGCTCTCCGTTTTCATCATAGTAGTTCATCGGCTCATATTCGGTTATGCCGATTACCATAGTGCCCTTATCCTTTATGTACTGAAGATCACTGTCGGCAGACGCAGTCTGCGAATCAGAACAGGCGGCAAAACAACCGGCAACGAACAGCACCGATAAAAGCACTGCAAGAAACTTTTTCATTTTTTTCATACTTTTTTCCTCCGTTAATATTATGTTCTTATTTTATCGTATTAGCATGTTAAAGTCAATAGTTATTATGCTTATAAAAACTGTCAAAATTAAAATTTTATTTATAGCATTACCATAAAAAAACGCCCGAATCCGTGATCGGCACACGGCACGGGCAATTTGGCGAATGGAATGATACTGTTCATTTAGCTATTTCTCATTTATACCGCAATGCGTGATCGGAATGATTTTGAACTCCCCGATTTTTGTTATAGCCTTTTTTATATGCATTATATGTCAGAATAGCACTGTGCTCAAGATCATCCAAAGAGCGAAATCCGCTTTCGGAGAGTTTTATGAATCGGATTGTGAATTTATCCCCGTATTTATAATCGGCGTAAACATCACCGTTTCCCTTACCTGTAAAATGCTGATTGACTCTGTTGAATATTTTCTGCGCCTGACCGACATAATACTTGTCTTTCGTTTCGTTATGTAATATATAAACTCCTTTAAAATTCAATTTTGAGTTCAGCATTTGGGCACATTTTAATTTATTCCTTACCTGGAAGAATTCCGGCACGGTAAACGCTCTGGAATTATGTGCCGCCTGATCTACCGCTTTTTTTACCGCCCTTATCATTGCAGCGTATTCTTCCAATTCTCTGTCTTCTTGTTTTTTTACTAATATAATCGGTCCAACAACTGCAACAATACATGCGGCAATACCAAAAAGAATAAGTAATAATCCGTCCACCTTTTATTTGCCCCCCTTGGTTATGTATTCTGATCTTCTTTCCGGTCATTTGACACTATAAAACCGCCGAAATTATTTTTGTAATATGTAAGCAAACCGGTGTCCCCGACATTATATAAATTATCTTGTGAAGTGATATAAAATGAAAGCCTTTCACCGTTTTCCGTTTCAAAGTAAATATATTCCTCTGTACTTCCATATGAGCTGCCGGAGCCGTCATTGACATAACCTCCGGATTCATAACGCTGCGAGATTTTTATCACGGTGGCTTTCACGGTTGTAAATCTTTCAGGATGGTGTTTATAAACGCTTTTATAAAGCATACCTTTTTTATTATATAAATACGAAATTAAAAAATACACACCCACACCTACCGCTACGCCCAGAACCACTAACACAAGCATCTGAAAAGCCTCCTCTGATTGGAAAATCATATTATATATGACTATTTTAACAATGATTATGACTACTTTCAATAGTTATTATTCTATTCTCACAATGTTTATTGTTCTCGTATATTTCATTACAATATTACATATACATAATCAAAAGAAATTGCAGCAGATCTTGCGGAGGTGCGAATGGACAGTAAATATCAGCAAAAATATAAAGAATTGGGACTGAATATTGCGTATTACAGAAAACGAAGAGGATATACACAGCTTGAATTTGTTGAGATACTTGATATTGACCGTTCGCATCTTTCAGCGTTGGAATTAGGAAAAAACGCGCCTTCACTTGATTTAATATTTAAAATATGCGAAAAACTTGATATAACGGAAAAGGAACTCTTTGATTTCAGATAATTTTAAATATAAAACGATATTCATAAACAAAAAAGAGCGGAATGACCGCTCTTTTCTTTTGTTGTTATTGCATTTTAAACATTAAAGCCCGGTGTTTTCGGCAATGTATTTTCTTGCCTTAACAGCGTACTCAAACGGGTTTGCCTTGGCAGGATCCTGCTCCGCCTCAACAACCACCCAGCCTTCGTAATCATTTTCAGCAAGGATATCAAATATAGGCTTGAAATCTACATCACCGTCTCCCGGAACGGTGAACACACCCGCGCGTACGGCGTCAAGAAAGCTCATATGGTTCGGGACTACCTGCTCATGATACACTTTCATGCGCACATCCTTCAAATGAACATGCTTTACACGGTTGACATACTTTTTGAGAACGGGAACCGGGTCGATACCGGCAAAGGTGAGATGGCCGCTGTCAAAGAGCAGATAAACGAGTTCGGGATCCGTCATCTCCATCAGTTTATCTATCTCCTCAACGGTCTGTACGCCTGTGCCCATATGGTGATGAACTGTGAAATACATCCCCTTTGAACGGGCATACTCGCCCATCTCATTGAAGCCCTTAACCACAATTTCCCACTGCTCATCTGTATAATAAGGCTTTTCGTCAAGGATTGACTTATCAAGGCAGCCCTGAATGGAATTGCCCTGCTCCGAAGCACCTATTACCTTTGCGCCGAGCTCACAGAGCTTATCGCAGTGCTCCTTAAACGCGGCGATGGTTTCCTCATAAGGCTTTGAGGTGAGATAGGAGGAGAACCAGGCATTGCAGACCTGAAGCCCTCTGATATCAAGATATTTTTTAAGAACCTTAGGATCTTTGGGATATTTATTGCCGATCTCGGTGCCTTTGAAGCCGGCAAGCGCCATTTCACTTATGCACTGCTCAAAGGTGTTTTCCGCGCCGAGATCCGGCATATCGTCATTTGTCCAGCCGATAGGGGCTATGGCAAGTTTCACTTTATTTTTATCAAGCATCATGTATGTACCTTTCAGATAGATTTAATAATCAAATGTTTCCTTAATGTGTTTTTGCATATCCTCATAAGCGGCGGCAACAGTCTCGCTCTTGGAGACTTCCGCAACACCGACTCTCCACCAGGATTCAAAGCCCGGCGTCATCGTCTTGGGAAGCACCTTTATATCAAACAGCACCGATCTCGTCTGTTTTTTTGCGTCTTCAAGCGCTGCCCTGAGTTCATCGGAGGTGCGTATCGTATAACCTTTCGCACCGTAGCCTTCTGCGATCTTGGCAAAATCAACAGGGATCTCCTCGCCGTCCAGCATACCTGTTACAGGATTTCTTGCGCGGAAAACGGTACCGAATGTATCCGTGCCCTGATTGTTCTGAAGGTTTTCGATACAGCCCCAGCCCATATTGTCAAACAGGCAGACATTGATTTTAAGACCTTCCTGAAGCGAGGTGTAAAGCTCCGAATGTGCCATAAGGAACGAGCCGTCTCCACAAAATGCGTACACCTCAAGCTCAGGCTCGGCAAGCTTTGCGCCGAGCGCGCCGTTTATTTCATAACCCATATTGGAATAGCCGTATTCCATATGATAAGTGCCGCGCTTTTTCGGTCTGAAAAGTCTCTGCATATCGCCCGGAAGCGAACCTGCGGAGGCAACGGCAACATCATCCTCTCCCATAAACTCGTTGATGATTCCGAGCGCGAGCGTCTGATTCAGTCCGCCGGGAAGTTCTGTTGAATAATATTCGTCAACAATTGCGTCCCACTCTTTTTTCGCGTTCGCGATCTCGTCCGTATACGCTGTTTTATATCCATCACAGGCGCCGATAAGCGCTTTCAGCGCCTCTTTCGCGTCCGCAACGATCGCTTCGGCGTCCATTTTGTATGCGTCAAACGGGCAGATATTTATGCCGAGCACCTTTCTGTTCTCATGGAACAGCCATTTTGACGAAGTCGTGAAATCGGTGAATCTTGTACCTACGCCGATGATAAGATCCGCATCCCTGCCGATGACATTGGCGGCTTTGCCGCCGGTTACGCCGATACCGCCGAGATTGAGCGGATGATCCCATGAAACAAGGCTTCTGCCCGCCTGTGTTTCACTGATCGGGATATTATACTTTTCGGCAAATTCAAGAAGTTCCTTTTCCGCGCCGCTGTAACGCACACCGCCGCCGCACACGAGGATCGGCTTTTTGGCGGATCTGATCAAGCTTTCCGCTCTTTCAAGCTGTGAAGCCGTAATAGGTCTCCTGTCCATATGCCATACGCGCTTTTGCAGGAAGTGTTCGGGATAATCGTACGCCTCCCCCTCCACATCCTGGGGCATGGCAAGGCAGACCGCGCCGGTATCAGCCGGATCCGTAAGCACACGCATCGCGTTGATACAGGCTGTCATAAGCTGTTCGGGTCTTACGATTCTGTCAAAATAATGGCAAACGCCTTTAAAAGCGTCCGTAACGGTTCTGCCGTAGTTATCAAAGAACTCAGCCTGCTGCAAAACGGGGTCCGGCTGTCTGCAGGCGAATGTGTCGCCCGGCAGCACGAGCAGCGGTATTCTGTTTGCCGTTGCGCAGCCGCAGGCAGTTACCATATTCGTTGCGCCGGGTCCTATTGAGGATACGCAGGGAATGATCGCTTTTCTGTCCATCTGCTTGGCGTAAGCAACAGCGGCAAGCGCCATATTCTGTTCGTTTTTGCCCTGATAGAATTTAAGGTTATGACCGCCCTGCTCGAGCGCCTGCCCGACGCCTACTACACAGCCGTGACCGAAAATGCCGAAAATGCCGGAAACGAATTTTGTTTCCACGCCGTCGCACTCTATATACTGATTGTCAAGAAAGCGCACAAGCGCCTGAGACATTGTCAATCTTTCTCTTTTCATGATCAGCCCTCGATTTCTGAAAGTTTAACGGGTCTGTGCTCTGCAACCGATTTCTTTGCCGCAAGACCGAGACGCAGCGCCTCAAGACCGTCGTAAACAGTGGTCTGCGTGGGTTTATCGTTTAAAACACAATCTATAAACTGTGTCATTTCGTCCGTGAAGGACTGCATATATCTTTCGAGGAAGAAATACAGCGGTTTATCTTCAACACTGCCGTTTTCATCAATAAAAGCAACATTGGTCGGCTTATCGTTAGCGGCTGCCGCCTGACCTTTTGAACCGAACACCTCAAGGCGCTGATCATAGCCGTAGGACGCTCTGCGGCAGTTATCGATCACGCCGATAGCGCCGCTCTTGAATTTGAGCGCAACAAGAGCCGTGTCAACATCTCCCGCCTCGCCGATAGCCGGGTCTACCATAACCGTTGCGTTTGCATAGACCTCTTCGACCTCTCCGCCGATAAAGCGAGCCATATCAAAATCATGAACAGTCATATCAAGGAAGATACCGCCTGAGACTTTCACATAATCGATTGAAGGCGGCTCGGGATCACGGCTTGTGATCTTGATTGTCTGAAGCTTACCGATCTTGCCGTCATTGGCAAGTTTTTTTATGTATGCGAAATTGTGGTCATATCTTCTGTTGAAGCCTATCTGAAGCTTGACTCCCGCTTTGTCCACAGCTTCGATAACCTTTTTTATTTTTTCCACGGTCAGATCAACAGGCTTTTCGCAGAAAATATGCTTGCCTGCCGCGGCTGCTTCGCAGGCGATATCCGCATGCGTATCCGTTGAAGAACAGATAAGTACAGCATCTATTGCCGGATCGTCAAGGATTCTGTGATAGTCCTTGTAATAATTCGGGATGCCGAGCTCCTCAGCCACTTTTTTGGCGCCCTCCTCGTAAATATCAGAGATCGCAACGATCTCCGCCTGCGGAATATGGTAGGTTATCGATTTCGCGTGAACCTGCCCTATTCTGCCTGCACCTATGATTCCGACCTTTAATTTTTCCATGATCATTACCCCTTTTATACTGAATATTTGCAGAAAAACATACGGATATGCCCGAATTTTCGCCTGAACAAAACCGCAGGAATTTCTGTTTTTTAAATTATTTTTATAATATCATAAGCCATGATTCATTTCAAGATTAAAGTAAACATAATTTTTATAAATTTAAAAACATGTAATAATTTATTATTGAAATGATTTTTAATATTGATTATAATATAATGTATTATATTATATAATTCAGAATATCTTTTTAGGGAAAGTGAACATTATGACATATACATACAAAACGGCGGGAACCTGTTCCAGCCAGATCACCATAGACATCTCAGACGACGGTAAAACAATAGAAAACGTTACATTTACAGGCGGCTGCAACGGAAATCTCAAAGGCATATGCGCGCTTGTAAAAGGAAAAAGCGTTAAAGAGGTAAAGGACACGCTTTCGGGCATTAAGTGCGGATTTAAGCAGACCTCCTGCCCCGACCAGCTCGCGAGAGCGCTTTCTCAGATAGAAACCAAAAACAAATAAAGCGGAAAAGGAACAGAATATGTTTAAACTTAAAAGCGGCAAACTTGAACGGGAATTCAAGGTTACAGACGGCTATCTGTATGCCTCCCAGATCATAAATACTTATTCGGGAATGAACTTTATTCCCGACGGCAGCGGCAGTGAATTTGAAATCAAATTCACAGACGGCGATACGCTTTCCTCCAAGAATCTGGCTGTAAGCGAAGCGGTTGAAAAAGACGGCAAACTCTTTTTCCGTTTTGTGGAAGAAATGCACACGACCGTTACAATGAGCTACCGTATAGGCTCCGACGGCGATACGCTGGAAAAGCAGATCGCCATTGAGCAGAGCGAGCCCAAAACGATCGATTATGTTTTGCTGGAAAATATCGGGATCGTAAACTCAAAAACCTCTTATACCGCAAACGGAGGCCCTACGGAGACCGATGCATTCTATTCGGATCTGGGGCAGCCGTTTTATATCGACAGCCTGTTTTTCGGCTGTGTTTTCCCTGCCACAAAAAACGGTGTTTACCATGGCAGAGGTCAGATATTTTATTTTATAGGAAAAAGCGCGGAAAGAAAAATCGTGTGCCCCACAACCGTTATGGGCGCCGCAAAAAGCGCGATGATGGTTGATCTGAAGCAAGCGTTTTTTGAATATATAGACACGATCGCCGTTAAATCCGATTTTCGTGTTCAATATAACACTTGGTATGACCGAATGATGGATATTGACGCCGATAACATCCAGTCTGCCTTTTACAAAACGGAGAGCCGGCTTTCTTCACATGGTATTCCTCCGCTTGACGGATACGTTATTGATGACGGCTGGAACAACTACAAGGCGGATTTCTGGAGTATGAACCAGAAAAAATTCCCGAACGGCGTTCTCGATCTGAGTTATCTTACAAAGTGTCTTGGCAGTGCATTCGGCTTATGGCTCGGTCCGCGCGGCGGATATAATTACAATTCCAAATTCGCAAAACGAATAGAACGCGCGGGAAACGGATATTATAACGCAGAGTCGGACGATATCTGCGTCTGCTCAAAAACATATCTTAAAAACCTTGAAGAATTTCTTGTCAGAGCAACAAAAGAAAACGATATTGCTTACTGGAAGCTGGACGGCTTTTGTTTAAAACCGTGTAAAAACCAGAAACATGACCACATCACGGGCGGAGATCACGATATGTATTTCGTGACCGAGCTTTGGCGGCGCTGGATCAGGATATTCAAGGCGATGCGCGAAGTCAGAAAAAAGCAGGGAAAAGAGCTTTGGATAAACTTTACCTGCTATGTCAACCCCTCTCCGTGGTGGCTTCAGTATGTCAATTCCATATGGCTTCAGAACAGTCTGGATATCGGCTTCGCGGAAAATTATCCCAAGGGTGAACAGGCGCAGGTGGATGCCGAACTGACCTACCGCGACTCCATATACTATGACTTCATTGTTACAAGAGGACTTCAGTTCCCGCTTTCAAACATTTACAATCACGAGCCGATTTACGGGCGCGAGGCACACCTTGACTATACCGACTCCGAATTTGAAAAGGCGTTTTTCTGGAACGCCTGCCGCGGCGCTGCTCTCAATGAGCTTTACATTTCCGAAAGTATGATGAATGAGGAAAAATGGCAGATACTGGCGCGCGTGCTCAACTGGCAGAGAGCGAATCACCACATTCTTAAAAACGCCGTTATGCTGGGCGGCAATCCGGCTGAGAATAACATATACTGCTACGCCTCATGGACTCGCAGCGGCGAAGGCGTTATAGCGCTGAGAAATCCGACGAATGAATCGGCGCCGCTTACGCTCACGCTCAACAAGCTTATGGGCTGCCCCGAGGACCTGAAGGGAGTGCGCCGTTATAATGTATTGAATAAAAACGGCGCGGAAAGCTCAGATGTTTACAATTATAACGATAAAATAAACCTTACGCTCGCGCCGTTTGAAGTGAAGATCTTTCAATTCGGAAAAGAAGATAAACGGTATTCGGATACTGACGAATGCAATGCTTTCACGATAACCTTTGACTATGACGGAACAGACGGTATCATATGTCAGAATAACGACATAATGATCAGTGTTGAGAAAGGGTTCGTGTGCGTGCGTTTAGGCACTCTCAGACTGAGGTCCGAAAATTCAATTAGCGGTTCAAGCCACACGATAACCATAGTACGTGAAAAAAATGCAATGGCTAAGATCTATATAGACCGTTCTCTTGACTGCTCAGGATATGAGAAAAAAGTGAAAGCAGTGCTTTCCACAGAACTTACCAGCGACGCGGAGGGCTTCAGAATAAAAAATTCCGCAGCTGCGTATAATGAAATCGTTGAGCTGGGCGGAATATTAAAGAAATCAAGAAAGAGGCGCAGAAATTAAATGAAATGCAAAAAATGCGGTTTTGAAGGCATTGAGGAAAATGCGGACTGGATTACCTGCCCCAACTGCGGAGCGAAATATTTCAACACCAGCATAAACCCCGAGATCAGCGTCACAAAGCAGATCGATGAAATTGAAAGCAGGGTTGTTTCCGAACAAACGGCCGCCCCGGCTGTAAAAGGCAAAAAAAAGAAAAAAGAAAAAAAGCCGAAAAGCAAGCTTCAGGAAGCAGTTGATTTTCTGCTTCCGATCGTTATAGCTGTAATCGTTGCCGTTCTTTTGAAGATGTTCGTGTTTGCGAACGCCGTTGTTCCTACCGGCTCCATGATGAACACCATAAACGAGCAGGACAGAATCATTGCAAGCCGCCTTGCCTACATCAACAAGGAACCGCAGCGATACGACATTATCCTTTTTGATTATCCTGACGACGAGAGCCAGATATTCGTTAAAAGAGTGATCGGCCTGCCGGGTGAAACGGTTGAGGTCATTGACGGCATCGCCTATGTTACGGACAAAAACGGCAACACAACTGAAACAGATCAGAGCTTCATTACCACCGAAACGCCCACAGGAAATTACGGACCGTATTATATTCCCGAAAAGGGAGAAACCATAACTACGGACGGAATCAACTGCTATGCCGAAAACGGAATGCGGGTAGGATTTGCGGGATTTACCGACAAATACTGCGAACCGAATAGCAGCGGTGAATATGTTGTTACGGAAAATCTGTATTTCTGCATGGGAGACAACAGAAACAGATCACACGATTCAAGATTCTGGGATAATGCCTATGTTAAAGAAAGTAAGATCCTTGGAGAAGCAAAATTCAAATATTACCCTGAATTTGAAATGCTTAAGTAAAATCTGATGAAGTTCACTGCAAGAACAAGAAAGGCCCGTGCTGTTCACAGCACGGACCTTTGTTATTGATTACGTCAAACTTTTGAATCACTCTTTATTTTCCGCTTCAAACTGTGCCCTCATCTCAAGCACTTTTTCATGAATTACTTCCTTACGTTTACCCGTAAGTTTATAGAAGAAGAACGGAACGCCGGCAAGGAACATCATAATGCCGTGGAAAACAGTGTAGAAGAAAAGCATCATAACTTTTGTTTGAATGCTTTGCTCCGGTTCCGGTATAGCATCGGTAGGCTGAATATAGCCGATAATCGAATGATCACCGTAAAGGATTCCCGGCGCAAGAGCCTGAGCGATCGTGCCGCTTATCATTGTGAAGATTCCTATTACAAACGGCAGGGTCGCGTCAAGTCTTTTACCTGTTTTGACTTCGATATCCTCAAGCACATCCGCCTGAAACATGCTGGGCAGAAGGTTTGATGCGCCGAACTGAAGTCCTATAAGGAATAGGAAGAATATAAACACAATCTGAAGTACAGTGCTGGGATTATTGAAATAAACATACCCTACTGCAAAAGCGATTCCGTTTACAACTATTGAATAAATACCGCTGGCAATATAGAGCACTTTTGAATTAAACTTTTTAAGCAGGAAGTTTATAAGGAGCATTCCCACAGCAGTGCCTATACCCGTCGGAAGACCGAACCACAGAAACTGGCTCGTGCTGCCAAGCAGCGCTGCAGCCATAAACACACCCATGTATGTGGCGATTCCTCTGAAGTTTTTCAAAAATTCAGAAATGATGATTACCCAAGCATACTTATTTACAAGCACATCTTTGATTCCAATGAGAGGATTTTTCCTGTTGCCACTGTAGGCAACACGTTCCTTTATCGTCTTGGTACCGACAAAGAGAAGAATCGTGCCTATGACAGCGCAGAGCGCCGCACCGATAATATACTGCGTTCCCTCATCCTTCCAAATCAGACCGATCACGAGTATAATGACAAGCGGTGCGGAGTTTCCGACTGCCGAACAGATACTTCTAAAAGCAAGAAGCGTATCCCTTTCTTTCAGATTTGGAGTCATAACATTTGCGACCTTGTTTATGGAATCACCGAAATTCGTGGCTACTGCCCAAAGCACAGCAATAGCAGTTACATAAACAAGAAGAAGAGAGCCTGAAAGCCCCGGCGGCGCCCAAAAGCTAAGCACAAGCAATGCGCCGCAGGGTATTGCAACCAAAAAGGCAAGCGGTCTGAATTTTCCCCGTTTGCCCGGCCGTCTGCCGTCAATATACATTGTTATAAAGAAATTCAGCACAAACGGAATGATGCTTACAAGCGTGTTGAACAACGAAACCTCGCTGTCACTGAGTCTCAGCACATTGACAAGATAAGCGCTTCTGTAAGAACCTATCATGCCCGTCATATTCGTATAAAAGAACACGGCAAACAAATAGAGCACGAATTCTTTTATTTTAACATATTTTTTCTCCTGGGAAACAGGAGAAGCAATTACATTTTCCATAAAATTTACCCCTTTGAATTACTTTTTCAGCACAGCATCATAATCCATCTGCTTTTCATCACCGATCATAGAAAGCACAAAGCCCTTGATATCAGCCAGAAGCGGCTGTTTTTCGCCGAGCTTGTTTTCTACGATATGAAGAACAGGCGAAAGCCTGCTTAAAAAGCTGTTTACGGCGTTATACATAGGCGTTCCCCGAACATAAGGCTCATCGCCTACAAAAATATTCCTGACAAGTTCTACAGCGGTATCTTTCAGAAGCTTGTGCTTGATTGTAGGATCGACCTTGAAGCAAAGCAGTCTTCCGACTCCGCCGAGCGTGAGCTTCTGCAGGATCTTTCCGGCTATTGTTACCGGTATTTTCAGTTTTTTATTCTTTTCCGGACCGCCGAAAAGTCTTGTGAAGAACGCAAAATCATAAGCCATAGCGTCCACTATATCAAGGATCATCCTGTCAAAACGCCACTGAAAATACTCAGACGCGGATCTGCCGCCTTTATCCCAGTCGAAATCATGGATCGTGTATGACTTTACGGTTATCTTTTCATCATCCATCACAACACGGCGGTAAGCGCAGGGGCAACCGACAAAGCAGCCCGTCTGAATATCCGTTATGGTATTCCCTTTTTCAGTTGTGTATTGAGTAAGTGCCTGGGCGTGCATATGGCCTGTAAAAATCAGATTCATACCGGCGTCCGCAAATTCATTTGCACGCTTTTCCCAGTCGGTCAACTTAGCGTCTCCTATAAAATTCATAACAGGCGAAAACGGGAGCAGCGGATAATGGGTCATAGCAAATATGTAATCACCGGCGTCATGCGCCTTTTTAATTTCATCAAGCGCCCACCTCATCTGATCGTCCCAAAGGCCTTTGAAATCTTTGCAGTCTCCGTCACAGTTCAACGCAAGCAGTCTGTAACCCGGCTGAAGCTGAACCACGTAAGACATGGACTCTTGATGCTCCGAAATAGCCTCATCAAATCCGAAATCCCCGTAAAAATCACGCAGGTCACTGCGTTCCATTCCTTTTACGGGTATCTCCTCTTCGCCGTCGAATTCAACGGGATTTTCAGCATAATCGTGGCGGGCGGTTATAAGATAAATTCTTTTGCCCTGCTCTTTAAGCTTATACAGTCTTTCCCTGAAGCCCACATGGCTCTGATATTCGCCTCTGTAAACAAGGTCACCGGGAATGAGAATGATATCCGCGTCTTTATCTGCGGCTATCTGTGCAAATCCGGCATCAATGATTGCGCCGGTCTCCGCCACGCATTTCTGATCCGTGCGGCTCCTTCTCTCATAAGCCGGACCGCTTGCTTTAAACGATGTATCATAATAATGCGTATCGGTAACGAGATAAAATGAAAGATCTTTCATTTAATTCACCTTCTTTCCGGCAGAATAAAATGCCTCTTATAATAAAATATCACAAAAACAGCTATTTTTCATTTATATTAATCACAAAAAGAATATAAATTATCACATTTTTGCATTGATTCTGTAATTCCGGGGAGAATATCCCGTCATTTTCTTAAAACAAAGCGAAAAATATTGCGGATTAGAATAGGAAAGTGCAGATGCAATTTCTGATATCGTGAGATTGGTATTCAGAAGATAATCCTTTGCAAGATTGATTTTACATTCAAGATAATACTGATACGGCGTCTTTCCGAATTTATCGGAAAACACATTAATAATATGATTTTTTGAATAATTCATATAACTGCACAAAGCATCCAGATTAAATTCATCATCCAGATGATTTTCTATATTTCTTTTTATCTTATCAGCAAAATCCAGCTGATCCACGGTGCGTTTCTCATACAGTGAAGAAAATATCTTGAAAAGCTCAACGCCCAGAAGCTGCTCTGTTTCCGACAGACTTTCCGTGTTGAAAGCGATATCGAACACCCTTCGGAAATTTTTTTCAAGAAACACGCCTTTAAAAAGATATGTGTCTTCAGGCAGATAATTTTCTATAAGCGCATCAGCCATTTTTCCGTAAAACGAAATAAAGTACTTGTGCCAGCCGTTTTCCCGCTGTGAAAAATAATGATGTCTGCTTCCCATAGGCAAAAAGAAAACATCGCCTTTCTCCGGTTTCAGGACCTGCCCGTTAATTTCAAGGGTACCATATCCGTCAACGATGTATTCCAGAGAGATCAGATCGCTGCTTTCCCTCTTAATATTAAATTTTTCATCACAAATCGTTTCGCCTACTAAATTGATCGAAAGCGGCTTTTTGCTATGCTCTCCGGGAATCGGAACAGATATCTTTTTTAGATTTTCAAACACGCTGATCACCTTGATTTTAGTTTGAAGTTTTGACTTGAATCCATTAAGTTATCTTCTTTTCAATATATCGCAGTATTTTTCAAAATATCTTCCGCCGAGTTCGGCGCAGCTTGAGCGCGAAAAGTGAATATGATCTTCTCCGGGATTTCCGATTAATCCGTCTGTTTCAACATACGCGCAGAAAGGCAGGTTTTTCATCAACAAACGCGTCGCATCCGCGATCTCGTATGAAAAAGGATTTTCAGACATCCATGAGGGAACCATATTTCCGCTGATAAACGGAAGAAAGGGATTCTGCGTTATCCTGCGCACACGCTCTACTATAACTTTAAGATTTTCCGCGTAAGCTTGGGGATCCATCTTTTCCTGCACATCTGTTTCACCCTGATGCCATAAAAACGCAACCGATCTGTTTCTCGGGTTTTTATGTAAAAATTTTTCAGTAAGAAAGTACAGACGCTCCGATAGGTCTTCGCCTTTTCCCCAGCGGTGATCCGAAAAGCCTGTTCCGCCGACTGCCGCGTTCAGCACAAGCAAGGATCTGCCGGAAGCAAGACAGCCCGATTTAACATATTTATCGGCAAAATAAAGAGCAAAAGAGGCAGCTTTATTACCGATACCGTATTGCTTATCACCCGCGAGAGTCACACCTTTTTTGCCGTTGTATCCGTAGATGGGTCTATGCGGTGTGTAGATATATTTTGGGTCGTGCTTTCCATAGCCCTCCGCATTGGACTGACCTGCAACGATGATAACATCATAATCAAATTGTTTTTTATATGAAAGATCTATGAAGAACGACTCTTTTTGCAAATTAAACATAAAAACACCTTATACTGTGAATCAAATTGTATCTAATGCATATATAAAATTATAACAAAAACGGGACCTCTTGTGAAGTCCCGTTTTGTTAATTGGCTTAAACCAAAAGGTGTATACAGTTAATCAATTCCAGTATTTACCGATTAATCCTTTTTAGGCGCGTAATACTCAACCGTGCGAAGAAGATCGTTGTATTTTGCAACTGCGTTCTTGGCAGCAATATCAAACAGCTTATCCGCCTTGTCGGGGAAGCTTCTTCTGAGTGAAGAGTAACGTGTTTCACCGTTGATGAATTCAATATAATCAGCTGTGGGAGCCTTGGAATCAAGGCTGAACGGATTCTTGCCCTGTTCAACAAGATCGGGATTGAATCTGAACAGATTCCAATAGCCTGCTGCAACAGCTTTCTTCTGCTCTGCCTGGTTGAACGGCATCTTGATACCATGGTTGATACAGGGAGCATAGCAGATGATAAGTGACGGACCGTTATAAGCCTCCGCCTCTTTGAACGCTTTCAGACACTGATTATAATCAGCGCCCATAGCAACCTGAGCAACATAGATATAACCGTAAGACATAGCGATCTTGGCAAGATCCTTTTTCTTTGTGATCTTACCCGAAGCGGCAAACTGTGCTACTGCGCCGGTAGGAGTGGCCTTAGATGCCTGACCGCCCGTATTTGAATAAACCTCGGTATCAAACACGAGAACGTTTACGTCCTGATTCTGAGCAAGCACATGATCGAGACCGCCGAAGCCGATATCATAAGCCCAGCCGTCACCGCCGAAGATCCACTGGCTCTTCTTAGCAGCATAGCTCTTATCCTTAAGGAAGTCTTCAGCGGCTTCTTTCTCAGCACCCTCAAATGTTGTATTCTCAAGAGCTTCAATAAGAGCTTTTGCCGGAGCGTCATTTCCGCGTGTTGAATGGAAAGTATCAAGATAAGCCTGAACCTTGTCGCCAACGCTTGTGTCTTTAAGAGCAAGCGCGTCTTTGGCAAGTCTTTCACGGATCTGAGACTGTGCAAGGAACATGCCGAGACCGAATTCCGCGTTATCTTCAAACAGTGAGTTAGACCAAGCAGGACCGTTTCCTTTCTTATCGACCGTGTAAGGTGTTGACGGTGCGGAACCGCCCCAGATCGAGGAACATCCGGTTGCGTTAGCGATATACATCTTGTCGCCGTAAAGCTGCGTAGCAAGCTTAGCGTAAGGCGTTTCGCCGCAGCCAGCGCAGGCGCCGGAGAACTCAAGATAAGGCTTGAGATACTGTGTTGAAACGATGGTTTTATCCGATGCTACCTCGGGCTTGGGATCGATGTCGCAAAGAGCGTCAAATACCGGCTGGCTGTCCATCTGAGAAGCGATGGGCTTCATTGTGAGAGACTTGGTCGGGCAGACATTTGCGCAGGACGCACAGCCTGTGCAGTCAAGGGTTGAAACGATAAGAGCAAATTTAAGACCTGAATCCTTCGGAACCTTGAGATCAACGGATTTGGTATTTGCAGGTGCAGCTGCAAGTTCCTCTGCCGTAAGAGCAACAGGACGGATAACAGCGTGCGGGCAAACCATTGCGCATCTGTTACACTGAGCGCAGCTTGCGGGATCCCATTCAGGAACATCAACGGCAATACCGCGTTTTTCAAATGCGGAAGAACCCTGAGGATATACGCCGTCTGCCATATCGACAAACTTAGATACGGGGATCTTATCACCCTTCTGATGATCAACCGGGTCAAGAATCTCCTTAACGAATTTCTTCATTTCAGGACGGTCTGTCTTTACTTCAAGCTCTTTCTCCTCATCGGCAGCGGTCTTCCAGCTTTCGGGAACATCAACTTTGATGACTTCCTTGGAGCCTCTGTCAATACCCTGGTGGTTCGCAGCTACAACAGCGTCACCCTTCTTAGAAAACTTGGCAGTTGCCTTTGCTTTCATAAGCTCGATCGCCTTGTCAACGGGAAGAATGCCGGAAATGGTGAAGAAGGCGGACTGAAGAATCGTTGAAGCTCTTCCTGCAAGACCTACCTCTTCAGCGATCTTGATACCGTTGATGATATAGAAATTGATATCGTTATTTGCAATATATCTCTTCATAGCTGCCGGAAGCTGTTTATCAAGCTCCTCAGGCGACCAGATGCAGTTGAGAAGGAATGTGCCGCCGGGAACAAGATCCTGAACCATATCATATTTTGTTACATATGATGGGCAGTGGCAGGCAACGAAATTAGCCTTATTGATCAGATAAGTGGAGGTTATCGGGTTATCGCCGAAACGAAGATGCGATACGGTGATACCGCCGGACTTCTTTGAATCATAGAAGAAGTAACCCTGTGCATATTTATCCGTGTTATCACCGATGATCTTGATGGAGTCCTTGTTTGCGCCGACCGTACCGTCTGAGCCGAGACCCCAGAACTTACAGCTTGTGGTGCCTGCGGGAGTTGTGTCAATATTCTCGCCGGCCTCAAGTGAAAGATTCGTAACATCATCAACAATACCGATGGTGAAGACCTCTTTAGGCTCGTCCGCATTCATATTGTTATAGATAGCAATAATATGAGCGGGAACGGTATCCTTTGAGCCGAGTCCGTAACGGCCGTGATAGATCGGAGTTGTTTCAAACGGAGAGCCTTTCAGAGCGGCAACAACATCCAGATAAAGCGGTTCGCCGATAGAGCCGGGCTCTTTTGTTCTGTCTATAACAGAAATCTTGTTTACTGTTGAGGGGATAACGTCAAGCAGGTATTTTGCTGAGAAGGGTCTGTAAAGATGAACCTTAACAAGACCTGTTTTTTCGCCTCTTGCGTTAAGATAATCAACAGTTTCGGCAATGGTGTCGCATACGGAGCCCATAGCAATGATGATGTGCTCTGCATCAGGAGCGCCGTAGTAATTGAACGGCTTATAATCCGTGCCGATCTTTTCATTTACCATGTTCATATACATAACAGTGGTCTCTACGGCATCGTTATAATACTTGTTGCAAGCCTCTCTGTGCTGGAAAAAGATATCCGAGTTTTCGGCAGAGCCGCGCAGTGTGGGATGCTCAGGATTCAGAGCGTGCGCTCTGAAGCGCTTAACATCGTCCATATCCACCATGGATTTAAGATCTTCGTAATCCCAGACCTCGATCTTCTGGATCTCGTGCGAAGTACGGAATCCGTCAAAGAAATGAAGGAAAGGCACGGAAGATTTCAGAGTGGAAAGATGCGCAACGGCACCGAGATCCATAACCTCCTGCGGGTTATTGGAGCAGAGCATTGCATAACCTGTCTGACGGCAGGCATAAATATCCGAATGATCTCCGAAAATATTGAGCGCATGCGTGGAAACACAGCGTGCGGATACATGGATGACCGAAGAGAGAAGCTCGCCGGCGATCTTATACATATTCGGGATCATAAGAAGAAGACCCTGTGAAGCCGTATAAGTAGTTGTGAGCGCACCTGCCGAAAGAGAACCATGAACAGCACCTGCCGCGCCGCCTTCTGATTCCATCTCCTGCACCTTTACGCTCTGGCCGAAAATGTTCTTGGCACTCTGTGATGAAAGAACATCTGTTACCTCAGCCATAACGGACGACGGGGTAATGGGATAGATAGCAGCTACTTCAGTAAACGCATAAGAAACATGAGCAGCGGCGTTATTACCGTCCATCGTTTTCTTTTTTCTTTGTAACATTTTAATCAATTACCTCCTGACAGAACTTTTGTTCATAATTTACAGATTCAGACAGCGGGAAGAATCCGCGCCGCAGATACGCGGCCAAAGAACACATCCTATACTCTCCCCTGATAGCAAAAGGGCGCACTATGCCCTTTTCGCAGTCCGCACATATTTTAACACAACAAATATCATAATTCAATAAACATTTTTAATATTTAAAATAATTTTATATAATTATCCGCCGTTCAAACAGCGTAAAATTATATAATTCACCGATTTTTCGGTAAATCAAACCAAAAAGCAGTATTTCAGCCAAAAATTTACAAAATCATTCTTAATGCGCACGAAAAACGGAGCGCTCCGATCAAGGAGCGCTCCGCAGCGTGTAGAAAAAGCAAAAATTTAGAAAAATACGTATCCTACACGCTGAACAGGGTTCGAGAAATCGAGCTGAATTTCGCATTTGGCGGCTTGTAGGCGTACATGGGTACGGTAAAGCCGACAAAGGCGGAAAGCGCAACCCCGCTCAAATACTTGAGCGAGGTTATTACTTTGTAAGATTTAAGCGGAGCGATGCGGGCATCGCTCCTTTCAATTCATCATTTTGCAAACAAATTTATCCTTTGCGCGGTTCAGCCGACTTTATCGACAGCCTGACGAAGCGCTCCGATCAAGGAGCGCTCCGTCTGTAATTCTATCCTTTTCAGCCGAGATCCACGAAATTTTCCTCTGAGCCGTCAAGAGGCATGGAGAACATAACGGAATCTCCCGTTTCGGTGGAAACCTGAGACGCGCTCGTGCCGTAATTCCGGAGCCTTGCCTCAACTCTGACAACACCCTCATACTGCTCTGCCGTGCGGAAACGGTATACCCAACCGTTAATACTGACGTCAACGCCTTCCTCATTCTGAAGCTCACCGTTTACATACACAAACAGTTTATCCGAAGCACCGCCGTCATTCGGCATGGTTATCTCAACATCTATATACCTTGAAACAGGCTCTTCCTTTTCGGAATCGCCGTTATCCGAGCCGCCGTTCTCTGAACCGCCTGCAGACTGATTCTGATCCTGCGAGCCGGAACCGCCCTGAGAACCCGAACCGCTCTGAGAGCCTCCGCCCGAGCCGTTGCCGGATGATCCGCTGCTCTGTGAAGCGGCAGGCGCGCTTTCCACGAATTCACCGTTTTCGATTCCCGGAGTGAGCTGAGTGGTTTCGGCAGCGGTGACCGTATTGCCGGAAGTGTTCTCACCGCCCGCCGTTTCGCTGCTTCCAGCGAATTTCCAGACGCATACCGCAACCACTGCGATCACAACGATGGCAGCCGTTGTTATAATAACAATCCGTTTTTTCTTTTTCGATTGAGAGACATTCATTTCTTCGCTCTCTGCAAAATCTCTATTTTCTTCAGACATAAAATTTACCTCCTGATTATGATTGATGATCTTCCGAGCCGTTTAAATAAGCGGCAAATGAGGCGTCGCTCGGCATACGCCAATCCCCCCTGGGTGAAAGGGAAACGGAGCCCACCTTAGGTGAATCCGGCACACAGCTTCGTTTAAACTGACTTATGAAAAAGCGCTTCACGAACACATCCGCCCATTGTGTGATCGTATCTTTCGTATATTTGCCGTCAAACGCCTTGAACGCAAGACGAATAAGCTTTGCCTTTGAAAAACCGAAGCGTATAAAATGGTAAAGGAAAAAGTCGTGAAGTTCATAAGGTCCGATATTTTCCTCTGTTTTCTGTGCGATATTGCCGTTTTCATCCGGCGGAAGCAGCTCGGGAGAAACAGGGGTATCCAGAATATCATAAAGCACCTTCGCAGTATTTTCCTCGCTGACCGAAGCTACATAATCAACCAGCCATCGCACAAGCGTCTTAGGAACGGATGCATTCACGCCGTACATGCTCATATGATCTCCATTGTATGTGCACCAGCCCATAGCAAGCTCGCTGAGATCGCCCGTGCCGACAAGCAGCTTGCCATGCTTGTTTGCGAGGTCAAAGAGCACTTGGGTGCGTTCTCTTGCCTGTGTGTTTTCATAAGTGATATCGTGAATATCCGGGTTATGCCCGATATCACGCATATGAACCGTGCACGCCTCTTTGATATCCACTTCTTTAACCGTAACGCCAAGCATCTTCATAAGCTGAACGGCATTGTTATGGGTTCTGTCCGTTGTGCCGAAGCCGGGCATCGTTACGCCGAGAATATCTGAATTGCTTTTGCCGGTAAGGCGCATTGCCTCGGCGCAGACAAGCAGCGCCAATGTGGAATCCAGACCTCCCGAGATTCCGAGCACGACTCCGTTTGAACCCACATGCTCCAGCCGTTTGGCGAGCCCGCCCGCCTGAATGGAAAAGATCTCCTTGCAGCGATCGCGGCGTTTCTCATCATTCTGCGGCACGAAAGGATACGGGTCCACAAACCTGTATTTCAGATCATTGCGATCGTTTTCCACCTCTGCGCAAACAGCTTCGGCATGACTCACACTGTTTTCAAACGACATATTCTTGAGTCTGAGCGCGCTGAGCTTTTCAATATCAATATCGGCACAGATCAGATTGGTCCGTCTCAAAAACCGCTCGCCCTGCGCAAGCATCGAGCCGTTCTCCGCTGCGAACAGCGCTCCGCCGAAGAGCAGATCGGTTGTACTTTCAAACACCGACGCTCCGGCGTAAACATAGCCGCACACGCAGCGCGCAGACTGATTCAGCACAAGCTGCTCCCTATACTGCGCCTTTGAAGCGTATTCATCGCTTGCCGAAAGATTGGCTATTATATTCGCGCCTTTTTGCGCAAGCTCTCCGCTCGGCGGGCATGGCACCCACAGATCCTCGCACAATTCTATGCCGAGTATTGCTCCGCCGCCCAGATCAAAAAGCCGGCTGCCGATCTTGGTTTCAAATCCGCAGAAATCCATATCCGCAGGCTCACGAAAATCGGCACCCGAAGCAAACCAGCGTTTCTCATAAAACTCGTTATAATTGGCAATATGCATTTTAGGTACGATTCCGGCAACAGCGCCGTTCACAATAAGCACAGCACAGTTATAAAGGCTGTTTCTGTATTTTACGGGCATACCGACGAGCACGGCAATATTTTTGCCGGCGGTATACTCCGCTATATCCGCCAGCGCGTTTTCAGCGGATGTCAGCAGAGAGTTTGTAAAAAAGAGATCGGCACAGGTGTAGCCGGTAACGGAAAGCTCCGGCGTAACAAGCAGTCTTGCCTGATTCTCAAGCGCCTTGTCTATTGCTTTTTTTATCTCCTCTTTGTTGTAACCGGGGTCGGCGGGTCTCAGTTTCAGACTCGCCGCCGCCGCTCTGAAAAATCCGTAATTCATATTTCACCTATATCAAAGTAATTTTAAACTGAAAAGAGGCTTCACAGTTCGGTTCAAGCACCGTCATTCCGCGTTTGTGTTCAAATATATCGTCCTCATCGGAACAGGTTGAGATCCCCGTCCAAGGCTCCAGCGCAACAAAATTGCCGCCGTTTGACGAAGACCATATAAGCAGATTTTCAAAATCCTGATAATCAACACGCACTCCCCTGCCGCCGGCGCTCAGCACCGCAGTTTTAGGCTTGATGCCGTCAAAGACCATGGCGTCCTGCTCAAACAGGGAATGATCCATATCGATCCTGTTCGGCGAATCGAGCACATCATATCTTTTTGAAATGTCGATAAGCCCTGTTTGAACATCCGGGCGCAGACATTTCTGCGTGACGGGCTGTGAAAACTCGACCGAGTAATCCTCAAACGCTTCACCTTTTTCAAGCGGGCAGTTGAAAGCGGGATGACCGCCGATAACAAAGGGCAGCTTATCTGTTCCCGTGTTTTTTACCGTGTAGCGCGTCGTTACCGTATTCTGCAGCACGGTGTAACGGATTTCAAGAGAATAATCAAACGGAAAAGCTTTTTTGGTTTCCCCGCTCGAATTCTGAACGAAGCACACAAAATTTCCGCCCTGCTCCTTTATTTCAAAAGGATTGATTCTTGCGATACCGTGGCGCTTCATACAGCATTCCCTGCCGAACGCCGCAGATCTTGAATTTCTCAGCACCCCCGTTATCGGGAAACAGACGGGCGCCTGACCTCCCCAATAGTTTTTATCGCCCTGCCACAGATATTCAACATTATCTTTCACCAGTGAATGAAGCATTGCGCCCTCTTTAAGGCAAACAACTTTTACGCTTTCGCTTGAAAGTACAGCCGTCATAAGCACACCTTTTAATTTAATAATAATCATTATAATTATATATCATTATATTTTCCATTGCAATATTGAAAATGTTAACATAATGATATACAATAGCTATGATATAAAATAGCAATGTCAAATGAAAAAGGAGAATACTTCATGGATATCAACTCTTACATTTACGAAGCAATATTTGACGAGACACCGAAATATTCGATCTTTTACAGCCTTATATGGGAACAGTTTAAGGAGGACGGCTTTGTTGTTACGGACGAGCCCGGAAACGAGATCGACTGCATATTCAAGGCGGTGGCGCTTCAGAATCTTTTGGGAGAATTTGCGTACAGGGTCTTTGACGAAGTAAACGAGACCGGCTTTGAAGACGCCGTTGACTATATTGAAAAGGCAGGCTTCACAGAAGAGGATATTTTTGAATACTGCGAAAAAGACAGTGAGATTGAAACAGACAGAGCCGATCTTGAAGCCACGGCGAAAAACGCTCTTGACCGCGTGACGGAGCTTGCGGCGGACAAAATGCTTGAGGATTATTCTCCCGACGATATCTTTGATATGATGTTCACCGCCACATATGATTTTGAGCAGGATTTCACGTTTGACTTTGAAGACACGGATGAGTTTCTTGCGTTTGTTGACGCCAATTCGGAAAGACTTGATTCTTATAAAGATGAATATTCGAGCGCGATCGGCTGGATAGAGGGCGGAATGGTCTGCTGACCGTATCAGTCCGAACGTATAAAAGGAATCCCGTGTGGGAACAGATTTCCACGCACGGGATTTTTGATTTTTAACGGTTTTCTGTTTGCTTTGAACGGAAACTATCGCGGCGGGCGGGAGCACGCCCGCCGCAAAGGAGAGAAAAAGTATGGTGTTACTTTTTCAAAAACTTATTTTTCAAGCGCTCTTTTTCTGAGAGCAGCAACAAGCATAAATGCACCTGCCGCGGCTATCGGAATGATAACGAACAGGGCGCCCATTTCCTCAGCGCCCGTGTTCGGCAGTTTGGGATTCGCTGTGTTTTTGTTGTTCACGTCTGTTTTTCTGCCGTCGTCCGTTTTATTTCCGCTGTTGTCTGACGGGGTATCCGTATTACCGGGATCGTCAGGCGTGGGTTCAGACGGATCTGTCGGGTCGCTCGGGTCTGACGGCTGATTCGGATCCTCCGGCATAACGGGTGCTTCATAACCCGCAGCTACGTGCAGCATGCTGTAGATATTCCATACTGCATCGCTCTCCGTATTGGTAGTTACCATATTAAGGATATCCGTTACCTCCTGCGGCAGTGTTACATTGAGCGGAGGCAAAATAAGTTCAATCAGCGTATCGATTGTCTCTTTATTTGCATTTATATTTTCGTAGAGATAATGCATGGCCACATTCAGCGCGTCCGTTGTATCGGCAGCCTGCGCCAGATTATCAGGATTTACAGCGCTGAATTTCAGTATGCCGTTGCCGCCCTCGCCGAAGCTGATTGCATTGAGATCTATTCCGGCTAACTCAGGCAAAATTACCTTATTGATCAGATATTCAAGCGCGGGATTCCAGTCAATAGAGCCGTCTTCGTTCAGAGGAAGATTCTTAACGGCGTTACTGATGGGAGCTAATATATCTTTGATCGCGGAAAGATCCAGCTGCATGCCCAAAGCGCCGAGATTGGTTTCAAGGTTCGGGATCATTTCGCCGAGCTTTGTGATGATATTGCTGACAGCACTGTAAAGCTTTGCGCTGTTTTCGGGAAGCATAACATTCTGAATAATGCCGACGGCCTTATCAACCGTATTCGGAATAAGGGTATCAACGATATTGTTTATATACCTTGCAACATCGGGTGCGGTCTGCAGATCCGATTCGCTTTGAGAGATTCCTTCCAGATCATAAGCGTCATAAAGTGACATCTCCTGATTGACGCCGAGCACTTCGCAAATGTCATCTACCGAACCAAACAGCGAGCGATAATAATCGTAAGTCTCCTCAACAGTCCAGTCTATTTCTCCTGCAAATCCTATCACTAAAAACAAAATCATACAAAGCTCATTGCTGATAAGTTTATTTACAAAAGCTTTTACTGCGATCTTGAAATCATCGGCTGAACCAATCGGAGCCGGATGCTCGGCAAAATAAGACTGAAGCACATCGGTATTCACCGTTTCGATGGAATTAGCTTCCGCATATGCAGGAAGATCGGCAAAAATCTTTTCATCGGCGTCAACATAATATTCCGCCTTGCCCGTTCCGAGGTCCAGCCCCAGATTGGAGAGCAGATCATTTATCTGCGGCATGAGCTTCCACATTTCCTGAACGGTGTTGGCGTTGAAAGCCGCGCCGGCAAGGATCTTATCCGCATCATCAATGATGGCGGAATAAACCTCCTTTGAGGCTTTCCAGTCATACTTTGCCGTATATGCGGGATCCGCGGCGAAAGCGCCCACGGTTCCGCTCAGCAGCATACAGAACGCCAGAACCGCGCATACAAATTTTGTTCTGAGTTTTTTCATAATTTCCTCCTTAAAGAAATGCTTCACATTATAATCTGTATTATTTTACGGAAAAACAATCAAATTCGTTTAATATTCACCCCCGTTCAAAGCCGTAACAGATAAAAGCGTTCATTTATAAGTGTTATACGCTTAGTTTATATAAAAGTAACACATTGTTTATAAAATTTCAACACTTTCTTATAATAAATGTAAGAGGTGATGGGAATGCCCCAAAAAAAGGAAATCAACATACAAATAGGAGAAAGAATAAAAGAAGCGCGCCAGAAAGCCGAATACACGCAGGAAAAACTGGCTGAGGCGATCAATGTGTCCGTTCAGTATGTATCCGATCTGGAAAGAGGAAAGGTCGGGGCTTCCGTTTCAACGATCATAAAGATATGCAATACGCTCAGCACCTCATCGGATTTTCTGCTGTTGGGCAGCAAAAAAACGAATCGGTTTCCGGCAATTGAAAGCCTGCTTTTAACACTTGATGACAATCAGCTTAAAATAGTGGAAGACGCAATAAAGATCACGCTGAAAGCGCTGAACGAGAAATGATAACGGGGTCATAAACCTTGCTGAACGCAAGGCTTTATTTTTTTCTGAAAAAATTTATACAGGTAAAGACAAATGCCTGAAACGTGCTGCAAAGCAGGTTTCAGGCATTTTAACAAGTAATTTCAGATCTGTGTTCAGGCTGTTTCGGAGCTGCCGCGTTTGCTCAGCAGAGCAAAGACGGCGGAAAGGATAAGCAAGATCACCGGAATGAAATACGCCACTACGTAAACCACTCTGTTTGAAGAATACGTGATCACTTCGGACGCGTAATGAACAAGAATATACCCCGTTACACCTCCAAGCAAAACCGCAAACACACCCGGCAGGCAAGACCTTTTATAGTCTGAAAGCCATACGATCAAAAGCAAAAGCATTCCCTGTATGACCGTGAGCGCGGTATAACCGGCTCCGGCATTATTAAGGATGACACTTTCACTTACGGCGTAAAGTGCAGTGAGTGAAAGCACGCTTAAAAATTCAAAAGCGGATGAAGCGGCGCTTCCTTTTTTGAGCAAAACAGGTCTTAAAGCTTTTTCGGAAGGAAAAAAATCAGCGAGCAGCGCGCCTGCAAGAAGCAATGCCGCACAAAGCAGATAAAGCAGAGTCTGCAGATTTTCCGCATTGGTGAAAACACTGCACAGAAGGGCGCACAAGCCGGCAGCGGCAGCCGGTTTTTTCGATATGACGGATGAGGAAAGAAATGCAGCGCAAACGCCTGTGAATATTCCGCTTGCGCCCGCCATGATCGCGAGCACGCGCGACACCGTCATAATGACATGGCTGATTCTCATCGTGGGGCTGAATATCTGCATCGTGTTCACATCAAAAACAAACATAAACACACTGATCAAGCCAAGGCAGCCGAGTGAGAATGGCAGCAGAGTCCTGCCGAACGTTTTCAGCAGCGCGGCAAGCAGTATGCCGGCAGCAAAAGCCAGCGCAAAAACGATTAAAACAAATTCCATACGCAGAAACGGCAGGCCGGCAATATTATAAAGCGGCGTCTCGGGCGTGACTTGATTTTTACAGTAAACATCAAGGGTGAGAAACATTGAAAAAACATAAAACACAACGGAAAAGGCTGCGGCATTCATTGCGTTTGCTTTCAAAATTTTTTTCATTGCTGAGCACCTCCGAACTGATCTTCCGCGTCATATACGGCGCGCCACAGTGCGTATTCGGACGCGTAATCGGTATCGCACGAAAAATGCCAAGCCATAATTCCGCCGCAGTCACTTAAAACCGCGTACGCCGTCTTATCGCGCACAAGCGCTGCCGAATTGAAATAAACCTGTGTAGGTTCACCGTTAAAATAAGAATTAAAGGTATATGTATTATCAAAATATCCGTAATTCTGTATATCCTTATAAATATACTGTTCCATAAGCGCGTCCGTCTGCGTTCCGTAAAACGGGATTCCTATATTGATCTGATCTCTTGTGAAGCCCACGGATTCCAAATATGCAACGCCCTGCACGGCGCAGCTCCAGAAGCTTGAATGCTGGCCATCCTGATCAAAGATATCATACGTCATCATATTAACGATATCGATAGCCTCAACAACCTCTTTCGGATAATCGATATCGCGCGTACCGAAAGCGCAGGAAAGTATATTGTTCTCCCCCACATTCATCTCACTGTTCATTCTCTCTTTCAGTTCAACGAGCAGATCCCCGAAGATCTGATATTCATAATCGCTTTGCGGAAATTCATAATCAAAATCGATTCCGTCAAAACCGAATGTATTGGCGAACGATATCAGGTTATCTATAAACACATCTTTATTTTCCGTCATTGCCGGCTCAGTCTGCGGACTGCCCGTGCTCAGCCCTATCGTATAAACGATTTTTAAATCTTCTCCGCCGAGTTCACGCATACAATCCATCATAAAAGCCAGATCTTTTTCTGACTTTTCATCATTCTGCAAACCGTTGAGAAGCACATTTCCGTTTTCATCAAAAGACACGCCGCAGTAAAAATTCACGTGTGTAAGCCCTGAAAAATGATAATTGCGGAGCATTTCGATAACGGCGTCACGTTTTTCGTCTTCAGGTATCGCTTCATCGTCCATTACGGTATAAAAATCACTGTTGAGAATATAAGCGGTCGTTCTGAAATCGGAGCGGTCAACAGGCTGCTGATTATACACCTCGATTTCTCTGAGCGCGAAAGCCTGATCCGCGTCATTAATAAAGATCCTTATGTATCTGGCGTTCACGGTATCAAAGGTGCAAAGGCGATGATATTCGATCTTATCCCCTTCGTAGATCTCGGCGAACGTTTCGCCGTCCGCCGAGGCAAGTACGGTAAACGATTTGATATTTAAGCCCTTTTCTTTTAAAACGATGCAGTTAAAATCCTGCGCGCTTTCAAGATCAAGATCGATCTGTACGCCGCCTTTTCTGAAGAGGTTGCAGCAGGAAGAATAATTCCCGTCCGTCAGCTTCTTGAATTTATCTGACGCTTTTGACAGAGCAAGATTTTCAGCTGTGATATAATCGGTTTGCGCTTTGAAAACATCACTTTTTGCTCCGTTTGCCTTGACCGCAGTTAAAGAAACTGTAAATATCACGACTGCAAGCAGGCATAGAATACTGATTTTAAATTTCTTCATAACAAAGTCTCCTTTCGGTTTTATTATACTTGAAAATATTGCACAAAAATTTCTATATTCTGCCTGAAAATTTAGAAAGATCATCAAAAAAAATAAACGCATGGAAAAACCATGCATTTATGCTGTCAAAAAAGGCGGCCGAACCGCGCAGCAAACAAATTTGTTTGCCGAAATATATATTATAGGGAGCGGTGTCTGCATCGCTCCGTTTAAATATCCCTCAATGAATAAAACCGCCCAAATACTTGAGCGGTTTTGCTTGTGATGATACGTCCATCCTTATTTTGCGTCAAAATTAAAGATTGTTGCCAGAACGGTTTTATACCCCGTTTCGATTGCCTCGGGAACAAGCCTGTCATAGCTGTCTCTGCGGTTATGGTAATAATCGGCAGGAGCGGGATCCATAGCGGCAAGACAAGTTGCCTTGATACCTGCCTGGGAAAACGCCGCAGCGTCCGATGCGCCGAAGAAAAGATTCGCAAGCTCTGCCGAATCATACCCTGCGTCTGCCGCAGACTGTTTCACAAGCTCGGAAAATTCCTTATCGTTTTTAACAGTGCCTGTCATATCCTTATAATAAACATTGAGATACTCCAGATCGGTCAGTGTGTCAACACAAAGCACCGCGGTTTCAACGCCGCTGTTGAGATATTCGTCCTTATGCTCCTGTGCAAACGCCTTCGCACCTCTGAGACCTGCCTCCTCGCCGTCGGTTATCATTGCAACGACCTCTGTGTTTTCCAACTCAACCCCTGCCATATCCAGCATGCGCAGAGCGCATACGGCTGCATAGGTGCCGGTAAGATTATCGTTCGCGCCGGGAGAGATTCTGCTGAAATCAACAAAGGTGAACAAAAGGATCATGGATATGGCTGTAATAACATTAAAATAGTATGAATAATCCAGCATGAAATCTCCGAAAGCGCCCATATCCGCAAAGTTTGCTATAACGCAGATGATTGCGATTATGAGTGAAATAACAGCGCTGCCGATGGCAAGACCCAGCCAAAGCCCCATTCCCTTGTCTTTTAAATAAAGGATCGGGCGCCATTCATAAGCGGCGTCAATATGACCGCTGATGACGATTCTCTTTTTGACCTCGCCGCGCGGCTTTCTTGTTGCTACAAGATTGTGGGCTGTTACCTTTTTATACATACCGTCCATAAACTGCTTATACATCAAAAATTCCATTGCAGTTATAAAAAGACCTATCGCCACGCAGATACCTACGATGCAATGCGCAACGAAAAAGGTTATCACGTTCGTAAAAACAAGCGCAAGGCAGATGACGATTGACGCCAGCACGAGTGCTGCCACCAGTTTTGTAAAATGCAGAAACGCCTTGGGAGCCATTTTGTACTCCTCGAAATGCGTTTCATCGCAAAACTGATCAAGCTCTTTTTTGAGATGCTTCTGCGCGTCAAAGCACGCCTCATTGCCGGATTCACGCGGTCCGTACTTTTTGATTACGTTTGTGATTTCTTTTACGGTATATTCAACGTTTTCCTGGATTACCGCTGACGGAAATTCACTGATCTTCATTTTCAGTACTCCTTTAATCTGTTATTTTCTTTAAATTCAAGATCCGGATCACCGCATCTGAATTTTCGGCATACATCACCGCGCTTCAAAAGATTCTTAGGCATCGCGATCTGATCCGCCGCAAAACGGATACCTAAAGGCTTGAGCACGCTTTTATACGCCCTGTATCTTCCGAGAAATTCCTTGAAATCCCTTTGTTCTTCGGGAGTCCACGCAACCTCTGAGAGAGCTTCCATTCTCGGGTGCTGATGGAACTGGACCTTGCTGAACGAATCTATCCATTCCGTCCAGGTCTCGCCCTCAACGCCCAGCATGCAATTTTTATCGGTTATCCCGTATTTTTTGGGAGAAAACTTATAAGTATTTGCAAGAGGATACTGAGAATAGGTCATATCAAAATAGAAAGACTTGTGATTGCTCATTATGACCTTTCCGCCGTGGGCGGCAAAATGCTTTGTGTTCTTATCCTGACCCGGCAGCCACTGCTGAATGACCATGCTGTCGTCCAGTCTGTCTATCCCCTGATTGAGCACATCGTTCCAAGCTATCATATGCTTGCCCTTTTTCTTCAGGTATTCGCACAGCTCATTCGTCAGCTTTTTCTGAAGTTCTTTTTCATTTTTAAAGCCGTATTCCTTCATCGCTTTCTGGCAGTCGGGGCACGTCTTCCATTCCGATACGTCACATTCGTCTCCGCCTACATGGAAATACGCAAAGGGGAACAGCTCACACACCTCGTCATACACATCAAATATGAACTGAACGCTCTCTTTTTTGCCCAGACACAGCGGTCGGTTCCAGTCCTTGATATTGCGCTGTTTGAACAGAATATCCCCCATCTCGCCGAAGACCTCTCTTTTCAGATCGCGGCAGGCAAGATGCGGATATGCCGCAAGCGCAGCAGCGAAATGCGCAGGAACATCGATCTCAGGCACGATCGAAATACAACGCTCGGCAGCGTAATCCACGATCTCTTTGATCTGCTCCTGCGTGTAATAATACGGTCCGTAGGGCGTATTGTCTGACTTCGTACAGCCCCATCCGCCTATATGGGTATGGCTCCTTTTTGAGCCGATTTGTGTAAGCAAAGGATATTTTTTGATTTCTATTCTCCAGCCCTGATCATCCGTAAGATGCCAGTGAAATCTGTTTAGCTTTAAGCGGAACATATCGTCAAGCAGTTTTTTTACATTTTCCGTTCCGAAGAAATGGCGGCTCTCATCAAGATGTATGCCCCTCCATGAATACTCCGGCTTATCGGAAATCTCAATAAAAGGCACCTCGTTTTTTCCCTCGTCGAATCTTCCGAGCAGCCGCAGAGTCTGGAGCGCGTAATACGCTCCTGCTTTATCCGACGCACTTATCTCCACTCCGTTTTCATCTACACGAAGACGGTATTCCTCTTTTTCCAGCGAGTTGTCCTTAAGAATTTTTACGGGTGCGTCCGCTTTACCTGTGTTTTTCACGAGCGGAAGCTCGATCTGCGAATCTATTTTCGCGTTTTTTTCAAGTCTGTAAACTCCCGGCAACACCTTGGCACTGCGCGGTTTTGGTATCAGATTTAACATTATTTTTTGGTTCCCTCTCTTATTTTTTTTGATTATAACACAAATCTTCATTGACAACAACACTTTTAAGGTAGTAAAATAAAAAAAATGAAATTTAATATTTCTGCCCGTAGCACAATGGCTAATGCATCTGATTCCGATTCAGAAGACTGGAGGTTCGACCCCTCTCGGGCAGACCATCAATGGAGGCTGCGAATGATCGCAGCCTTCAGCCTGTCGATAAAGTCGGCTGAACCGCGCAAAAATAAATTTATCTTATAAATAGGAAATTGTAGGGAGTAATGCCCACATCGCTCCGTTTAATATTTTTAAGTAATAACCCCGCTCAAGTATTTGAGTGGGGTTGCGCTTTCCGCCTTTGTCAATTCTAACGTACTTTTGTACGCCTACGAATTGCCAAATACGAAATTCAGCTCGATTTCTCGAAGTCTGTTCAGCGTGTAGGGATACATTCTTTTCTGAATTTATAACTTTTTCTACACGCTGAGGCTGCGAATGATCGCAGCCTTTTTATATGCCTGGTCATCCTCTGCTATAATACTAAGATAATAAAATAAAAGCACATACACCAAAAGGTGCATGTGCTTTTATGGTGGACGCGAAGGGAGTCGAACCCTCGACCTCTGCAATGCGAATGCAGCACTCTCCCAACTGAGCTACGCGCCCGTGCGCTATATATAATACAACATTTTAATCCACAAAACAAGAGCAAATTTTAAATTTATTATTTTTTCCGCTTGCGGATTCATGATCACACCGCACGGAACGGCTCTCCGCGCGGTGCGAACAGCTATCGGATCATTTCAGCAGCGGCTTATTTAAAGCAATAAAGGTCATACGGTCAAATTCCTGCTGGGTGCCATGCCCGCGGTTATGACCGCCGTGATCGGAGGTGATAAGATACAGCCAGTCCTCATTTTCAAATTCGGGACGTGATTCTATATGCTCGATAAGCTCAAAGGCGTATCTGTCGGCATTTGTTATGCCGGTCACATACCTGTAATTCTCAGGACCGAAACCATGCGAATGACCGTTATAATCGGGAAATTCATTTATAGCGAAAATGATATCCGTGCTGCCGTCAACAGCCGAAAGGACAGCGCTCTGAAGCTGTATTTCATCAGCCACCTGTTTAAACTCCAAAGGCAGGTCTTTTTCTTTTGCCGTTTTTATCTCATCTTTATATGTAATGGTAAAATGATCTTCCCATATGGAAGCAAACAGGGCGCTCATTCCGTCTTCGGCGCACTCCATCAAGATCGTGGGGGCGCTGTTTTTCTTGGTAACATGCTTTTGGACTCCGTTTTCATTTCCCCATTTACCTGTCAGTATTGCCGACCAGCCCTGAGCCGTACTCGTTTCCTGAATGGTTTCGGGCTTGTTTTTCTCTCCGCCTGCATAGCTTAAAAACAGACCGCCGCTTTCTTTAAGGAGAGTCACCGCGCTGTAAAAGCTCTTTAGATTGTGACCGGCTATGTTTTTATCCTTACTGGGGATAAGATAAAATATAGAATCCGCCCTTGCGCCGTCAAAGCCGTAAATAAGCACTTTCTTTTTCTTTTCGTTTTTCTCGCTCAGATGCTTTTTCACGGCATTGTAAACGACTGTCTGCGGGTAGGCAGCGGAAACAGGGTTATCAAAAATGCCGCTTTTATCAAGCAGACCGAGATATTTTTTTGATTTGTTTTCAAAAAGCATAATTATTTCCCTCTCTTTAAATAATTTTCTTTTAATTGCCTGCAATTTGTATTATAATGAAGTTAAATTTCCATTGCAAGAGGTTTATCTAGGTTTTATGAAACAGTATTTCGGCTATAAAAACGCATATAACGGCAGACTTTTTCTGCTCTGCTGGATTGCCTATTTTTCCACATACATATGCAGACTGAATTTTTCAGCGGTCATGCCGGAGCTTCTTGGCAGCGGTTCTTTCACACAGAGCCAGACTGCGGCGGTATCATCCGCGTTTTTTATTTGTTACGGAATCGGTCAGCTTTTCAGCGGGATTCTGGGGGATAGATTTTCGCCCAGAATCCTTATATTCATAGGTGTAACGGCATCCGCCGTCAGCAACATACTGATATATGCTTTCAGTTTTTCATATGCTGCGCTTATAACACTTTGGGCGATAAACGGCATCACACAATCTCTTACTTGGACGCCGCTTCTGAAAATCGCAGGCGATTATCTGAGCGACGGCGAAAAGACAAAATTCGGAGTGGATATATCCACCACTGTGCCTCTCGGAACTCTTGCCAGCTACGGAGTCAGCCTTGTGACACTTCTCGTTCTCGACTGGGAGTATGTATTTTTGGTCTGCGGCATAATTGTTTTAGCCGCCGGAATCTACTGGATCATCGGCACAGCGGGTCTTGACAAAAAAATGAAGAACACTGATACAAGCTCCGTTGCGGAGCATTCTGCCGTAAAAGCCATTTCGGGAAAAAAGCTGATAAAAATAATCCTTTCAAGCGCTACTTTTGCGCTGCTTTTGCCGGTGGCATTTATGGGAACGCTGAAAGACAGTGTAACGCAGTGGATACCCACCTTTCTTGAAAGTGAATACGATCTCGGCACAAGCCTTTCACTTGCGCTTACGATGATCCTGCCGATAATAAACGTTACAGGCGCGTATTTCGCTAAAATGATAAATAAAAAGCTGAAAAACGAACTGACAACCTCTGCCGTCCTTTTCGGGATCGCATCGGCATTTCTTGTGGTTCTGATGATTTTCGGAAACAAAAATTCTTTGCTTTCTCTGATCTGTATGGCAGGGATAACAAACTGCATGTTTGCAATAAATGTTATGCTGATCACGATGGTTCCCTTTCATTTTTCAAGATTCGGCCGGACCGGCACCGTCGGCGGACTGCTGAATGCCGTTGCATACATAGGCTGCGGTCTGCTGAATATGGGCGCAGGCGAGATACTTGAAAACAACAGCAGCTGGAACATCTTATTTATTATGTGGCTTGCAGTTGCCGTTTCGGCAGCTTTAATAACAATTTGCAGCGCATCGCGTTGGAAGAAATTCATAAACAGCGAACCGAGAGAAAGCTGATATTCGGAGGAATCAAAAATGAAACTTTTCTTTAAAAATGATGAATTTAGGATTATGCAGATAGCGGACACGCAGGAGGGCGCGCATGTCAGCCCTGACACGCTGAACCTGATAAACACGGCAATTGAGCGTGAAAATCCGGATCTTATCGTCTATTCTGGAGATCAGATATGGGGCAAAACGAGCTTTAACGGAAATGCGCAAAAGATTGAGCGTGTTTTGCGTGAGCTCACCTACCCTGCTGTTTCAAGAAAGATACCTTTTGCGATATGCTTCGGCAATCATGACAGACAGGTGGGACTTTCAAACAAAGAGCAGTTTGAGATATACAAAAAGATAGACTGTTTTGTGGGAGAGGACACGCCCGGCATTGACGGATGCGCAAATCAGGTGATCGAGATTGCAGACGGTGGTGAGCCGAAATTCCTGCTTTATCTTATAGACAGCCATTCGAGCCTAAAGATCGGTTACGACCATGTGCATGAAAACCAGATAGAATGGTATAAAAACGTGCGCGACAGCTACGAGAAAAAGCTCGGTCATGTTGTGCCGTCTATCGTCATTCAGCATATACCCGTGCCTGAGGTAATGGAGCTTTTGCTTGAGGTTAAGAAAAATGTGAAAGGCGCTCAGCAGGGCTTCAGAAATCACGCCGGAAAATGGTATATACTGAATAAAGACAAGGTAAACAAAGAGGGATTTATGAAAGAATCTCCTGCCGACCCTATGGAAAACAGCGGAGAATTTGACGCCATGGCTGAAAAAGGCGATGTCAGAGGTATTTATTTCGGGCATGACCACAACAACTCCTTTAACGGCAAGGTGCGCGGGATAGACCTCGGCTACACGCAGGGCGCAGGGTTTCATGTGTACGGACCGGGACTTGACCGCGGGGTGCGGATGATAAACTTAAAAAAAGACGGAACGTATGATACATATGATCTGAGATACCGTGATATCATCGGAAAAAAGGTGAAGCAAAAGCTGCATTTCGGAGTTTTACAGATCATGCCTACAAATATGTTTGACGCGGTCAGCAGAGGTGTCAAGATCGTTGCCGTTATTGCCGCTGTTACAATCCTTGCGGTGCTGCTGAAACACTTTTTAGGCTGACAGGAAATACGGCTGTATAAAAATTCCGCTGTTATAACATAAATCCCGAATGGATCAAATCGGAAATTTGACTTCTTCAGCGGCATGGCGTTATGCTTGTATAGGAGCAGTGATATATATGAAATATGACGAACTTCTGAGCATAAATTTTGTGGACGATGAAATAGCCGGCGGCAGCGCGCAAAGCAGTTTTGCCCACACGCCTTACAGAGATGAGATACGCCTTTTTTCCTGCATTGAGCAGGGTGATCTGAACCGCCTGATCGGCGAAATCAAACGGCATGCAGACAGCGGTATCTTTGTGGGCACAATGAGTGAAAGCAGTCTTATGCAGCGAAAATATATGGCGGTGAGCAGCATTACACTTGCCACAAGATATGCCATTCAGGGCGGTCTCGGTGAGGAAGAGGCATATTCTTTCTCAGATAAATTCATAAAGACGATAGACGGTCTTGACAGCGATACTGCGGTTATGGGCTGTCTTCTTCAAAAGATATATGAACTTACCGAACTTGTTGCAAAAGCGAAGCATGAAATGAGATTTTCGCCGCATGTCAGGAAATGCGTTTCATATGTAAATCAAAATATCAGTGAAAAGATCACGGTTTGCAGTTTGGCAAAAGCGCTTGATCTATCTGCCGATTATATTTCGCATCTGTTCAAAAAAGAAACGGGTATAAATCTGAGCGCATACATACTGAAAAGCAAACTGAACGCCGCAAAATCCCTGCTTTGGGAGGGAATGAGCAGCACGGAAGTGTGCTTTTCGCTCGGATTCTGCTCTCAGTCCCATTTTATTGCGGCTTTCAAAAAAGAATTCGGCAAAACACCGGGAGAATTTTCCGCTGCGGTCAAGCCCAAAGCTTGAAAACATCCGATACCCCGTGCAAAGCCATCAGAAAAAACAGACGGAGGTGCGATATGCCACTGCTTTCCATCATGATAAAACCGGCGTCCGCGCTTTGTAATCTGCGGTGTAAATACTGCTTTTACAGGAACGTTGCCGAAAACAGAAAGCAAAACGAATACGGTATAATGACGCGTGAAAACGCAAAAACACTGATTGAAAAAGCGCTTCATTTTGCAGACGGCGCACCTGTTTCGTTTGCGTTTCAGGGCGGCGAACCGACCCTTGCCGGGCTTGATTATTTCAGGAATTTCGTCAGCGATATGAACGAAATAAATAAAAATAGAAGCCCTGTTTTTCTGAGTCTTCAGACGAACGGAACGCTTATAAACGGAGAATGGGCGGAATTTCTTGCAAAAAATAAATTTCTGACCGGGCTGAGCCTGGACGGAGATTTTGATGCAAACAGATTCAGAAAAGACGAGAACGGCAAAAATTCGTTTTACAAAATATTAAAAACGGCGGATACCCTGAAAAAGCACGGAGCCGAATATAATATTCTTGCAGTCTTGACGGGATATTCGGCAAGAAACGGAAAAAAGATATACAATTTTTTTAAGAGTGAGGGATTTAAAAACATTCAGTTCATCCCCTGCCTGAAACCGTTCGGTTATTACGGCGAAAGCGATCTGTTTATGACGGTAAGAGAATACGGCGATTTCCTTTGTGATGTTTTCAGTCTCTATGCCGAAGATTATAAAAAAGGCAGATACATAAGCGTGCGCCAGTTTGACAACTGGGTACGCCTTTACCTTGGCGGCGCGGCTGAGCAGTGCGGAATGAACGGTTTTTGCGCAAGGCAGTTTGTTTGCGAAAGCAACGGCAATATTTATCCCTGCGATTTTTACTGCACGGACGAATATCTGCTGGGCAATATAAAGGACACGAATTTTGAAGAGATCGCTTTTTGCGACACGGCAAAAAAATTCATTGAAAGCAGCGTAAACACACCTGAAACATGCAAATCCTGCGAATATATCAATCTTTGCCGGGCAGGCGGATGCAAACGCACAAGGCAAAGCGCGGACTACTGCGGCGCTTATAAAAAATTTTTTAAAGAATGCCTGCCGCTGTTTAAATATTTTGAAAGCCTTAAACAAAACAATATATAGATAAAAAGCTCCCGCAAACGGTACCAACCGAATGCGGGAGTTCTATTTTCACTTCATATTCTCTTATTCTTCTATGCCCAAAATACTGTTTGCGGCATTCGTTTCCAGCGTTTCAACACTGCGCAGATTTTTTTGTATAATGCTGTTTCTTTTATCCGCGTCATCCAGCACTCTGCCTGCCTCGTCAATCTTCTTTCTTGCTTTGGTGAGCAGATCCCCGAATTTCTCATACTGCGTTTTTGCGGCGCCGAGAACTTTCCACACCTCATTCGCCTTTTTGTTTATGGCAATGGTGCGAAATCCCATGGCGAGCGAATTCAAAAGCGCTGTGATGGTGCTCGGACCGGCTATCATAACGCCCTGCGCCTGAAGCGATTCCGTAATGCCGCTCTTGCTGGAGGCAATTTCAGCGTAAAGCCCTTCGGTTGCAAGATAAAGGATAGCAAACGGCGTTGTATTGGGCGGAGCAACATATTTTTTCACAAGCTTTGCCTCGTCCTTAACACGGGTTTCAAGCGCTTTTCTCGCCTTTTCAAGTTCCTCGTAGTTGCCGCTTTCGGCAGCGTCCGAGAGCCTGATATAATCCTCCATCGGGAATTTTGAGTCTATGGGCAAATACGTTATCTCATCACCGTCTTTAGCAGGAATGCGAACGGCAAATTCGACCTGACCGTCATATGCCGGATTGGTTTTTACGTTGGTGTCATACATATTCGGTATGGTCTCATCCAGGATATTGCCGAGCTGAACCTCCGCCCATGTACCCCTTGCCTTGACGTTCGTGAGCACTTTATTAAGACTTTTCACATTATCAGTAACGCCGGAGGAGAGTTCTTTCATTTCTCCTAGACTTTTATACACATTGGAAAGCTGTTCCGAAACTGTTTTAAAAGACGCGTTCAACCGCTGATTGAGCGTTTCGGCAAGCTTTTCATCAACCGTTTTACGCATTTCGTCCAGCTTTTTCTCATTGCTTTCCTGCATTTTGGAAATAGACGCGGCAATCCTTTCCGTCTGCTTTTCGGAATTCTCACCAAGCGTTTCATTGATCTTGATCATCTGCTGATAATTTTTCTCCGTAAGGTCCTGCATATTTTTGGAGACCTCACGAAGGGATTTATCCGTCTGATCCGACATAACGTCAAGCCTGCCCGAAAGATTCTCAAGTTTTTCGGCAACGGGCTTTATTTGATCGCCCGAATGATCCTCTTTCGGTTTGTTTTTGATTGCAACAACGAGCGCGGCAGCGCATATAATGATCAGCACCGCCAGAAGAACAATGATTAAACTTTCCATAATGACCTCCGTTTTTTCATTATCTATTTTATCATAAACACAGGCGGTGCACAACAAATATTTGTGCATTCAACTTAACAGACCCGAAAAACGGACTCCGTTTCTTTTTCGTACACTTGCAAACAGGTGTTTATGCTGATATAATATTGCAGAGGTAGAAATATGGAACATTTATGGACTGAAAATTTAAGAAAAGTTGAACCGTATGTACCGGGTGAACAGAGCAAGGAAAAAGATATCATCAAACTGAACGCAAACGAAAATCCCTATCCACCCTCCCCTGCGGTTTTTGAGGCGATAAGGAATTTTAACTGCACCGCTCTCAAGCTTTATCCTGATGCCGACGCAGAGGAATTTAAAGCGGCGATCGCTCGTTTTTACAATGTAAAAAAAGAAAACGTGTTTATAGGAAACGGCTCGGACGACGTGCTTGCCCTATCCTTTCAGGCGTTTTTCAACAGCGAAAAGCCGATCGTATACCCCGACATTACATACAGCTTTTACCCTGTGTGGTGCTCCCTTTTCTCCATACCATACAAGACCTGTGCCTTGAAAGATGATTTCAAGATAAACGCCGAAGATTACAAAGCGCAAAACGGAGGCGTTGTGATTCCGAATCCGAACGCGCCCACATCGCTCGGCGAGGGCAGGGAGTTCATTGAAAAAATAATGGAATACAACAAAGACAGTGTTGTTATCATCGACGAGGCATATGTGGATTTCGGCGGTTATTCCAGTGTGGGGCTGACTGAAAAATACGAAAACCTGCTTGTTACGGGCACATTTTCAAAAAGCCGCAGCCTTGCCGGAATGCGGATCGGCTTTGCCATCGGCAGCAAAAAGCTCATATCCACTCTTGAGGGCGTTAAAAACTCTTATAACAGCTACACGGTAAACAGCGTCGCTATGGCAGCGGGCACTGCGGCAATAAATGACGTTGCTTATTTCCGCAAGACGGTGTCAATAGTAATACGCACGCGCGAAAGAGTGAAAAATGAGCTCAGAGAGCTCGGCTTTGAAGTGCTTGATTCAAAAACGAATTTCTTAATGGCAACACACCCCAAAAAGGATATGAAAGACTATTTTGAGTATCTAAAAACACAAAAGGTGTTTATAAGATATTTCAATAAGCCGAGAATCAACAAATATGTGCGCATAACGATAGGTACGGATGCGGAAATGGACATCTTCCTAAAAAAAACAAAGGAATACCTGAAACTGAAATAAACAACAAAAAAACAACTGCGGATAACAGATTCGCGGTTGTTCTTTATTTTCAGATGTATAAATCGAATCTCGGGTGATCAGCCTCCAAAAACAAAAGGAAGCAAAATGCCTGCAATGATGCTGAGAACGGCAAGGACAACAAAAAAATTCATTTTGCTGTTTATAGAGGCAAGTTTGTCATTTATCTCTATGAGCTGGCGCTTTTCATCGTCAAAATCAAGATCTTTGAGCATCTGCTCTTTTTTACGGGTTTCCTCTGCCTTTTTCATTTCTTCTTCAAATTCTTTATCAGCCATAATGATTCTCCTTGTAAAATCAGAAAAAATATCGCCTGTAATTTAAAATTAACATAAAGAAATGTTAAAGTCAAGCAAACAGCCGCTGTAAAGGTTGAACCTTTACAGCGGCATTCCTATCACTCGGCTGTTTCAGCCGTTTCTTTTTTATCGGCGGTTAAACCGTCCGCGCTTTCAAAGGTAAACTTTCCGTCCTTAAAATCAGCAACATAGTCCCCGCCGGAAACCACCTGTTTTTCAAGCATAAGCTCCGAAAGCGGGTCCTCTATCTTCTGCTGGATCGCGCGGCGGAGCGGTCTTGCGCCGTACACATTATCAAAGCCGGCGTCAGCGATCGCGCTGATTGCTTCATCTGTGAACGAAAGCGCAATATCCATTTCGGCAAGCCTTTTTGTGAGCGTCTTGAGCATACGCTTTGCAATCTCTTTGATATCGTCTTTCTCCAGACGGTTGAAAACGATGATCTCATCGATCCTGTTGAGGAATTCGGGTTTGAAAGTCCTTTTCAGGTCTTCCATAACAAGTTCCTCAATATTTCTGTTTTCATCACCGCCCTCGCCAAAGCCGAGCGCAGTTTTGTTGTTGGTTATCTTTGATGCGCCTACATTCGAGGTCATAATGATTACAGCGTTCTTGAAAGATACCTTTCTGCCCTTGGAATCGGTGAGCACGCCGTCCTCAAGGATCTGAAGGAGCATATTGAAAACATCGGGATGCGCCTTTTCGATCTCGTCAAAAAGAACTACGGAATACGGCTTTCTTCTGATCTTTTCGGTAAGCTGCCCGCCCTCTTCAAAGCCGACATATCCCGGAGGCGAGCCGATGAGCTTTGAAACGGTGTGCTTTTCCATATACTCACTCATATCAAGCTTTATGATGGCTTCTTCCGAACCGAACATGGCTTCTGCGAGCGATTTGCACAACTCGGTCTTACCGACGCCGGTAGGACCTAAGAATATGAACGAGCCGAGCGGTCTGTTTGGATTTTTGATACCTACCCTGCCGCGTCTTATCGCCTTTGCAACAGCCGATACCGCCTTATCCTGACCGACGATTCTTTCATGGAGTATTTTTTCCATATTCAGAAGTCTTTCCGACTCCTCTTCCGTCAGCTGCGTTACGGGGATACCTGACCAGGACGATACAACATTTGCAATATCCTCCGTTGTAACTTCCTTGATATCCTTGCCGGAACGGTTCTTCCATTTTTCCTTTTCCTCATCAAGCAGGGTCTGGAGCTCCTTTTCCTTATCTCTTATTTTGGCTGCGTTCTCAAAATCCTGGCTCTTTACAGCGGAGGCTTTTTCCTGCTGCAAGCGTTTGATCTCCTGCTCCATGCTCTTCAAATTCGGCGGTGCTGTAAAGGCTTTAAGCCTTACACGAGAAGCTGCCTCGTCAATCAGGTCTATCGCCTTATCGGGCAGGAATCTGTCTGCAATATATCTTGCGCTCATTTTTACCGCGTTTTCAATTGCTTCATCCGAGATCTTGACCTTATGGTGCGCCTCATATTTATCGCGCAGACCCTTGAGTATCTCTACGGCTTCTTCCTCGCTGGGTTCGCCTACCATAACGCTCTGGAAACGGCGTTCAAGGGCGGCGTCTTTTTCAATATTCTTTCTGTATTCATCGATCGTTGTGGCGCCGATGACTTGGATCTCGCCCCTTGCAAGCGCCGGTTTGAGAATGTTGGCAGCATCTACGGCACCCTCCGCGGCGCCTGCGCCGATAAGCGTGTGCACCTCATCTATGAAAAGGATAACGTTTTTTGCGTTTTTGACCTCATCCATAGCCTTTTTGATGCGCTCCTCAAAATCGCCTCTGTATTTTGTGCCCGCAACCATAGAGGTGAGATCAAGCGCAACGATCTTTTTACCGGTAAGCAGCTCGGGCACCTCGTCTTTCACGATCTTAAGGGCAAGTCCCTCGGCGATCGCGGTTTTACCTACACCGGGCTCGCCTATAAGGCAGGGGTTGTTTTTGGTTCTTCTGGAAAGGATCTGGATGACCCTTTCTATTTCTTTTTCCCTGCCGATAACGGGGTCTATGCCGCCGTTTCTTGCCTTTTCGGTCAAATCCGTGCCGAATTCATCAAGCGTGGGCGTGCTGCTTTTGCCTTTTCTTCCGTTTTTCGCGCCCCTGAATTCAGCCTCAGGCTTGGCAAGATCATTTACAAGCTCTTCTGTAAAGCTTTCCGCGTCAACACCGCACGCATTGAGCAGCTTTACAGCGCCCGAATCGCCCTCTCTGAGCAGAGCGAGCAGCAGATGCTCCGTGCCTACGAATGAATTTCTCATACCTCTTGCAAGCTGGAAGCTCACTTCAAGCACACGCTTCGCAGTCGGCGTAAAATCATTCGGAGAAAGCGCAGTCGGATTACCGATGCCCGTGCTCTCTTTTATAAGCTCCTCAACCTTATCAAGCGTAACGCCTTTTTCGGTAAGAAGCTCCGCGCCGTAGCTTGTATTTTCCTTGAGCACACCGATCAAAATGTGCTCAGATCCTATATATGTGTGGCCGAAATTTTCAGCCGCTTTAATAGCAAGATTTAAAACATCATTTGCCTTTTGGGTAAAGCTGTTGAATCTGTACATATTTATTCCTCCTATAAAAGCAGAATGAATATCTATTACAATCTGCTTCTGACTTCGTCAGCCCGGAATCTCTGCGCAAGCTCGGGATTTTCATCACAGCCTTTTGAAGTGATAACATTACCGTCCGCAAGGGTATGTATCATTTCCGTAACTGTGTTTATATCAATACTAAAGAATCCGAGTGCCGCTCCGAGCCGTATATCTGAAGCAAGGGCTATAAATTCAGGGTAGCTTAAGCGCCTTGCCATTTTAAGTGTGCCCATGCTTCTGTATAATTTATCCTCCCAGATCTCACTGTTTTTCATAGTGGCTCTGAGATTTCTTTCCTGCATAACGATCTGCATCGCAACAGACGCGATATTATCCATCGCCTCTTTTTCCGTAATACCCAGTGTCACATGATTGGTAAGCACATAAAACATGCCCTCTTCACCGTATATGGGACGGAGAGTCAAACCGAGTTTTCCGACAAGCGAGGAAAGCCTGCCTATTGTGCCGTTTTCCTTAATTGCCGGCAGGTGCAGACCGACGGAGATCTTCAGACCGGTTCCCAGATTGATCGGGCTGGCGGTCAAAAAGCCAAGCTTTTTATCAAAAGCTATCGGCATGCTGCGCAGAAAGATATCATCGACCTTATCCGCCTTTTCATAAGCCTTTTCAATTTCAAGACCTGCCGCAAAAGCGTTTATTCTTATATGATCTTCCTCGCAGAGCATAACTGTAACGCTCTCATCTTCAGAAGCGAGAAACGCGCCTTTTTCCCTTGCAAATTCGGGGCTGATCATTTGCCGTTCGGCATAAGCCGCCGCTTGTGCGTTGCTCTTTCCTGTCAGATCCACAAGATCAAGCTCACCCGCAAGTTCCGAGTTCTTTATGCAGGCATAAAGCTTTTTTACCGTTGAACGCCTTATTTCCGGACTCAGTTTATTTTTAAACGGGGTGTCGCTGAGATTTCTTGCTACTCTGACTTTTGAGAATACAACAACATCATTATCCGCACCGCCGGAACTGTACCATTTACTCATTTATTTATCCTCCCCGGTCATATCCTTTATCTTGTCTCTTAAAACAGCCGCGTCCTCAAACCGCTGTTCCTTGATCGCCAGTTTCAGGTCATCCTTGAGCTTCTCAAGCTCACTCTTGGGTTTTTCCTGAGCCTTGGGCTCTTTCTGATCGGGAACTTCCGTGTAGGTTATATTTTTGCCCACATGGCTTGCATTGCCGTGCAGCTTAAATATCGACGGCTCAAGACGCTGTGAAAACTTATTATAGCAATCGGCGCAGCCTACAAGCCCGCTGTTGATAATGTCATTAAAGGTTGAGCCGCAGCTCTCACATCTATCAACCCCGGATATGATATTCATTGCCGGAATGCCCGCTCCGAGCAGGTTGCCAAGAAAGGTGTCGGCAAAGAAGTTCTGGGGTCTGAAGCTGTCCATAACACCAAGTTCTCTTGCGCAGTCCTCACAGAGATGCATCTCCGTTACCTGACCGTTTATATTCTGTTTAAAATATGTTGTTGCTTCATTTTTATTGCAGTGTTGGCATTTCATAATACATTCATCCTTTCTTAGTCGTTACTGTTCCCGGCTGAAACACCGTAAATTCAGCCTATATACGCAAGCAGCATTTTTTTGAACTGCCTTGCCCGTACGATATCTCTGACTTTCTGATCCAACTCTTTAAAATTGGTGTCGGTAACAGCCGCAGTCATAATCTTTGCACTTTTATCATCAATGATATTCTGATAATTCAGATTATATATATTTGCTTTGGCGGAACGCTCATCAATGGAATCGCCGATGCTGTTGATCAGCGCCATAAGAGCGGTATTGCCTGAGTTTGCTCTTGTTATATAAATGCATCCGCCTCCGCCTCTGCGGCTTTCTATGCGGTAACCCTGCTCAGGAGTAAACCGCGAGGTTATCACATAGTTGATCTGGCTCGGAACGCACCCGAGCTGTGACGCGAGATCATTCCTTTTGATCCTGATGGTTGAATTGCCATCGTCAAACATATCAAGGATCATATCGGCGATAATATCGGTCATATTCACGTTTACTCACTCCTCTTTATTAATTAAGCCTGTTGTTTTGTCAAAGCGTTTTATTGCTTTTGACTTTGACTTTCTTTGACTTTCTGAGTTAAGAATACCACAAAGGTCAGAGAAAGTCAAGAACTTTTTTCGAAAAATTTTAAAAAATTTTTATTCCATTTTATGGCTCTGCCGCGCGGTTTTCAGAAGCGCAAAAGAATTCAATAAAAAAACCGGTGCTGAAAGTCAAAAAATGCGTTCGGGAAAACCCGAACGCACCTTTTGAAATCACAGACAATTAGCAACCGCAGCCACAATCATTATTGCCGCATCCGCTGAAATTGCTGCCGAAGCCACCGCAGAGGAGAAGGATTATAATAAGAATGATAACCCAGGAAGTTCCACCGCAGCCGTTGTTACAACCGCAACCCATAATCGTACCTCCCTTCGCTTTTCTAAGTCATACTATGAAAAGCAAAGGAATGTGTTACAAATTTTAAGCAATAAGATCATCGGTTCTCTTGCTTAAATAACGATTCCGCCGCTCACGGAAATATCCTGACCCGTTATATATGCGCTTCCCGCAAGAAAATAAACCGTGCGCGCAACATCATAGGGCGAGCCGAGTCTGCCGAGCGGCACATCTTCAATCAGTTCATGCGCCTGAAACTGCGCATTCATTCTTGTATCTATTATGCCGGGCGAAACACAGTTAACGGTTATGCCGCTCGGGGCGAGTTCCTTTGCAAGCGCTTTTGTAAAGCCTATAACGCCCGCTTTACTCATTGAATAAAGTGTTTCGCAGGAAGCGCCTGTCTCGCCCCACATTGAAGCGATATTGATAATCGCTCCGCTGTGCGTTTTAAGCATCAGGCGCGCAGCCTCCTTCGCGCAGAAATAAACCGCGCGTGAATTTACCGCCATCAGCTCATCATAATCTGAAAAAGTGGTGTCATTTATCATTTTTATCAGGCTGACTCCCGCATTATTGACAAGTACGTCTAGCGTTTTGAATGCAGCAAAAAGTTTTTTTATGTCGCTCTCTTTTCTTAGGTCGCATTTAACGGGAGACGCACAGTCTATATCCGGCTGTGTTTCGTTGTATGTGATGAAAACATCATCTCCCTTTTGCGCAAATAATCTTGCGCACTCACGCCCTATGCCTGTGGCGCCGCCTGTAATCAACACTTTTCTCATTCGCTCACCTGTTCCGTTATTTCATATAAAGCCGCGTCACCGCCGCTTATTCTGACTTTCATACTTTCTTCTGCCGTAAATTCCTCTCCGCTCCAAAGTTCTCTGATATTATAGGATGCGTGATCATCACCCAAATCAATTTTAAACCCTGATGGCAATGAACTAAAGTTAAATACGGCAATATACTCGCTGCTGCCGTCAGTCAGTCTGTAAACATTTGCAGCTCTGGGCAGATTGCCGTTGATTTGCGCTTTAAATATCCTGCCCGTTTCAGCAGCCCTTATTATATCGGTATTTGAAAACATGCTTTTAAATCTTTTTTGAGCTTCTGCGGCATTTCCCGCAGGCGAAACAAAATTGTCTCCCGTAAGAAAACTTGTACCCGAAATAACACCTGAAGTGGCACGGCTTCTCGCCTCGCCCGCATCCGCTTTTCCGTCTCTGCCCCAAACAACGATATGATCCGGGTCGGTAAAATCGTAAAGCTCCTGCTCCCAGAACCCATAAGTTACGGCGTTCAAGGTATATTCAGTCTCATCGATTGAATAGTAGGCGTCACAGGCAAGTCTCCTGCCGTTTGCATATTGATAAGGGAATATAGGAGACATTGCAAGATTTATAAACATCTTGTCGCCAAGAAGCTCATTCACATATTCCATGGCGGAATTATAAGCCTGAATCCCCGTCGTTATACTCTCATCGTAAAAATCACCTTCAAAAGACGCATGCACAAGAAAATCAAGCTTTATATAATCAAAGCCGGCTTTCTTAAATCTGTCAAACTGCGCCTTTACATGCTGCTTGGTTGCCGGATGCGTAACATCAAGCGGTATACAGCCGTCCACCTCATTGCCGTAATATGTACCGTCCGGCTTTTTCAGTGTAATATCCTGATATGTTACGGTGTCATTCGTTCCCGGAACATAGTGCTGCGCCATTTCTTCCGGCTGATACCACATAACATAAGGAGCGGAATAGATTCCGGCAAGCTGACCGTTTTCGTGGCAATGATCAACAAAGGCTTTGAGTTCCTCATCGCTGAGCATATCCCAATAGGAATCAAGATTTATATAAACAGCGCCTCCGCCCTGTTTCCAGATATGCTGAAAGTTATCCTTAACATAATCAGAAATATTCACTGCGGTCTCATAATTCAGATCCTGCTGAACAGAGCCCCAGCTGTTCCAGCCGACAGGCACATTTTCCGTTACCTGCGCCCGCTTCGGCTGAACATCGGTGTTTGCGCGCGCAAACTGAAGCATGCCGTCCTGCCAATCGTCAAAAACGCCTATAAACATTAAAGGAGACGAGACTTTCTCACCACTGACCTGACCGTGCGGCACATCGCCGGAATAAGGATCGACTGCCCCGCAGTACAGCCTGAGAGAATCAATATCGCCTAAGCCGCCCTTTGTTTCAACGGCAGTTTTCCAAACTGTATGCTCGAGTGAACCAAGAATGATACCGCCGCCCGTTGGATTAAAGAGCACTCCTGCCTCATAGCTGACCGTGTCTTTATACAGCTTATTCGTTTCAAATTCTTTCCAGCCGTCATTATCAAAAGGAATCTCAAGAATGGCGGATATCTCCTGCCGCGCAGTCTGAATGCTTTTTTTGCCGGTAACAACAGGAGCGATATAATTTGTGCTGATCTGCGTATCCGAGATGATTGAAAGCCGGGTCTGAATATAATTCCCGTCCTCCGATACAGCAAAGGTCTGCATAACATCAGGCAGTCCGCTGCTTTGCATCAGCACAGCAATTTCATTACCGTTCCTCGTTATTTCAAAGCTTTCGTAATCCGTTGACCTGACGATCGAATCATTCAGCTTATACTCACTATGCGCGTTTTGAAGATACAGCACATCATCCTTGGAAACGGAAAAAAGCCCGCTTTTATCATCAAAATCAATTCCGTAAGTTCCCAAGTCCATCGCGCCCTTAGCAGGCTCATCCAAGCTTACCTTTCTGTTGACTGTAAAAAAAGCAAAAAGCGCGGCGGAAACGATTCCCAAGCATACTATCGCACCCAGCGCTGCAAAAAGTATTTTTTCACTTTCATATCCATACACCTCTCTGCAAAAAGTGTATCACAGTAAAATTTTCAAGTCAATAAAACGGCATAAAAGTGCTTTTCATAATAAAAATATTGTGATTTATTACATAATGCACAAAGGTTGTTTTTTTCAGTGCGATAGGTTATAATAGAGCATAATGGAAAAGAGGTCGTTTAGCTAATGAAATTTGATTTTTCAACTATATCGCTTTATGTGGACAAGGATGAAAACCTTATCGGTATTCCCTGCGGCGAAAGCGAAAAATACGGCATTGCCGATATAGATACCGTTATGCTGCTCAAAGCGCCGTATAACGCCAAGCAGGCAGAGGAATTTATTGAAAAGATTTTTGACGCCTGCTTCTCAAAAAAGCACAATGACGAAAGCAATGTTTCTACGATAGAAAAATATACGAAAAAGAAGGGATTTGTAAACGCAACATCTGAACTGACTCTGATCTCGCTTGTCAAGACCAAGGAATCCTATTCCATCATGCCCACCTTCAACGACTACGAGAGAGGTCCGCTGTGTATCGACGATGATGAAAGGATCGTTCCGCTTCAATATAATGAGGGTGAACTGTATGAGCATATACACGATATCATTATGGTATATATGAAAGCAAACGCGTTTTACAAAGAACAGCAGATAGCTGAGGAAAACAAGAGAAAAAAGGAAACAAACTGAATATTCAGCAGATCAAGTGAAAGCAAAAGGTATGGGCGCGCTCATGCCTTTTTCTTATGCACCGAAACAAGCAGCATCATCGGACGGCGCATCTCATCGGCCATACCCGGGATATCCATCATATCCTGCGGAGGCGCAGGTTCCACCACGCTTTTGATCTCAAAACCGCAGTCCAGCAGCGTATTCAGATATGTTGTGAGCGTTCTGTGATATTTCACAACTCTTTCGCCCAAAAAAACCGCGCTGCGTTTTCCCTCATATTAATAATTGTCAACAGGGAAATGGAGAATATTGCCTTTTTCATCGCAGTACCACTCCTGACTGCCCTCGGCAGTAAAAACAGGGTGCTCACAAGAGAACACAAAGTCTCCTCCGTCAGCAAGCCAACAGAAAATGTTTTGAAAAAGAGGCTCAATATCTTTAACATAATGAAACGCGAGCGAGCTGATAACGCAGTCAAACGAGCCTTTTTCAAACGAAAGCTCCTCCATTGCAGAATGCATATAAGTTATCACAGGCGCATGATTTTTTTGCGCTGCCGCTTGTAGCATCTTTTCCGACAGATCAACGCCGAGCACGCTATTCGCTCCGTTTTCCGCAGCATAGGCACAATGCCATCCATAGCCGCAGCCCAGATCAAGAACTCTTTTGCCTTTGAAGTCGGGCAGCAGCTTTTTGAACTGATACCACTCCCCCGCGCCTTTCAGTCCGTATTTAGAGCGGCTCATTTCGCTGTACTTTTTAAAAAACACTTCATCATCATACTTGTTTTCTTTCATCATTTACTCCTCGCGTAAAAAAATCCGGCAGAGCGTTCTGCCGGACTTTTTATCCTTGCTGTCAGATAGATTTAAGCAGTGCCGGAAGGCGTGTAAGCGCGCCGCCGAGGCGCCAGAAGATTTTGGAGAAGCCGACGAAAGAGGACTGATCGTCGTTGAGCATCATCAGAAGTCCGTCCGCCATTTCGGGGCTGA
>UQDP01000008.1 GCA_900539845.1 uncultured Oscillospiraceae bacterium | reverse complement strand
TATAAGACGGATTTATTTTTTCGCGCGGTTCAGCCGACTTTATCGACAGCCTGAAAATCCATCCGTAACGGATGGATTTTATTTTTGTCATATTTTTTCAATTTTATATTGAAAAGTACGGTAATTAATGATAATATAATATATAATAAATGATTGAAAACCTTATATTCATTAACAAATATACACTTTTTTGAACATTTTTAAATTTTTTTGAAAAATATTTAAGTTTTTTTCGATAAAAGAGAATATATATAATGACGAAGAAATTAAATGGATTTATTTTTTTCGCATCATAATGCTGCTTGGTTCGTTTAAATAACACGGGCAGACGGAAAAGGAAGATGAATGTGAAGGTTTTCGAAGAGGCATGCCGCCTTTCCTGTTTGGAATGGGCAGCAACCCTACCGGACGCACCTGAATACACGTTGAGCGAAGAGGCAAAAACACGCCTTGAAATACTCATCAGCCATATGGAAGGCGGCAGATACCGCCGCATATCAAAACGCACGCTGAGAATCTTTGCCGTTGCGGCAATCATTTCCGCCTTGCTGATCGCAACAACGGCATACGGCATTATAGAACAAAACGATTTCGGTATTCTGCGCCGCGCGGATATGTCCGAATATGCCGTAAACGGTACGGGCGGCCATGCACTCAGCAGTGACCTGAAAGTTTCCTATGTTGTGGACGGGTTTGAATTAATACAAACGCATTATGACGCAAACGGCATTATCAACAGCTTTGTTTATATGTATGATTCGGATACTTTTTATCAGATTTCCCAATACACTGACTTCAGTTTATTGTTTTTTGATACAGAGGAATACACTGCCGAAAACATGAATATAAACGGAATTGATTATACATATTATAAGAGTAACGCCAACAGAAACAACCTTATATGGAATTACGGCGGTTATATTTATCGTGTCAACGGAGATATTCCGTTTGAGGAATCATTAAAAATAGCTGAGTCGATTGAATATTAGGAAGGAGGCAAAACGATGCTGAAAACGAAAAGCTTCAAGCCTGTCAAAATCTTGATCTGCATGCTGATGATGATCTCTGTGCTCTCGCCGAGTATGACAGCGGCCGCCGCTGAGGAGAGCGAGATTCAGCCCTATGCGAAAGTGATAGACAGTTTTACTGCGGGAATCAATATCAGCGGCATCACAGCCACTTGCGAAGCAAGCGTTTCTGCTGATTATGTGACCACTCTCAGAGTAACAATGGAACTGCAAAAGGAAACATCAAGCGGCTATGAAAATGTGCAGACTTGGACAAAAAGCGGCTATGGTGTTTATCTGCAAATGTCAGAAAAGAAAACGATTAATGTATTTTCCGACTATCGTTTGAAAGTAACCGTTACCGCAGGCAATGAATCCAAAGTAGGCTATGATTACGCATAACAAGCAGACCGCCCGGGCAATGCCCGGGCGTTTTTTTATTACTGTTTTTTGAGTTTATTTAAAGCGGAATTGATGCTGAGCAGCTGCTCTTTGGTGAATTTGATACCCGCAGTGCCCATAAGGTTTGTAAGGCGCAGGACGGTGAAACCGCCCATCATCTTCATCATGTTTTCATTCATCTCAAAGCCGGCAAACTGATTCTCTCCGCCGCCGGCGATCTTTTTCATGATATCGCCGAACAGAGCCGCGCCCTGCGGATTCTGCATAATATCGCTGACTTTATCATTCAGCGAAAAATAGCCCTCCGGCTCCGTAATATCAAACCAGTTGAGAACAGCGCCCTTTTCCTTTAAGCGATAGCTTTCATCAAACGTATCGACCTTGCGTATCACGCTCTCGTCCATACATGCGCCCGCAACCGCTTTCAGCTTTGTTTCACCCTTATTGGGCACTTCAAAGCAAAAGAAACGGTCTTGCGCGGTCTTTTTGCCGATGCTTTCCCCGTTTGCGAAAAGCTCCACTTCAGGCTGATTGGAATACACTTTTATCTGCGCAGTATCCTCCGCCCTGTTCACATACCGCTTGGAGCAGATATGCACGAACGGCTCATCGGAAAGCCAAGCCTTGTAGGCATAGAAAGCGTCTTTTTTATACTTTCTGTCGAACGTGACAAGACCTTTATGATTCTGCCCGTTTTCGCCGCCCTCGTTTCTGGCGTCCGCGCCGAAATCAAACATGTTCCACACAAAGGTGCACCAAAGATACTGCCGTGTGTAAAGCTGTTTGATAAGCTCCTCGTGGTAATACGCCTGATACTCCTCTGTGTAATCGCCCTGCGTGGGTTTTGAGGTGTGCCAGTTGAGCGCCTCGCAGCCGTATTCGCTCATACCGATCGGTATATCGGGAAACGCACGGTGAAAAGCATCAAACCACGGGCCGTTCATAGAGGTATCGCCGCCGTACCAGCCGAAATAATGATTGTAAGCCACCGTATCGGGTATTTGAATATAATCATCGTGGATATCGCACATGGAAACGATAGCGGCGGTGGTTTTTCTTGTTTTATCCATACTGTGGGCAAGTTCGTTAAGGTCACGGTGATTTTTCAGCAGATCTCCGTCCGGCGGAGACATCGTTATCTCGTTTGAAAGACCCCACACAATGACAGACGGATGATTGTAATTCTGCGCGATAAGCTCCGTCATCTGCGACACGGTATTTTCATACGCCTGATCGGTATGCTTTGAGATATAAGGGATCTCCGCCCACACAACGATTCCCTTTTCATCGCACAGATCATAAAAATACTGCGCGTGCTGGTAATGGGCAAGGCGCACCGCCGTTGCTCCCAGCTCGCAGATCAGTTCCATGTCCTCTCTGTGGTGTTCTGGCAAAAGGGCGTTGCCGATCCCCCATCTGTCCTGATGGCGTGAAACGCCGCGCAGCGGATATTCTTTTCCGTTGAGAATAAAGCCCTTTTCCGGGTCTATTTCAAAGGTGCGGCAGCCGAAACGCGCGCTGACGTCATCAAGGATACCGCCGCCGCGTTCAATATAAGCATGTGCCGTGTATAAATAAGGGTCTTTTTTGCCGTTCCAGAGGTGTACGTTATCTATCTGAAGCGCAACATCCGCCTGATCTGCCGGCTGACTTGCCGAAGCGACCGCATTGCCGTCTGCGTCATTTATCTGAACGGTAAGCACATCGCCGTCCTGAATATTGGTCAGATATGCTTTAATATTTACGGCGGCATTTTCTCCCTGAATGACAGGCGTTACCTGTATTCCGGGAGCGCCGTGATAATCAAGGTCAAAATGCGTGTTTGAAACCGCAATCATATTTACATCGCGGTACAGTCCGCCGTAAAACGTGAAATCCGCCATCTGGGGATAAACAGTCTCATTCGGGCTGTTATCAACCTCTACGGCAACAACGGTGTTTTCATCCATATAGTCGGTTATATCGGCGCGCCAGGTGGAATATCCGCCGTTGTGCTGTGCAACGAAACTGCCGTTAACATAAAGCCTTGCGGAAGAATTCGCGCCTTCCAATTCAATATAATACCTGTCCGCCGCAGGCAGCTCCGCTCTCAAAATACGCTTTGCGTAAACGCAGGCGCCGCGGAAATAATCGTTGCCGCCGTCCTGCCCGTCCTTTGCGTTCCAGGTGTGGGGCAGATCGACCTGCTCCCACCCCTTCGGCATTTCAGACGGAATTTCACGGGAGTCTTTGGCAAAAGCCCAATTTTTATTTATATTTATTTTTTCACGCATCGTATCATTCCTCAACTATTTATCATCGTTTTTCTGTTCCCCATGCTTTTCTTTGAGCAGAGCCACATTTTCATCCACTTTCTTTTTGTGCAGCGGATACCAGAACCACAGCACAACCGCAAGCAGAATGAACCCTACTGCGGGCACAAGAGTGGCAATATCGAAGATTCCCTCTTTCACATCGGGATCAAAAGCCGTTGCATCAGTATAACCAATAAGAGAGAGCAGACCGCCCACCAGACCGGACGTTGCCGCCTGACCCAGCTTTCTTGCAAAGGAGTACAGACCGTATACAGCGCCGTCCTCCCTGATGCCGTTTCTGATCTCCGAATGGTCTATAACATCTGTGACAAGCGCCCAAGCCACGATCTGGAACATACCCAGACCTACCCAGCTTATCATCTGGAACGCCGCATACACGAACACGTTCTGCGGTCTCAGGAAATACAGAACGATACAGATGATACCCGCGGCAAAATTGGACACGGCGCCGATCTCCGCCTTGCCGAATCTGTTGGCGAGCGGCTTTGCCGTGAACGCGGCAACAAACATACCGACGCCCATTAAAACCATGGAAAGGGTCTGCGCCTTGGCGTTGCCGTAATAGTTCGGGAAAACATAATTCGCCATCTGCTGAAGTGAAAGCTGCGCGATCAGCATCAGTATCGACGCCACTATAAGAGAGATCAGCGCGCGGTTTTTGAAGGCATTCGCAAACATAACGCCCACGCTGTTGCGCTTTAACTGCTCCGCCGTGGCCTCTGCTTTCACACGTTCCGTACACATATTAAAGCAAAGAAGATAACATATAATTGCAAATACCGAACAGGCGCCGGCAATGATGGTGAAGCGCGGACCGTTCAGGATATCGTTCCCGTTTATTTTATCGTAGGCGATAAGCGGGATACCGGCGGTAACTACCGCGCCGGCAAGCGCGCCGCCCATCGTTCTGAAGGTTGAAAGCGACTGACGGTCGCCCGGATCTGCGGAAATGGCGGAAGCCATGGAGCCGTAAGGAATATTGACGGCCGTATAAAATACGGATCCCCACAGAATGTATGTTACAAAAAGATAGGCGATCTTGAACGCCTGCGGCATATCCGCCAGCGCGCTTTGATACATCAAAAAGGAAAAGATCGCGACAGGGCCGCACATTCTGAGTATCCATGGCTTGAATTTTCCGTTTTTGGTGTTTTTACTGCGGTCGCAGATCCTGCCCATACCTACATCGGTAAAGGCGTCCACGATTCTTGCCACCATCATCACGATTCCGACGATATAAGCATCGACCGCCATAACATCGGTATAGAATTTAAGAAGAAATGAGGAGGATAATAAGAATGTAAAATCATTTCCGAAATCACCGAACATATAGCCCAGCTTATCCTTGATTCCAAAGGGTTTAACTGCTTTTTCTTTCATAATTTTTACCTCTTTTCGGGGTTTATTGCAAATCGGCGTAACGCCGGTATCGCCTTTTCAAACGCCTTAAAAATATTGTTATTCTTTATGCCGTTTTTATTCCGCTAAAAAAATTTTTCACCATTCGGCAACGGGTCGCGGATATCGCAGGGACTGAACATTTTCTTTTTTCGTGTAAAGCGCGCTGCTTTGCACATCGATTTTTCCGTTATTGTTTGTGATAACGAATTTGCTGCCGCCGTGATTATTCATATCACACTCTTTATCCACATAAATATCCCCTGTTTTAACAACAGACGTATATGTAATGCCGTCAAATTCGACCTCGTAGCCGTCACAGTGGTTATGACCTGTCACGATTCTGTTTGTGCTGCCCGTTTCATAAACAGCGCTTAAAAACAGATCATTTTCACGGTGAACGGCATAAGACTCGTCAATAATCCGAACAAGTTCGCGCAGATGAAGCGGTTGGGGATAATCCTCATTTTTTCCGTTTATATAATCCTCACGTTTTGTGCTGTCCGCAAGGCACCAATACTGCGCAACAGCGTCGTTCCCCGCCTTTTCCGCGGCATTTTCGTTATATTCGTTCACCTTTTGCATAAGCCGCTCGTCAGAGGTTATGTTTTCATCCGAGGTATCGTACTCGATATAAGGTCTGTCGGCAGGGCGTGACCATTCGGCTTCCGTGTGAAACGGCAGGTCATTATTCTCATACCCGCCTTTTGTATAATGACCGCCCCAGCTGTTATCATACTGGGAAAGGATGGCGGCATAATCCATAGCTTTCATCCCTATATGGCATATCAGCATGCTTTCAGGCGTTGCTGAATCTGCGTCCGCCCCAACCGACCGGTTATAATCGCTAAGTCCTTCTATGACCCACTTATACCATTCTATCTGCCGGTTCGTAAGACCCACGCCCACTCTTGAAAACGGTCTTGCGCCTTGGGAAGTACGGTTTTTCGCAGATTGATTTCCCGCCATATTCTGCCAGTCGCCGGTGTCCATAAGAATAAACGAATAGTAGATCTCGCCGCTGTCGGGATCGCGCAGATTGATAACCGTGTTGCCCAAACCGCCGGCATATCTGTCCGTTTCTTCATCATAAAGGCTTTCATCAAGCACCTCGTCAGGCTCAATTCCGAGATTAGTGGGTCCCTGACGGAACACATCATACTCGGAGCGCTGCACAAGATTCATCAGCGCCGGTTTGTCTGCCCTGTGTTCCGCGTCATGATTTCCGAAAACCATGGTCCACGCAATGCCTATCCCGTCCATAACATCAATGAAATGCTCATAGTTTTTATCGTTTAAAGAGCCTGTTTCAAGGTCGCCGCAGACAATGATCAGATCGGGATCAGCCTCATCGGCAAGTTCTCTTAAGTCCCTGTCTGTTTTGGTATTCTGATAATTGACGCTCCATGTACCGTACCAGCCGCCGTTTCTGTAATGCACATCCGTCAGCATAAGGAGGGTGAAAGGTTCTCCTTTTTTCACGTTGATCGTGTGATACAGCTTTTCATCAAGGGGATCAAACTGCTGATCTGCGCTCCAGTTAATTTCCTCCCAGGTTCCGCTGATAAATCTCTGTTCCTCACTTTTGAGCATGCCCCGTGATATTCCCCAAAGCGCGAGCGGAACTGCCGCACAGATCATAATGATCGGCAGCACGATCTTAAGAACTTTTTTCATGCGTTCCCTCCATTGGCAGTTTTAACAAAAAATAATATTACTGTTTAATTATATTAAATGATTTGCACAAAAACAATACAAAAAAAGGAATATTTTTCCATATCTTAAAATATATGCAAAAAAGAGCCCCGGAATCGCAGCTTTGTGCAATTCCGGGGCTATCAATCGTTTCACTGTATTTTATGAAGCTTTTTCCTTACCTCTTTAAATTCATCCGGCACATCTTCTATCTCGGAGATACCGTTTGTTGTTCCTGCCTTTTGCGCAGTTTCGTAAAACCAGACCTTGTAATTGATGATACTGAGCGTTTCCCGAAGCTCTTCTAACTGTCTTTCCACCTCTTCACGGCGGCGCAAAAACATTTGAAGGCGTTCTTGGATGGTTGCGTCTCCCTTTGCAGCCATATTCATATATTCCTTTATATCGGCAAGAGACATTCCCGTTTTTTTCAGACATTCTATGATCTGAAGCCATTCATAGTCCGAATCCTTAAACATTCTTATGCCGCTTTGCGTGCGTTCAACAAACGGCAAAAGACCTTCTTTGTCATAATATCTGAGAGTTGAAGTGGGAATATGCAGCTTTTTCGCCATTTCGCCGACAGTATAAAACATGATGCGCACCTCTTTAAAAATTTCACAAAAAAGTATTGACTTAAAGTTAACTTTAACTTATATAATTATAATCACAATATAAAGTATAATGCCGTTCGTTGATTTTGTCAACAAAAAGCATTATATATTTTCAAGAAAGGATGAAAACCATGAACGAACAGGAAATCAAAAAATCGCTCGGCGGCGGAGCGGTATTTGAAACAGGAGAGCCGAACAATGCCTTTGCCGAATATTTTATCGGTCAGAGCTACCTTAAAATGCTCACAACAAGCGGTGTGCCGATAGGAAATGTAACGTTTGAACCGGGCTGCCGCAACAACTGGCATATCCATCATGCGTCCGAGGGCGGCGGTCAGATCCTGCTTGTTACAGGCGGCAGCGGCTGGTATCAGGAAGAGGACAAGGCTGCGCAGAGCCTGAAGCCCGGAGATGTGGTCGTTATACCGGCAAATGTGAAACACTGGCACGGCGCGAAAAAAGACAGCTGGTTCTCACACCTTGCAGTAGAAGTGCCGGGAAAAGACACGACAAATGAATGGTGCGAACCTGTATCGGACGAGGAATACAGCAAGCTGTAACCGCTGATCAAGCCCGAATCTTAATCAAAATGCAAATCGGTTAAAACTATAAGGGGGAAAATATGAGCGGAAAAATTATTATATATTATTCTATGGGCGGTAACACAAGAAAGATCGCCCGAATGATCGCAGATGAGACCGGCGCGGATATTGCCGAGATCAAAACGGTAAAGCCATACAAAGGCAGCTATAATGAAATCGTGGAGCAGGGGCACAGCGAGGTCGATTCCGGTTTTGAGCCGGAAATCCAGCCCTTTACGGCAGATCTGAACAAATACGATACTGTTTATCTCGGCACTCCCGTGTGGTGGTACACTTATGCCCCTGCGATGAAGACCTTTTTAAGCAGCACGGATCTTTCCGGCAAAACGATATATCCGTTTGCAACCAACGGCGGCTGGATCGGTCACACCTTTGAGGATATAAAAAAAGCCTGCGCGGGTGCAGACGTAAAAGACGGGTTAAATGTATATTTCAGCGCAAACAAACTAAAGACCTCTGAAAATAAAATAAAAAGCTGGATTAAGCAATGATTAAAGGGGCCGTGTCTCACAGCCCCCCAGCGTGTAGAAAAAGTTATAAATTTAGAAAAGTATGTATCCCTACACGCTGAACAGGGTTCGAGAAATCGAGCTGAATTTCGCATTTGGCAATTCGTAGGCGTACAACGGTACGTTAGAATTGACAAAGGCGGAAAGCGCAAAGCCGCTCAAGTTCCCAACTTGAGCGACTTTATTCCTTTGTAAGGACTAAAAAGGAGCGATGCAGGCATCGCTCCTCTGCAATTGTCTATTTATAAGACGGATTTATTTTTTCGCGCGGTTCAGCCGACTGTATCGACAGCCTGAAGCGGGGCTGTGTCTCACAGCCCCCTTTTTTGATAGGTCATTCGTCTTTCATAAGCGGCGCACCCGTATGCCAAGCCTGACCTACCTTTTCACCGATTGCGTAATATCCGCTTTGAAACTGGTCAAAAACAAAAGCATGCAGCTTTAACGGATCGACCTTTCCATTTTCGTCAAGCACCTTTTCGTCTGCAAGCACATTTACGATCTCTCCCACAACACGGAAGCCGGAATCGGGATGCTGTAATTCCTTAACCTTACATTCAAGCGTAACAGGAAAATCCGTCACTACGGGAGCGTCTACCCTGCTGCTCTTTTCTGCATGCAGACCCGAGCGTTCAAATTTATCGCTCATCTTATTTGCTGATGCAATGCCGAAGAAATCCGCTGCCTCTATATGATCTATATCGGCAATGCTGACGGTAAACGCCATTCTTTCCTTGATGTTCTGAGCCGTTTTATGTGTTTCGGTGATGTTCAGGGCAACCATATTGCCGTCGCAGATACCGCCCCAAGCCATGTTCATAACATCCACCGTGCCGTCCGGGTTATATGTGGCAATCATAAGCACCGGCATCGGAAACAGATACGGTTTTACTCCCAAATCTTTTAACATGTTTCATTCCTCCTTAAAATGATCAGCAATCATGCTTGATTTAATTATATTACAATCGTTGAATTTTACAAGCGTAAAGATTGAAATCCGCTGTTATTTCATCATAAAAGCGCCCCGTTCGGAGCGCTTTTATGTTTTATTCGCATTCGCAAATCGCTTTTCGGGTTCTGAGTATTGCTGAGGAAGATACGGAAAATTCGTCAAGTCCCCACTCAATCAGACGAGGTATCATATGGACATCGGAAGCCGCTTCGCCGCACATGCCAACGGGAATACCTGCCGTTTCTGCATTTTTTATAACCGTTTCAATTGCTCTGAGAACAGCAGGGTCATTTGAATCATACAGATAAGAAACTTCGCGGTTTCCCCGGTCTGCCGCCATAGTATAGCCGGTCAGATCATTTGTGCCTATGCTGAAAAAATCCGCGACCGCTGCAAGCTGATCCGAAATAAATACCGCAGCCGGTGTTTCGATCATAACGCCGAGTTTTACATCCTTTTTATAAGGAACATCCTCAGCTTCAAGCTCAGCCCGGCATTCTTCAAGCAGTGCTTTCGTTCTAAGCACCTCATCAACCGTGCAGACAAGCGGCAGCATGATTTTTATATTGCCGTAGCAGGCAGCACGAAGAATAGCCCTAAGCTGCACCTTGAACAGCGCAGTATCTTTCAAGCAGTATCTTATCGCACGCAGACCCATAAAAGGATTTTCTTCTTTCGCAATATCCAGATAAGGTATATGCTTGTCGCCGCCCACATCAAGCGTGCGTATAATGACCTCTCTTCCGCCCATTGCCTTGGCAACTGTGCTGTAAGCCTCAAACTGCTCATCCTCAGACGGCGCTTCGGTGCGGTCCATATAAAGGAATTCCGTACGGAAAAGACCGATGCCTTCCGCACCGTTCACAACAGCGGAATGAACATCCTGCGCCTTTGCTATGTTTGCATAGACTGCTTTTTTAATGCCGCTTTTTGTTACGGTGGGCTTATTTATATATTGTTTTAGGAGCAGTCTTTCCTTTTTTTCCTGTTCCTTAAGGGCGGAATACTTTTTGAGTTCGTCATCTGACGGAGCGGCTATGATCTTTCCTTTTACAGCGTCAACTATAAGGCTTTCGCCGCTGTTGAAAAGATTGTCCGCATCTGCCACGCCGAGAACACAGGGTATTCCCATAGCTCTTGCTATTATGGCGCTGTGGGAGGTAACGCCCCCCACCTCGCCTATAATCGCCTCAACATTTTCAGCGTTTATCTTTGAAGTCATACTCGGAGTAAAATCCGTAGCGATAAGCACAGAACCTTTGGGAACAGACGAAATATCAACTTCCTCTATGCCGAGCAAGATCTTCAGCAGGCTGTTTTTGATGTCGTTCACATCGGTAGCGCGCTGACGTGTAAGCTCATCATCTGTGGCTGAAAACATCTGATAAAACATAGAGCATACTTCGTCAACCGCTCTTTCGGCAGGCATACCGGCATGGATGTTTTCTTTCATCTGGCCGATCATGAACGGATCCGCCAGCATAACAAGATGACCTTCAAGAATTTCGGCGTTTTTTTCGCCGGCTTCTTTTTTCAGCGTGTCTATCAGCCTTTTGGTTTCGGCAGTATAGCTGTCAACAGCGCAGTCCAGCCGTTTGCATTCGGTTTCGGCGTCCGAAAAAGCCACCGATGAATAATCGAGCTTAACTTCCTTTATCACGACCGCTCTGCCTATTCCGTAACCCTCTGATACAGCCGTGCCGACATAGGTTTTCGATAACTCCATATCAGTCCATACCGCTTTCTATCATTGACGCAGCCTTTTCCAGCATTTCGGCTTCATCAGGACCGTCACACTTGACAGTCACGTCCGTGCCGTATTTGATACAGGCAGCCATTATATTCATAATGCTCTTGCCGTTGATTTCTTTATCTCCGGCTACAAGAGTAATATCAGATTTGTATTTTGCCATCTCGCTTACGAATATATTTGCCGGTCTCATATGAAAGCCCATTTTATCTGCAACTTTAACTGTTTTACTTACCATAATTCACACCTCCGAACATAAAAGCCGATCACTGAACTGCCGCACTCTTTTTCTTTTTGAGCAGCGCAAGCATAAAGCATCCGACAACCGAACCGGCAACAAGCGCTACTAAATATCCTAAAACATTGTCAACAACAGGGAACACGAAGATTCCGCCGTGAGGAGCCGGAAGCGAGCAGTTGAACAGCGAGGTTATCGCGCCTGCTACGCCTGAGCCGACGATGCAGGCGGGGATCACACGAAGCGGATCTGCTGCCGCGTAAGGTATCGCGCCCTCCGTGATGAAGCATAGGCCCATAACATAGTTTACGGGACCGCTCTTGAGTTCATCCTGTGTCCATCTGTTTTTAAAGAAAGTAGTGGCAAGCGCAATTGCGATAGGAGGTATCATTCCGCCGATCATAACCGCCGCCATGATCCAGTCGTTTGCGGTGGTGGCGTCAGTCAGCATTGCCGTGCCGAAAACATAAGCCGCCTTGTTGAACGGACCGCCCATATCAATAGCCATCATGGCCGCAAGCACGATTGAAAGCAGAAGTCTGCTTGTTTCGCCGAGCGCCGTAAGTCCGTTTGAAAGCGCCGTATTCAGCATTCCGACGACCGGATTAATAATGCACATGAACAGACCCATAAGGAGCGTTCCGAACAACGGGTAAAGGAATACCGGTTTGATACCGTCCATACTTTTCGGCAGGAATGAGAATATCTTTTTAAGCAGCAGTACGATAAGCCCTGCAACAAATCCGGCAATAAGCGCTCCGAGGAAGCCTGATACCGCCGTATCGTCGCCGACAAGATTCTGGTTTTCAATAAGGCTGCTGAAAGTGTAGCCGCTTGAAGCAAACACGCCGCCTATGAAACCGGGAAGCAAGCCGGGGCGGTCGGCTATCGAGCTTGCGATATATGCCGAGAGAACGGGAAGCATCAGCGCGAACGCAGCTTTACCGATCCAGAATATAACAGCCGCAACAGGATTTGTATAGCCGAGAGTGGGACCGGCAGGCGTTCCGGCTATCGTATCGATAAGGAATCCGAGCGCAATCAGGACGCCGCCGCCGACAACGAACGGAAGCATATGTGAAACACCGTTCATCAGATGCTTATAGATCATTCTGCCGAAGCTTTCCTTTTCCTCACTGTACTCCTGTGAAGACGCGGACGCGCCTTCGTGGTGATAAACGGGAACATTGCCGTCTATAATTTTGTTTATAAGCTCCTCCGGCTTGTTGATACCTGAGGAAACGGATGTTTTAAGAACACGCTTGCCCTCAAAACGAGCCATCTCTACATTTTTATCCGCTGCAACGATAATACCGTCGCATGCATCGATCTCTTTTTTTGTAAGTTTGTTTTTAACACCGCCCGAGCCGTCCGTTTCGCACTTTATCGTATAACCGAGCTTTTCGCCCGCTTTCTCAAGTGCTTCTGCTGCCATATAGGTGTGAGCAATACCCGTGGGGCATGCGGTTACGGCAAGAATTCTGTAACCGTCTGTTTTCCGATCCTCCTTCACAGGAGCTTCATCGGGATACTTTGCCGCCTCCTGCTTATTGATTATTTCAAGGAACTGCGCCGGAGTTTCCGCCGCCCTGAGCCTCGCCGCGAAATCAGAATCCATAAGCATAACCATAAGGCGTGAAAGGATTTCAAGATGAACATCGCCGTCTTCCGTTGCCGCTATCATAAACAGCAGATCCGACGGTTTTCCGTCCGGCGCGCCGTAATCCACTCCGCCGGGAACGGTAATTGCCGCAAGAGCCGGAGCCTTGACGGCATTTGTTTTTGCGTGAGGAACCGCAATCCCCTCGCCTATCGCAGTCGTGCCCTGAGCCTCTCTGGCAAGGATAGCCTCTTTATAGGCGTCTTTGTCATTGAGATTGCCCGCAGCGGCATGAAGCCCTACAAGCGCGTTAATTGCGTCATCCCTCGTTGAAATGTCAAGACCGAGGGTGATCGCCTCAGGCTTAAGTAAATCAATGATTCTCATAAATTTTCCCTCCGTTTTATATAATTAAATAATTATAATTTTTTCAAAGCGTCGTCTATCCCGGCTCTGTCGGCAAGACCGTAACTGAATGCCGTTGCGTTTGAACAGGCTGAGCCGAGCCGAAGCGCGTATGCGTAATCCCATTTCTCCATATAACCTGCAATGAAGCCTGCCACCATGGAATCGCCGCAGCCCACTGAATTGAGCGGTTTTCCCGGAATGATGCCGATCGTGTGGACCGCTCCGTTTTCCGTTATCAAGGCCGCTCCTTCTTTTCCTCTTGAAACAAGAACATTTCTTGCGCCTTTTTCCTGAAGCTTCTTCGCATATTTTACAATATCCTCTTCACTGCCGATCCTGACCCCGAACAGATCGCCCAGCTCAAAATGGTTCGGCTTGATAAGGAACGGGCGGTATTTCAAAACATTCAGCAACAGATCGCCTGTTGAATCAACAACGGCCTCCACACCCGACTGCGAAGTTACGGACAAAAGCTTTTCATAAATATCCGGCGGCAATGTGCCCGGCACGCTCCCGGCAAGCACAAGCACATCGCCCTGCCTGAGCAATTGAATTCTTTCAAACAGTTTTTCGACCTCATCGCTGTCTATAGGAGGACCCTGGGCGTTTATGTCAAGTTCGGTAGCTGCTTTGATTTTTACGTTGATTCTTGTAAAGCCGTTTTTAAGAGGAATAAACTCTGTATTGATACCGTCCTCTTCCAAAAGCTGCTCCAATTTCTCACCCGTAAAGCCGGCCTTAAAACCAAGCGCTATGTTTTCAACTCCGAGTCTTGACAGAATTACGGAAACATTGATTCCTTTGCCGCCGTAATGAAGCTCCTCACCGCAGGTTCTGTTGATATCATCGTACCTGAGCTCATCAACTTTCATTACATAATCCAGCGCGGGATTGAACGTAACGGTGTATATCATAATTCTCATAGCCTTTCCGGCTGCGGTCAGTAAGCAGGATCACGTTTATCCCTGTTGCAGCCGAACAAGGCGTGATGTGAAATCCTCTGTCTCACAGTTTTGTAAAGAGGAAACTTTCACCTCTTGAGTTCATTCAACGACTTTTATAACCGTTTTATCTTTATATATATCCTCCGGCGGTTTATCCGTAACGATACACGCTGTATCTATTGTCGCGAACCGCACCGATGAAATTTTGCCGAACTTAGAAAAATCAGCCATAACATAAGACACAAATGAATTTTCGATTGCTGCGGCCTTTACGAACGCCTCTTCTGTATCGGGCGTTGTGAATCCGCTTTTATCGGAAATGCCGTTTGTTCCTATAAACGCCTTTGTAAAATTAAAATTGTGTATGCTCTGCGCCGCCATCAGTCCCACCACAGCCTGCGTGGTCTTTTTCAGCTTTCCGCCCAAAACGTAAACATTCAGCCCTTTATCGACCATTTTCTTTGCATGGATTATACCGTTGGTAACGAAGCTTGCTCTGCATCCTGCGGGTATATAATCTATCATATAAAGCGTTGTCGTGCCTGCGTCGATATATACAAAATCATCCTCCTGAAGCTGCATCGCGCAGTATTCCGCGATTTTTTTCTTCTGCTCGATATTCTCGGTTTCTTTGGAGCTGACGTCCGCCTCAAGTGAAATAAACTTTCGGTTGCTCAGCGTTGCGCCGCCGTGCACCTTATTAATGTTTCCCCTTTTTGAGAGTTCTATTAAATCTCGCCGCACCGTTGACTCAGACGCTCCGAGCAACTTAGTAAGCTCCGTAACACCTACGGCGCCTTTTTCTTCAATGATCTGAAGTATCCTGTTTCTTCTTTCCTGACTGAACATCTGTTTTCCTCCGGCGTCTGAACTTTTCCTTGCACCTTGATTTTAACAATTCGTTCAAAAAAAGTCAATAGCTTTCATTCATTTTCGTTCATTTCAACAACTCTAAGGGTATATTTATGTCTTTTTGCACTATATTCAGAGTATATTGTGACTGATTTTGAACGTTTCTTTTAAATCGACAAACTATCCGTTCATTTTTGCAAAAAAAATAAAAGCAGAAAAACCTCTGCTTTTATTCTTACACAAAAATATAAATATTATGTTATCCGTTATTTTAAAACTTGATCAATTCGATTTACTTTTAATATACTCGTCTATCGCCTTGGCGGCAGCCTTTCCGGCGCCCATTGCTTTAATTACGGTTGCCGCGCCTGTAACGGTATCGCCCCCGGCAAAAACACCTTCGCGGGAGGTCTTTCCGTTTTCATCGGCAACGATGCACCCTCTCTTATCCGTTTCCAGACCAACCGTGGTGGATTTGATAAGCGGATTCGGAGATGTGCCGATAGCAATAATAACACTGTCCACATCTATAACATGCTCGCTGCCTTTGATCTCAACAGGACGTCTTCTTCCGGACTCATCCGGCTCGCCGAGCTCCATATCAACGCACTCTATGCCTGTTACATTTCCGTCCTCATCGCCTATAATGCGAGTCGGATTTGTAAGCGTTTTGAAATCGATCTTCTCTTCGATCGCGTTTTCAACCTCTTCCGCTCTTGCAGGCAGCTCCTCCATAGAACGGCGGTATATAACGCTTACTTCCTGCGCTCCAAGGCGCATTGCGCACCGCGCGGCATCCATGGCAACATTTCCGCCGCCCACAACGGCAACACGCTTGCCGTGCTGAACGGGCGTTCTGCTGTCCTCTTTATAAGCTTTCATGAGATTGATTCTTGTTAAAAACTCATTGGCGGAGGATACGCCTTTCAGATTTTCGCCCTCAATGCCCATAAATCTCGGCAATCCAGCACCCGAGCCTACAAATACCGCGTCATATTTATTAAGAATATCATCTATCGAAATACTTCTGCCGATTACAACATTCGTCTCAATATCAACGCCCATCGCCTTGAGTCCGTCCACCTCACGCTGAACGATTGCTTTGGGAAGCCTGAATTCCGGAATACCGTAAACAAGCACTCCGCCTGCGATATGAAGCGCCTCAAAGATCGTTACCGCATAGCCCATTTTCGCAAGATCGCCTGCACAGGTGAGCGAGCTGGGACCGGATCCGATAACAGCGACCTTTTTGCCGTTTTTCTCGATATCTGCGCTTTTTAATTCTGTATGAGCATTATGATAATCGGCAACAAACCGTTCCAGCCTGCCGATGCCGACCGACTCGCCTTTAATGCCTCTTACGCATTTGGATTCGCACTGTCTCTCCTGAGGGCATACTCTGCCGCAGACAGCAGGAAGCGCCGAAGTGCTGCTTATCACTTGATAAGCCTCTTCAAACTTCCCCTCAGCAACAAGCGCGATAAAATCGGGAATCGCTATATTTACGGGGCATCCCGAAACACAGGGGCGGTGCTTACAATGCAAACACCGTTTTGCCTCTTCGATTGCGGTTTTTTCATCATAGCCGAGAGCGACCTCGGAAAAATCCCTGTTTCTCTCAAGCGGATCTCTGCAGGGCATCGGATGTCTTTTATTGATATCCAATTCACTGCACCTCCTTATTCATCAGATTACAGCTTTCTTCGCGCTCGAACTTTTTATACATAGCGCCGCGCTCCATAGCCTCATCAAAATCAACAAGATGACCGTCAAACTCAGGACCGTCAACACAGGCAAATTTTGTTTCCCCGCCGACTGTCAGGCGGCAGCCGCCGCACATTCCCGTGCCGTCGATCATGATGGGATTCATGGAAACGATTGTTTTTATGCCGTACTCCTTAGTGAGCTTTGAAACGAATTTCATCATCGGTATCGGACCGATAGCGATAACCAGATCATACCCCTCGCCCGAATCGATAAGTTCTTTAAGCGCATCCGTAACAAAGCCTTTTTTGCCGGTGGATCCATCGTCACTGACAAGCACATATTTGTCTGAAACAGCCTTGAATTCGTTTTCCAGAATAACAAGATCCTTGTTTCTGAAACCGACGATCGAATGAACGACTGTACCGTTTTGTGCAAACTTCTTTGCAACGGGATAGGCGATCGCCGTGCCGACGCCACCGCCGACAACAGCAACCTTTTTATAGCCTTCTGTTTTTGTGGGATTTCCGAGAGGACCTACAAAGTCCTCAATATAATCGCCCTCGTTTTTAAGATTGAGGAGCGACGTCTCAGCACCAACGACCTGAAAAATGATCGTAACGGTCTCTTTTTCCCTGTCATAATCCGCAATAGTAAAGGGAACGCGTTCGCCGTCCTTATCAACACGCAGAATAACGAACTGACCCGGCTGTGCTTTTTTTGCCACAAACGGCGCTTCGATCACCATACGTGTTACGCTGTCGTTTAACCTTTCTTTTTTCAGTATCTTGTACATACAAACCCTCTCCGTTTGTCAAACTAAATATATTATATATTAAAATTATATATTAAAATTATATTATAGAAATTATAATCTAAACGAAGTCAAATAACAAGCAAATGCAGATATTTCTGAGCATTTGTACTAAATCCGACGAAGAAATCCGTTTTTTTCGTTTATTTTGACTTTAAATCACTGAAAATGATTTACATATTTTCCTTTTTAAGGCTGATGACATTCCAGCTGAACGGCTTCAGACGAGCCGTCATGACTCCGTTTTCCATAGACGGAAGCTCATTGAGATGCGGTTTTACCGGGGCTGTTTCAAGTGTATTTTCAGCCTTTTTATCATAACCGTCCATTGAAATGAAGCGAACCGGCTTATATCCGTCAAAATCCATAAGATGAACATTCAGGTCCGCCGTATCGTCAAGACTCTTATTCACACAAAAGACCGTTACTTCGCTCTCCTCTTCATTATATGTAGCTATGGCCTCAAGATAAGGCACATCCGTAAACTCTTTGCAGTCATATTTAGGGCAGTCTATTAACGGAAGCAGAGCACAGCCGCGGCCGTAATTTGAAAGATGCATAAAGGGATAGAAAATAGTCTGCGCAACAACTCCGCCGCCCGTTTTTGTGAATATAGGAGCAATTACATTCACAAGCTGCGCAAGACAGGCAATTTTTATTCTGTCGCAATGGCGCAGCAAAGTAATCAGCATTGAGCCAACCATGAGCGCGTCCTCAAAATTATAGATATCCTCAAGCAGAGGAGGAGCAACGCTCCATTTTTCGAACGGCGCATTGTTTGAGTGATACCACACATTCCATTCGTCAAAAGAGAGATGGATCGTTTTATTCGAACGCTTCTTGGCTTTCACGTAATCACATGCGCAGATCACGGAATATATAAACTCATCCAGCTCAAGCGTTTTCGCAAGGAAGCTCTGAACATCATCGGTCTTATTGTCGTAATATTGATGAAGCGAAACATAGTCCACACTGTCATAAGCGATATCCAGGCTCTGAACCTCCCACTGCCCGAAGGTTTTTGCGTTTCTGCTTGATGAACCGCAGAGAACAGTTTCTATTGATGGATCGGTCCACTTCATGACCTTGGAGGCTTCAAGCGCCGCCCTGCCGTATTCCACCGCTGTTTTGGCGCCCATCTGCCATGCGCCGTCCATCTCATTTCCGAGGCACCACAATTTAATATTATGCGGTTTTTCAACTCCGTGTGATTTTCTCAGATCGGACCAGTATGTGCCGCCTTCGTGATTACAGTATTCCACAAGGTTACGGGCTTCATCCGCTCCTCTTGTGCCGAGGTTGACAGCCATCATACATTCCGCGCCGGCTTTTTTGCACCATTTCATAAACTCATTTGTGCCGAAGGTATTAGGCTCTGTAGTGCCCCAAGCCAGATCGAGCTTCTTGGGTCTTTTTTCCACAGGACCTACTCCGTCCTCCCAATTATAGCCGGACACAAAATTTCCTCCCGGATACCTGACAAGCGGTACATTAAGCTTTTTGACAAGCTCCAAAACATCGGTTCTGAAGCCGTTTTCATCCGCTGACGGATGCCCCGGCTCATAGATGCCCCCATAGACCGCTCTGCCGAGATGCTCAATAAAAGAGCCGTAGATTCTTTTATCAATATCCCCTATTTTAAATTCGCGCGCCAAAGTCATCTTTGCTTTCATAGATCTACCTTTTCCTTTTTAAATAAAATAAATTTAAAATATATTAGACCAATGTTCTAAAAAAATAAAGAATTATCATAAATCTTTAGAATTTATTTAGAATTAAAATCCGCCGCGCGCAAAGCACACGGCGGATGCGGTCTGCAATCAGCAATGACATTCGTTATTTTGCCTCACGGCGTTCAGCAAGAGCCTTTGATATCTCTGCTTTCTTCTTGCCCACAATATCATATCTGAACATAGGTATCGCGGAAAGCAGCGCAAGTATCCCCGGCATAACGGTGTATGCAAAGAAAACGATATCCTTTGTTTTTGTGCTGAATCCGGAGACTGTGCCGGCAGTTATCTGACTTACCGTATCGGAATAGCCGGAAAACTGTATGAACACAAGTCCGAGAGCAGTGCCCAGCGCAAGGCAAACTTTAATTGTGAGCGTGAGGACCGAGTACGCGGCGCCCTCCATTCTTTTGCCTGTTTCATATTCGTAATAATCTACACAGTCGGCAGTCATGATCATAGGCATAAGCGTGACTGCTGAAAACTGAAGCCCTATGAGGAACAGCGTTATATAAAACAGAACGGTCAGCACCATATTATTCGGATTCAGGAACCAGAAATGACCTACGATGAAAGAAACAACGGAAACACCGAAGCCATAGAAAGACATCAGCAGGTAGACATTTCGTTCACCCATTTTTTTGATAAGAAGAGGACAAACAGCCATACTGATCATCGAGCCCACAGCGGTAACGATGCCCAGAACAGCCACTAAATTCTGCGATCCGAGCAGCACATTTGCTGCCTGGACCTGGATGCCCATTGCCATCTGCCTGCCGAAGCCGAGAAAATAGGATATGATAACCAACAAAAACGGCTTATTGTTTTTCAGCGCCATCGCCATATCACGGAATGTGGTCTTTTCGCCCGAAACATACGGCACACGCTCTTTATTGACCATTGGAATAAGTGCAAAAAGCAGGCAGCCCAAAACAGCAGTCAAAACCGCCGTCCAAAAATATTCGCTTGATATCATCGGCGTATCTGTTTCGCCGGAGGAAACAAACACCTTGGAGCCGCCCGGAATCATAAGGCAAACCACAGGCACAAGCACAACGCAGGCGGAAAATCCGATCTGCTTGAAAGTGTTGGAGATGGAAACCACGTTTGTGCGCTCGGTCGGATTCGGCGTAAGAACCGAGGCTATTCCCTGAGACGGCACATCGCCGAGCGTCATTGCAAGGCTCCATATGAGATATGTAACGAATATCCATATATAAACAGCCGTTTTGTTATCTTTGAAAGGAACATTTATAAAAACAACGGCAGTCATGATAAGCAGCGGCAAAAGAGAATACATAATCATGGATTTGAACTTCCCTCTTTTGCTGTTCGAGCGGTCAATCAGATTGCCCACAACAGGATCAAACACTGCGGAAACGATCTTTGCAACAAGGATGAGTATGCCTACAACGGCAATATCCGCGCCCAAGATGGAAGCGTCAAATTCAGCCTGATAGGAATTGAGAAGACCTACGATTGCCTGAAACCCGAAAAGGCCGAGAGAATAAGCAAGTATCTCTTTAAAATTCATATGCTTTTGTGTTGTAATATCTGTTTTTGCGTTCATCTTTCTCTCCTTTCAAAAGCTGCAAAAATGCAAAAGGGGGCGAAACGGCACGCCTTTGCGCCGCTTCGCTCCCTAAACACATACGAAATCAGTCTTTGAAAACCTCGCTGAACAGATCTATATCAGCAGCCTTCATAACAGCGCTGAAAAGACGAGATCCGTTTACCGGCAGCAGTTTTCCGAAAAGATTCATGGCATGCGCGTCGATTCCATGAATCTGAAGCGCCTGCTTATGCTCGATACCGAACATAATCATTTTTACCATAAGATCACAGTCGGTCGAGATCATATCAATGACCTTCTGACCCTTGCCGCCGTCATTTTTCTGATCGCGGAATATATCCGTTTTGGTAAATCCGGGGCAAACCAGACCGACATATATCTTGCCTCTGAATTCCTCTCTGAGCGATTCGGTAAAGCTTTTTAGAGCGGCTTTGGAAGCCGAGTACATACTGGTGCCGGCTAAGCTCATAAGGGCTGCGGATGAATCGATATTGATAATTCCTGGAGTATCGCTTTCCATAAGCATCGGGAGAAGAGCTTTGATTGAATAAACGCAGGAATAGAAATTGATATCTATCGCCTTTTGGATCTCATCCATATCGTAGCGGTCAAACCTCTTGAACTTCGGAAGTATACCGGCATTGTTAACGAGCACGTCAACCTTGATGTCATTTTCCTTAAGTTCTTCAGCGAACTCGATCCAGTTTTCATTTTTAGAAACATCAAAAAGCTTATAGGAAAACTGCTCCGCATAAACAGGACCGAGTTCCTCTATGAACTTCAGCATTTTCGGCTCGCTTCTTGCCACACCGATAACACGGCAGCCATGCTTCTTAATAAGCGTTGCCGCAATTCCGGCGCCCATTCCGCCGGAAGCGCCTGTTACGATACAGGTCTTTCCGTCAAGCCAACAATTAGACATAATGACTCCTCCGTAAGTTTAACTAAATATTTACAGAACCATTATACTAAATAACTAAAATATTTACAAGAAAAATTAAAAATTTATCAAAGTTTTTTCATTTATAATCTTCATACACGGATTAAACACGTATTACTTTTGAAAGTCTGGAGCAAAGAAGCACGGCTATCGTGATTTTCACAAGATCGGGAATGATAAAGGGAACAACGCAGGCTGAAAGCGCGCCTGCCAGAGACACAGGTGATGAATGGTTTGCTGAATATATCATAAACCATGCCGTACCGAAAGCATAACACAGCGCAACACCGATCACCATAAACAACGCATATACCCATATTTTTTTGCCGAAGAATTTTATTCCCGCACCAACTGCAAGCGCTGTAAAAATAAAGCCTATGATATATCCGCCGGTCAAGCCGAGCAAAACACCCGGGCCTGCGCCGAAATTAGAAAACACAGGAACTCCTATAAGCCCGATCAGAATATAGACCCCGACACAGGCGGTTCCTTTCTTCAGGCCTAACAGACCTGCCGCAAGGCATACTCCAAGCGTCTGCAAAGTAAACGGCACGGGTCCTGCCGGTATCTGGATCCATGAACATACCGCGATCAGCGCGGCGAAAACACCGATGTAAACTAGATCCGATGTGCTGACGTTCTTTTTTCCTTCTGTTATTACCTCTTTTTCCGACAATGTATCTTCGTTTTTCATTATAACTCCCTTTCTGCATTTAAAAGAGCAGTTAAAAGCAATGTTTTCATTGACAAAACGAGTATACATCCTCAGCAGCATATTGTCAACCTATTTTTTTATTTAGGTTTACAATCGTCAAGGTTGAATAAAATGCCGAAGTGTGTTACCATATAATGTATAAAAAAGCCCGCGCGGCAAATGAAAGGTTCGCGGATATGGCAGTTATCGATAAAAAAACAATTCCCGAAAAAACAAAAAATTTCAAAATAAATACCAGAATAATCATAGCTTCCGTTTTGGGAATCATTATTCCGATCCTTATACTGTCTATGGCAGCGGGAATATTCGTTATCACATCAAAAGATAAATATGATATCTCCTCTGTCAACACCGACGGATATGACGTGCTCAATCAGATCCAGTGGAGCCAGACGATCAGCGGCATATCCTCAGAACTCACATCTGACAGCAGCAGCGATGATAAATACGATGCCATAACAGAGACTGCCGAAGAACTGGAACAGTTCGGCACACTGATCTATATTGAAAAAGACGGGGAAGCTTTTTATGCAACACAAAGCCCCGAATATATATTTGAATGCGCAAACAGAATAACGCCCGTGAACAAAAACGAAAATGCTTATTATTACGGGGAAACGGGGATTGTTATAATAAGCCATACACAAAGTGAAAACGGCAATTATCTGATTTTGGCTGTAAACGGCAATTACGAAGCTGCCGATGAAGAGGAGCCGTCCACTTCCCGCAGCATTATAACAAAACTTACCGGCAACGCGGCGGCCGTTCTTGCAGTCTGCGTTATGACCTTTGTTATCGCAATCATAATCATATCCCTTATCATTTCAAAAACCATAGTAGACCCTATTGAAAAGATCACGGTCGGCGCAGACGAGATCGCGAAAGGAAATCTTGACTACGAAATAGATTACAGATCAACAAATGAACTCGGTCAGCTCGCCGAGAGCTTCAGCTATATGCAGTCCAGAGTAAAAGAATCTATCGAGCAGCTCAACCGGGCCGACCAGCAGGAAAAAGAAATGATAGCCGGTATCGCGCATGACCTGCGCACACCTTTAACTTCAATAAAAGGTTATCTGGAGGGTATTCAAGACGGAGTTGCGGATACCCCGGAAAAACAAAAGCATTATCTTGAGACCATATACGACTCCGCCGTGTCGATGGAAAAAATGCTGAACGACCTGCTCACTATCTCAAAGCTTGAGCTTGGCAGCATAACACTGAACTGTGAGGACGTTCGTATTGCGGATTTTGTTGCGTACGCGTCAGAAATAGGCAGTGAGCTTGAAAAAGAGGGCTTTGAATTTGTGATAAAAGACAAATCAAAATCGAACGCCCTGCTGCGCATTGATACCGACAGATTCACAAGAGTGATAGACAATATCATCTCAAACAGCATCAAATACCGGCGCAAAGGCGTTAAAGGGAAAGTTTCCCTGATTATTTCCGAATACGAACACTCCGTAATGTTTGAGGTAGCAGACAACGGAATGGGCGTTGACAGCGCAAGCCTGACAAGAATATTTGATACGCTTTACAGAGCCGACAAAGCCCGTTCAAACGTAAGCGATGGAAGCGGGCTCGGTCTTGCCGTTTGCAGGCAGATTGTAGAGCTTCACGGCGGAATGATTTGGGCGCAAACAAATGCAGCCAAAGGCTTATCCATATTCATATCACTGCCGAAAAAAGAAAAGGAAGAGAAGGAAGATACAAATGAAAAAGATTCTGATCATTGAAGATGACAGCAATATCTGCGCTCTTGAAAAGGATTATCTGGAAGCAAACGGATTTTCCGTTACCACCGCTTCCGACGGAACTGCCGGACTGCAAGCCGCACAGAAAGAGGATTTCAGCCTTATCCTGCTTGACATAATGCTGCCCGGAACAGACGGGCTGGAGGTCTGCCGTAAGGTTAGAGAAAAGAAAGATATTCCTATTTTGCTGGTAAGCGCGAAAAAGGAGGAGCTTGACAAAATAAAGGGGCTGGGCTACGGCGCGGACGATTACATTGTAAAGCCATTTTCCCCGAGCGAGCTTGTGGCAAGGGTAATTGCCCATATCAACAGATATGAACGCCTTACTTCAAAACACAGCAGCAAGCAGGCACAGGCGGCTGTTATAGAGATCGGCGGACTGCGGCTGGACGGTGCCTCACGCCGCGCATTTGTAAGGGATACGGAGATTGCGCTCACCAATAAGGAATTCGATCTGCTGTACTTTCTTGCTTCAAGCCCGGATACCGTTTACAGCAAAGAAAAGCTGTTTGATGAAATATGGAATTACGATTCCATAGGAGAGACCTCCACAATAACGGTTCATGTAAACAGAATACGTGACAAGATCAAGGAGATCGACCCTTCTCTTGATTTTATTCACACCGTTTGGGGAAAGGGTTACAGATTTAATAAATAAAATAGGATATAAGAAAAGAGACTGTCTCAGCTTTTCTGAAACAGTCTCTCATCATTTATTCGGAAAGTATCATTCTGTCGTTATCCAGCTCCTCGCCGCTCGTGCTCTTGAATTTTTCAAGCAGCTCTGCGGTGGTGAGCTTTTTCTTTTCCTCACCCGAAACATCATATATGATCTTGCCCTCATTCATCATGATCAGCCTGTTGCCGATCGCTATCGCGTCTTTCATATTATGCGTGATCATAAGTGTGGTAAGATTGTTTTCGGAAACGATTTTCGTTGTGAGCTCAAGCACCTTATGAGCCGTTTTCGGATCCAGCGCGGCCGTATGCTCATCAAGCAAAAGCACCTTTGGCTTTTTAAGCGTTGCCATAAGAAGCGTTATCGCCTGGCGCTGACCGCCTGAAAGCAGACCGACCTTGGAAGTCAGCCGTGTTTCAAGGCCGAGCCCCAGAGACGCCAGAATTTCTTTATAATGCTCTTTTTCCTTTTTGGAAACTCCGGGCGCGAGCGTTCTGAACTTTCCGCGGCGTGATGCAAGCGCCAGATTCTCAATGATCTGCATATCCGCTGCGGTACCCGTCATCGGATCCTGAAAGACTCTGCCGAGAAACTTTGCCCTTTTATATTCGGGCAGTTTGGTAACATCCTGTCCGTCTATGAGAATGGAACCGCAGTCCACAGGATAAACGCCGGCGATCATATTGAGCATGGTGGATTTTCCCGCGCCGTTGCCGCCAATGACGGTTACAAAATCACCCTCATTGAGCACAAGATCAATACCGTTGAGCGCATGCTTCTCATTGACCGTGCCAGGATTGAACGTTTTATATACACCTTTGATTTCAAGCATTTTCAGCACCTCCGGTTCTCTTGACTTTCTTGGAGGCTACTTTATTTTTCCAGTAAGGAACGCCGAGGAACAGCGCAACAACGAGCGCCGAAAACAGCTTAAGATCGTTGGCGTTGAGCCCGAGACGAAGCACAAATGTGATGACAACATAGTATATAACTCCGCCGAAAACACAAGCGAGCAATCGAAGTGCAAAGTTTTTGAAGAGCTTGCCCAGAACGACTTCGCCTATAATAACAGCAGCAAGACCTATAACGATCGCGCCGCGGCCCATATTTACATCGGCAAAGCCCTGATACTGCGCCAGAAGCGCACCCGAAAGAGCAACTATGCCGTTTGAAATAACAAGACCGATGATCTTATTGACATTCGTATTTATACCGTTTGCGCGCGCCATAGACTGATTGCAGCCCGTAGCGCGGATGGAATGACCCAGTTCCGTGCCGAAGAACCAGTAGAGTATGGCTATGAACACAAAAACTATGATAAGCCCGACGATAATGGACTGCGTGATATTGCGAAGAGAAACGACCAGATCGTAGTTCATCACGCTTATGGTCTGATTCGACTTGTTATCAAGTATCCGCAGATTGATGGAATACAAAGCGAGCTGTGTCAGGATACCCGAAAGGATCGCCGGGATGCCGAAGACCGTGTGGAATATTCCCGTTGCAAAACCGGCAAGACAACCTGCCAGAAATGCGATTATCATCGAAACGTAAATATTCATACCGCTTGTGGCGCACATAACAAGGACCGCGCCGCCCGTGCCCAGTGAGCCGTCCACCGTAAGATCCGCAACATCAAGGACTCTGAATGTTATATAAACACCTATAGCCATGAGTCCCCAGATGATGCCCTGCGCTGCCGCTCCGGGAAGAGCGGATAGAAAAGACATCATAATTTATTTTCCTCCGACTGTAACAAGATAAAAGCGGCGAGCCGTTAAACCCGCCGCCTATTATGTTAACAAAATATAACGGTTTAGTCAATAGCAAAAGGCTTATTCGGCGCTTTCAACTATTGCTTCATAATCCGCAGGAATGCTGATACCGAGAGCTTCCGCGCGCTGCGGAACGTATTTCTTTGTAAGCTCGGTTGCTGTTTCGATCTGCATCTGGGAAGGATCCGCTCCGTTCTGAAGGATATCAACCGCCATTTCACCGGCTCTGTAGCCGATATCATAATAGCTGATAGAAAGTGTTGCGACGCCGCAGCCCTTGCATATTCCCTCTTCACCGGCAATAACGGGAATGCCTGCCGGCGCAGCTATCTGGTCAACAGCGGTAGCAGCGGACGCGATCGTATTATCAGTCGGTATGTAAATAACGTCTACTTCCTGGCAGGCCGTAGTGGTAACGGATGTGATCTCATTTGAATCGGCGCAGGTGTATATATTTACGGAAAGACCCATAGAAGTGAGGCTCTCCTCAACAACTTCTGCCTGATAAACGGAATTCGGTTCTGCAGAACAATAGAGAATACCTACGGTCTGCGCATCCGGGCACAGCTCCTGAATCATCGCAGCCTGCTGGTCAAGAGGAGCCAGATCCGAAGTACCCGTCACATTGATCCCGGTAACGCCGGTCCAATCTGACATCTCAAGCGCGGTTGCGTAGTCCGTTACGGAAGTTGCAACGATCGGGATATCGGCAGTTGCCGCCATGGAAGCCTGAAGGGCATTTGTCGCATTCGCCATGATAAGATCCACACCGTCTGCAACGAACTGGTTCGCAATCGTTGCGCAGGTCGCTGAATCACCGCTGGCGTTCTGCAGTGTGATCTCAACGTTTTCCTCGCCCAAAGCTTTTTTCACTGCATCCTGAAAGCCCTGTGTTGCCTGATCCAGCGCGGAATGCTGCTGTGACTGTATAATTCCTATTGTGTATTTTGAGTTCTGTGCCGTGCATCCGGCAAAAACGCTTCCCACAAGAACGGCAGACAAACCGAGAGCCAAAATTCTTTTAACAGATTTTCTCATATTTTTTCTCCTTAAAATAAAATTCACTCTGCCGCTTTTAAGCGTTGGCGCTTTTAAGTGATAAAGTGATTATGTTATAATCATAGCACACAAAAGAAAGACTGTCAAACAAAATCCGTTGTCCGACAGTCTTTTTGTTATATATACCAAATATCAATGTAAAATTTTGTGCATAATTAAAGGTCTGCATCAAAGCTGGTCTGCGATCGTATAGATCAGATCCCTTGACTTTTCCCATCCGAGGCAGGGGTCGGTTATCGATTTTCCGTAAACGCCTCCGTCCACCTTCTGATTGCCATCCTCAATATAGGATTCTATCATAAAGCCTTTAACAAATTTCTTTATATCAGCGCTGTGGCGCATGGAATGAAGCACCTCGTTGGCTATCCTTATCTGCTCAAGATATTTTTTACCGCTGTTGGAATGGTTCGTGTCAACGATGACAGCCGGGTTTTTAAACTCCTCTTTCGCAGCGTACATATTGTAAAGGGTGATCAGATCCTCATAATGATAATTCGGATGGTTGATTCCATGTTTATTAACGCCTCCGCGCAGGATCGCGTGCGCAAGCTCGTTGCCGCTTGACTCAACTTCCCAGCCGCGGTAAATAAATGTGTGACCGCTTTGAGCCGCCATAATTGCATTCAGCATTACGGAATAATCGCCGCTGGTGGCGTTCTTCATTCCGCAGGGCACGTCCATTCCGCTTGCCGTAAGGCGGTGATCCTGATTTTCAACACTTCTTGCTCCCACGGCAACGTAGGACAGCAGATCGGAAAGATACCTGTAATTCGCAGGATAAAGCATTTCATCCGCCGCCGGAAGACCGAGTTGTTCGATGGACTTGGAATGGATCGAGCGCACAGCAAGAATACCGTCATACATATCGGGAACACCGTCAGGATCAGGCTGGTGGATCATGCCTTTATAGCCGGCTCCGGTCGTGCGGGGCTTGCCGGTGTAAATTCGGGGAATGATTATGATTTTATCCTTTACTTCTTCCTGTATTCTGGAAAGGCGGCTTACATAATCCAGCACGCTTTCTTCCTTATCGGCAGAACAGGGACCAATAATAAGCAGAAATTTGCTGCTTTCGCCTTTCAACACCCTGGCGATTTCCGCATCTCTTGCCGCCTTAACGGCAGCGCCCTTTTCGCTCAGCGGGTAAAGCTCCTTTACCTCTTTCGGTATCGGCAGCTTTCTTATAAAACGCATATTCTTCATGGAGCTGTCTTCAGCGATTTGCATTTCATCACCTCATTATAACCATTTTTTATAATTTTCAGCTAAAACTGCTTTTTTATATATTTTAATTCCAAAAAGCATGATTGTCAATAAAATAAAACACGGTCCGAACCGACAGGCCGGACCGATTGCTTTAATACAAACTATGTCAGAAATTTTCGAGAAGAGATTTATAAAATTCACAGTAATCGCCGCGATTCTCCTCCGTAAACGCCATTGCCGCTCTGGGGTGGCGGTTAAGCTGCCCCGTGAGCATATACTGGATATCATATCCCCAGTTTACTCCGCTCTTTTTGAGAGGAACCATATATTTTTCAATAAAAGTAAGCAGCGCATAAAGATTATATTTGGGATTTTTAAGAAATCCGAGCAGCAGCTCCATCGCGCAGTTACCGGCGCCTCTGCCCATACCCATAGCCGTTGCGTCAAGATACGACACGCCGTAAGACATGGTCTCTATCGTGTTTGCAAAGGCAAGATTTTGATTATTATGGGCATGAAAGCCTATGGATTTGCCGTATTTCTCGCCGGCTTCAAGATACTTCTTGGCAAGCTCTTCCGCTGTTTCGGGATAAAGCGAGCCGTATGAATCCACAAGATAGATCACATCAACGCTTGAATTTCCGAGCATCTCAAGCGCCTCCTCTATCTCCTCTGTTTTTGCCTGACTCACAGCCATAATATTACAGCTTGTTTCATAGCCGAGCTCATGAAAATATTCCACCATCTCAACGGCGGCAGGAATCTGATGGATATAGCAGGCAACGCGCACCATATCTATCACGGATTCGCTTTTCTTGACGAAATCCTCTTTAAAATCGCATCTGCCGACATCAGCCATGACCGATATCTTCATATCGGAAATATTGTCGCCCACGATCTTTCTTATATCGGCTTCGTCACAGAATTTCCACTTTCCGAATTCAGACGGGTCAAAAAGCTTTTTAGACGCCCTGTAGCCGAATTCCATATAATCAACGCCGCTTTTGATATTGGTTTTATAAAGCTCTGTTACAAACTCATCCGAAAATTCAAAGTTATTGCAAAGACCTCCGTCTCTGATCGTTGCGTCAAGAACTTTCAGATCGTTCCTGACAGTCATCATATTTCCCTTTCTGGGAGCCATACTTCTTCCTCTCTTTCCTTTTGCTTTTGCGCTTTAAAGTTTTTGTGCTTTAAAGCAGATTAGTCGTATTATAACAGAGCAGTCTTATTTTGTCAAGAAAAAATACGGCAGGAAAATACTTTCCTGCCGCCAGCGTGTAGAAAAAGTTAAAAGTTTAGAAAAGTACGTATCCCTACACGCTGAAAAGGTTTCGAGAAATCGAGCTGAATTTCGCATTTGGCAATTCGTAGGCGTACAAAAGTACGTTAGAATTGACAAAGGCGGAAAGCACAAACCCGCTCAAGTTGAGTACTTGAGCGGGTTTATTACTTTGTAAAATTCAAAACGGAGCGATGTGGGCATCGTTCCCTACAATTCATTATTCTTTAAACAAATTTGTTTTTTGCGCGGTTCAGCCGACTTTATCGACAGCCTGACGGCAGGAAAATACTTTCCTGCCTCATAGGATTCTGTCCTATTAAACTATTTAATGACTCTTACTCTTGTTACGCCGTCTATCTTTTTAATATCCTCAACAGCAGCCTGTGAGACCTCGGAATCCACATCGATAATACTATATGCAACTTCTCCGCGATTCTTATCAACGAAATTGGCAATATTTATGCCGTCTCTGCTGATCGTATCGGTAATGGTTGCGATCATATTCGGCTGATTCTTGTGAATGACCGTGATTCTTGCAACACCGCTCTTTTCTATTGAAGCCGCCGGAAGATTTACGGAATTTCTGATATTGCCGTTTTCAAGATAATCTATAAGCTCCAGAGCGCCCATCGAAGCGCAGTTTTCTTCGCTTTCGGGGGTGGAAGCGCCGAGATGCGGAAGCGGGATAACGCCGTCCACGCCGATCAGATCGGCTGACGGGAAATCCGTAACATAAGCAGCCATTCTGCCGTCTTCAAGAGCAGAAACGATATCAGCGGAATTCGCCAGATCACCTCTGGCAAGATTTATAATGCGGACAGTATCTTTCATTTTCTCTATATTGGCAGCGCAGATCATCTCTTTGGTGTCCGGCGTCAGCGGAACATGCACAGTGATATAATCCGCCTGCGGGAAGATCTCATCGAGATTGTTTATAACAGTAACTTCCCTCTTGAGCGCCTCTGCCGCGTCTTCAGTAAGAAACGGATCATAGCCTATGACCGTCATTCCCAGATCAACGGCAGCGTTTGCAACAAGTCTGCCGATCGCGCCCAAACCGATAACCGCAAGTGTTTTACCCTTGATCTCGGGACCGGCAAAAGCCGACTTGCCTTTTTCAACGCTTTTGCTTACATTTTCATCATCCTTGAGCGTTTTGCACCATTCGATCGCCTTCGTAATTTTACGGCTTGCAAGCAGCAAGGCGCAGATCACAAGCTCTTTGACCGCATTGGCGTTTGCTCCCGGCGTGTTGAAAACCGCGATACCTGCCGCCGTGCATTTTTCGATCGGGATATTATTCACACCCGCACCCGCTCTTGCGATAGCGAGCAGAGATTCGGGCATTTCCATATCATGCATAGCAGCTGAACGCACCATAATCGCGTCCGGGTTTTCAACATCATCACCGCAGACATATTTTGCCTTATCAAATTTGGAAAGACCAACCTGAGATATCTTATTTAATGTTTTGATAGTATACATTACAGATTTTCCTCCTCAAACTTTTTCATAAACGCAACCAGTTTTTCAACGCCCTCGATCGGCATTGCATTATATATAGACGCGCGCATACCGCCCACTGTTCTGTGCCCTTTAAGATTTACGAAGCCTGCCTCAGTAGCCTCTTTGATGAATTTTGCATTGAGCTCATCACTGTCCGTAACAAAAGGCACATTCATAAGAGAACGGTCCTCCGGCACAACAGTGCCATGGAACAGTTTGCTTTGGTCAAGAAAATCATAGAGTATCTTTGCCTTTTTCTCGTTATGCACCTTCATGCCGTCAAGATCACCGAAGGTCTCCTTAATCCATTCAAGAACAAGCTTGCAGATATAGATCGTCCAGCAAGGAGGGGTATTATAAAGCGAATCGGCGTCTGCCTGAACCTTATAATCCATCATTACCGGCGTGATATCCCTTGCGTTGCCCAGAAGATCTTCACGCACAATCACAACTACCAGACCTGCCGGCGCAACATTCTTCTGTGCTCCGAAATAGACCATTCCGAACTTTGAAATATCCAGCGGCTCCGAAAGCGCGCAGGAGGAAATGTCCGCGATAAGCACCTTGTCGCCCACGGGCGGAAGCTCATGGTACTTTGTGCCGTAAATCGTGTTGTTCATACAAATATAAACATAATCGGCGTCCTCACGGAAATCCTCCGCCTTTGTTTTCGGAATATAGCTGAAGGTCTTATCCGCAGATGAAGCGGCAGCCTTGACGTCACCGTACTTCTGCGCCTCCTGAAATGCCTTTTTAGCCCACTGACCCGTAATAATATAATCCGCCTTTCCGCTTGTATTCATAAAGTTGAGCGGAATTGCAGAAAACTGCGCGGACGCGCCGCCCTGAAGGAACAGCACCTTGTAATTATCGGGCACTTTGTAAAGTTCTCTCATCAGCTTTTCGGCGCTCTTGATAATATCGTCAAAAACCTTTGAGCGGTGGCTCATTTCCATAACGGACTGACCGCTGCCCTGATAATCAAGGATCTCTGCGCCCGCTTTTTCAAGAACGGATAACGGCAGGGTCGACGGACCTGCGCTGAAATTATAAACTCTTGCCATAAAAATTGTCCTCTCTTTCGGATTTGTAAGAATAATCGTGAATTCTATTATAAAGATGTTTATTTTTTTGTCAATGCTTTATTGAAAACTTTGTTGAAAATGTACAGTTATTGATAATAAATTAACAATCTTTTTCATTTTCAAGCTTCTGAAGCAATAAAATATACGGCAGTAAGCGTTATACTGCCGTATGCTTTATTCATCATATTATTATATGCCGTTTCAGACTGCGCGTTTACCGCTGCTGCTGGTTGAGCGCGTTCTGGAGCATATTCGTTTTCTTTTTCTTGGGCTTATACGCAGGCGGATTTGCAAGCTTTTTCGTCCACCTGTTTTTCTTTGCGGTAACTTTATTAATTTCATGCACAGGACCCGCCATATAATCGGTCATATACCTGTCGGCGACCTCCATCATCTGCGGATCATTTTTCATTTCGCCGAGTATGGTCACGCCGATGATATCCTGCACCTCGTTGGTACCGTCCTCATAGACCTCGCCGAGCATTTTGAAAAGCTTTTTGCGGTCCGTTTCGGAACCGTTTTTGATCACGTCAAGCACACGCGGAGTACCAATCTCCTGAAAAAATGTTTCCGGCAGGAATTCGCCGTAGTCGGATATATTCTGTTTGATATCGTTTTTGAGATCGGGATAAAGCACACCGAAACGGTTTGCAAGCGAATCGGCGTCATAGCTGATCACGCCGTTCTTCGCCTTGGAGCGCGACACCGCTTTCGGCATTTTTATCTTGTCCAGATCCACTTTTTTTCTTGAGGCGAAAAGCGAATGGATCTCATCCGAGACTTCATTCGCAAACGAGCGGCAGTCCCTTTCGTCCGCGTTTTCAAGCTCAAAAAGGGATTTGGAGATGGTTTCATACGAAGTCTCCTCTCCCCTGTCCTCATACGAACACTCAAGCGACATAATATTTGACTTTGCATCATAACCGATGCGAAACAGCCCTTTGTCGCTCTTATATGAAAGCTGCTCAGGCTCCGTTTTCACTTTTGAAAATCCGAGTTCCTTTATTTGTTCACCGAGGATCTTGTCCATCAGTCTGTAAGCTTCTGAAAGTTCCATTAAAACAACTCCCGTAGTATACTGAGTAAAGCAGCCGTTACATAAATGGCGGCAGTTACAGTTTTGTATTATAACATCTCAAATCGCATTTGTCATTATATTTTTGTAAATTTATATAAATTACGGTTGCGCGTATTGCGCTATTTATTTATTTTTGCTGTTGAATTCATTTATTATATATGATAAAATATAGCGTATTATTGCAAGAGGGTGTGTGCGATGGACAGAATACTGATTGAAATAAAGGGCACCCAAAGATACGGCCGCGAGACCGACGTTACCGAGCTTACAACCTTCGGCACAATCAGAGACGACGGCGTTGCCTATGTTATCCGATATAAAGAAGAGCTGGAGCCGCCCGACGAATCCGTTCATGTAACGGTAAGGGTGAATAAGGACGAGAGCGCTGTTGAAATGACAAGAGCAGGAAAAACACACAGCAGCATGCTGATAGAAAAATCCAAGCGCCATATGTGCAGATACGGCACGGAATTCGGCGATATGCTGATGGGCATATACGGAAAAGATATAGAAGCCGATATAGACAAAGGCTGTTTCAATTTTGAATATGATATTGATTTCAACGGCTCAGTAACTTCACAAAACAGAGTCCGGCTCCATTTCACCAAGACGCCCAAACAGCAAACACAGTAAAACAAAAAACAGATTTCGGAGATAGAAAAAATGTCTTTACTAGTTAAGGAAACCCAAAAAGATTTAAGAAGCAGAATTATAGACGCTTTGGGCAGGGCTGTTGCAAACGGCGAGCTGCCGGCAGAGCCGATACCCGATTTCAACATTGAAAAGCCGGCGAACAGCGCAAACGGCGATTTTTCAGCCAATGTTGCGCTGGCGGGAGCAAAAGCATTTAAGTGCGCTCCCGGAAAGATTGCAGAAAGTATAATAAACAATCTTGATCTTGACGGAACGCTTTTTGAAAAAGCCGAGATAGCAGGACCGGGATTTCTTAATTTCTATCTTTCACAGAAATATTATTCGGAAATAGTGAAAGACGTTATCCGCAAAGGTACGGATTACGGCAAATCCGGTTTCGGCGCAGGAAAAAAAGTGCTTGTGGAATTTGTTTCGGCAAATCCCACAGGGCCGATGCACATAGGAAACGCAAGGGGCGGCGCTATCGGGGACTGCCTTGCCGCGGTGCTGGAATGGGCAGGATACTGCGTAAGCCGAGAGTTTTATGTAAACGACGCGGGCAATCAGATAGAAAAATTCGCCACTTCGCTTGAAGTCCGCTATCTTCAGTTATTTAAAGAAGGCATTGAACTGCCGGAGGACGCATATAAGGGTGCGGACATTATTGAGCACGCGAAGAATTTTGCAGCCGAATACGGGGATAAATATGTTGAAGCCGAGTCACAGGATCGGCGCGACGCTCTCGTTGCATACGCTCTGCCCAAGAATATCAGCGGACTTGAAAACGATCTGATGAAATATCGCATCAAATATGACAACTGGTTCAGAGAGAGTACGCTTCACAACAACGGCGCGGTAGACAGGATCATAAACAGATTCAAAGAACTGGGAGTGACATACGAGCAGGACGGTGCGCTGTGGTTTAAGGCAAGCGAATTCGGAAACGATAAGGATATCGTACTTGTGCGTGCAAACGGCATTCCCACCTATATCGTGCCCGATATAGCTTACCATTATGACAAGCTGGTTACACGCGGATTTGACAAGGCAGTGGACGTGCTCGGAGCCGACCACCACGGCTATGTGCCGAGAATGAAAGCGGCGCTCTCCGCACTCGGCATAGATACGGACAGGCTCGACTGCGTGATTATGCAGATGGTTCGCCTTGTAAGAGACGGCGAAACAATAAAGCTTTCCAAGCGTTCCGGCAAAGCCATAACGCTTAACACCCTGCTTGATGAAGTTCCGATCGATGCGGCAAGATTCTTTTTCAATCTGCGCGAACCGAATTCGCATTTTGATTTTGACCTTGACCTTGCGGCGCAGGAAACGAGCCAAAATCCTGTTTACTATGTTCAATACGCGCATGCCCGTATCTGCTCCATACTGAAAAAAGCTAAGGCAGACGGAATAGAGCTGCGCGAGCCGACCGATGAAGATCTTGATATGCTGAATTCCGAAGAAGAAAGAGAGCTGATACGCCATCTTTCCTCGCTGACCGATGAGATCGTTGCTGCGGCTAAGGCTTATGACCCTGCAAAAATAACGCATTTTGTGATTGAGCTTGCAACGCTGTTTCATAAATTCTATAATGCACACCGTGTTATAGCAGACGACGAAGGTCTGATGCAGGCAAGGCTTTCCCTTTGTCTGGCGGTCAAGGAAACGATCAGAAACGTGCTCGAAATGCTCAAAATCTCCGCACCTGAAACAATGTAAGGAGCTAAAAATATGCCATCAGTGAAAAGCAGAGCGCTTCACGCAATAGGAAGCGGACTTTTCAAATACATCTATAAAAATCCAAAGCGCAATATGCTCAGGCTTGTAAAAGTGGGCAAAGTCTTTGCAGGTAAAATGTATCCCGAAAGCACCTTTACCAAGCCGATAGAGATCATCACCGATGAAACGAACGTCTGGCACAGCTTTCTTTTCAGAGGCATTGAAGATGTTAACGGTGATTTTCTGCGCAAAGCCGTGCTCACATTCGGAATCGATCTCGGGCTGATCGGCACATCCACGCTTAGGAAAAAAAGGGACGAGCTGAAATGCAACATTCCCTGGGTGGTTCTGCTGGACCCCACCTCTGCCTGCAATCTGAAGTGCAAAGGCTGCTGGGCTGCGGAATACGGCTACAAATCAAATCTTACGCTTGACGAGATGCGAAAGGTCATAACCGAAAGCAAAGCGCTCGGCACGCATTTCTTTATGTTCACGGGCGGCGAGCCGCTGATCAGAAAAAAAGAGCTTATCATTCTTGCAAAGGAAAACCCCGACTGCATTTTCCTTGCGTTCACCAACGCAACTCTTATTGACGACGAATTTTGCGAGCAGCTTCTTGAATGCGGCAATTTCGGTCTTGCGCTCTCGATTGAGGGAACCGAGGAAACGAACGATGACAGACGCGGAAGCGGCGCGTATCAAACAACGATGAACGCTATGAAGATGCTGAAAAAGCACGGCTGCCTTTTCGGCACTTCCATATGCTACACAAGCAAAAACTACAAGGCTGTTACCTCTGATACATTTTATGACGAGATGATCGAAGCCGGCGCAAAATACATGTGGTATTTCCACTATATGCCCGTGGGCGACAATGCCGATACCGACTTGCTGCTCACGCCCGAGCAAAGGGAGCATGTTTACCGTACGATCAGAGCAAAAAGAGATTCCAAAACGGGCAAGCCTATATTTACCGTTGATTTTCAAAACGACGCCGAATTTGTCGGCGGCTGTATTGCCGGCGGGCGCAATTATTTTCATGTGAATTCCGAGGGCGATGTTGAACCATGTGTTTTCATCCACTACTCAGATTCCAACATCAGGGAAAAATCCATTATCGAATGTCTGAACTCCCCTCTTTTCAAGGAGTATTACAAGGGACAGCCGTTCAATAAAAATATGCTCCGCCCCTGCCCGATGCTTGAAAACCCGCAGGCGCTGCGCAAGATGGTGCAGCGAAGCGGCGCGAAATCCACCAATCTCATAAAAGCGGAAAGCGCAGACGAGCTTTGCTCAAAATGCGATGCTTACGCCAAAAACTGGGCTCCGAAAGCAAAGGAGATATGGGAAGAAAAAGCAAGGTTCAAGCCGTTTACTCAGTATTACCGAGACACGCCTGAGGGCAAAAAAAATTACCGTCCCGAGGATTATTGATGCCAAACACAGTAAAAATTTATACCCGGCGCATGAAAGCGTCGGGTATTTTTTTACAGAACTATTCACAATAAACGGGGCTTGTAACGGCAAGGATCTTTGTTTCACCGTTGACCGTACCCCAAAGCTCCGCGCGGTACCAGTGGTTTCTCTCAATCCTCAGGCGCTCATGACGTGTGTCCGCCCTTGTTTCCATAACCGTTTTACCGCCGTTGGTTACAATTTTTATCGTTTTGTATTCCAATTGTTCTTGGCCTGCGTTCTTTTCCCTTGAATGCAGATCCGTAAAAAAGCTGAAGGTCACATTTCCCTTGGGGATCGTTGAGCCAAGGCCGTACGTTTTGCCCATACGGTGCACACGGAAAATAAATTTAGCACCGGTCGATGCAACCGTCTTGCCGAGACGAATTGCTTTGACTGCGCCATGAGGCGTCGCAAGCCCGTTATCAAAATGAAGATAAGTACATCCGTAATGCCTGCCGTCCGTTATCGGTCTGTGCCAGTCCTTACCGTAAACGGCTGCGATATGATACCCTTCATCAAGCAGTGAGGTCCAAAGCTCAAGCGCTCTGTCGTTCTCCGTGTTTTCCGGGCTGAAAGCTTCGTGCCAGATCTCCATATAATCAACATTTCTGAAATCGCGCACATTAAATTCCCATCTGCCGCCCGTGCAGATCGGTGAACCGCACTGAAACGGATGCGCGATTCCGACTATTCCGCCGGCAGCCCTGACGGCTTTCATTTTTTCATCGATAGTATCGGGAACGGCGTCACGCCAGTCCACAAAATCATTTGCTCCGAGCACAAGCATATGCCCGAAATACGTCGTCCATTCTATTCCGCGCAAAACGGGTATGATACTCTCGTCTGTCTCATCAAAACCGCTGTATGTATTATGGTCCGTAAGCGCAATAAGAGAAAGATGATCTTCAGCCGCAGCCTGCTGAAGAGATACGGGAGTAAAATCACCGTCCGAATGCACGGTATGGCAGTGCAGTTCACATGGAAGATAACTCATTGTCTCTCACCTCCGCTGATCTTAAGACTGTAATGAACATCACACACACAGCAGTGAACATTGAGCATAACCCGCCACTTACCTGCAGAAACTTCCCTGTTCAAAAAGCCGGGAGTGGAGCTTTCCGCTGCCAGAACGATATGCTGTTCGTTCGGCTGCCTGTGTGCCGCCCCTCTGTAGCCCGACGGATCATCCGCAGACAGCGTGATGAGATTTTTTACCGGCAGAAAATCACGCGGATCTTGGTCGTTATCTTTACCAAGATATTTTTCAAGCGCAGAAGAAAGGATATCCACCGCAGAACCCTCATCCTCAAGTGTTTTCGGGAAATAAGAAAAATCGATATCAAGAACCGAAACGCCCTGCGGCACTTCAAATTCAAAAGATATATTCGTTTTATCCTGAGCCGGAGTAATAACCCCCTGTTTTTCAAAAAGAACCATAGCGTCCCTCCGTTTATAAATTTTATTATACAAAATGCAGACACATTTTTCAATGATTGATGAAAGGAATATATAATGATATAATATAGGTATCAAAATCCGAAAAGAGGGATAGTGTGAAACTTAGAAACTGGATGGCGGATATAGACGGAAAACGTGATCTGATGAGTCTTGCCATACCCGGCACACATGACAGTGTAACAAAATATGTGCAGATCTCCCACATCTGCAAAACGCAGGAGCTTACGATCAGAGAACAGCTTGAGATAGGCATACGCGCACTTGATATAAGAGTTGAAAGCAGCGGTGAACTGCTGAAAATGGTGCACGGCATTGCGAAAGTATTCTGCACGCCGAACAAACTCGGGAAACAAATGGATCTTTCTTATGTACTTGATCAGTGCTATGACTTTTTGCGTGAAAATCCGAGTGAAACCATTCTTTTTCAGTTCAAAAACGACAGCGGTAAGGAAAATGAAAAATGTTTTGACAATCTGTTTTTTAGTTATATTTCAAAAGACCCTGAAATGTGGTTCTGCGAAAACCGCGTTCCTTTGCTTGAAGAGACGCGCGGAAAGATATATCTGATCCGCCGCTGCAAAATGGCGGATAGAGACGAATTCAACGAAAATAACACGGGACTTGATTTTTCAGGCTGGGTCGAACAGGATACGATCTCTCCCGAACCGCTGACGCTGAATACAGGTGGAAGAGCACCTGCCGAATTCATTATTCTCGACAGATTTAAGTATAAGCCCGCCCCGCGCTGGAAAGAATGCCTTATACCTTTTCTGGACAAAGCTGCCGGATTTGACGGCAGATATATCATAAATTACCTGTCTACCGCCGGCGGTCTGAAAGGACCCAAATACAACGCGGAATACATAAATACAAGATTTATAAAATACCGGCTCGACCACTCAAAATATTACGGTACTGTATACAGTGATTTCCCCGCAAAAGAACTTACAATGAAAATCATAAACGCAAATTTTGTATAAAACCAAACGCATGTTTTAAACTTTTTCATCATAATCGGCGTAAGAACCGTATGATTTAGCTTCACCAAAAGAAGCGTTATCGCTTTCAATACCGATTTTCCTGCAAACCGAATTTGGGAGATACTATGCAGCGCCATAAAATACTAAACTCGAATATAATAAAGATGATCGCCATTCTTGCAATGACGATCGACCATATCGCCTGGGCAGCATTTCCGGGTTATTCAAAAGAGTTTCTTCCGATAATGATGCATATTGTCGGAAGACTGACCTGCCCGATCATGTGCTATTTCGTTGCAGAGGGGTATTATCATACAAAGAATATCAGAAAGTATACCTTTCGTCTGTTTACCTTTGCAATCCTCTCCCATTTTGCGTATCTGTTCGCTTCAACGGATTTTACGGATTGGAAATCGTTTATACCCTTCTATGACGGAAACATATTGAACCAAACAAGTGTAATGTGGTCTCTTGCGTGGGGACTGGTTATGCTACGGGTTGCAAACAGCGAAAAAATTAAAGGGAATACGCTGAAAGTTATGCTGATCATTTTAATTTGTCTGATCAGCTTTCCCAGCGACTGGAGCTGTATTGCGGCGCTTTGTATTCTGGCTTTCGGAACGAACAGAGGTAAATTCAAAACACAAATGCTTTGGATGGTGTTCTATGCAGCGATCTACGCAACAGTATATTTCTTCGCATTAGATGAGGTTTACGGGTTGATCCAAATGGCTGTTGTTTTGTCCATCCCCATCATCAGCCTGTATAACGGAGAGAGAGGAAAAAGCATTCAATTCAATACGTTTATGAAATGGTTCTTTTATATTTACTATCCGCTTCATCTTGCTGTTATCGGGTGGGTACAGACCATACAATAGCTTTCTTTTGCAGATCAGTTAAACGGGGCAAGACATGCCGAAAGGCGTCCTGCCCCGTTTTTATAGGTTTTCTCCTAATTTCGGTTAATCCGTAATCACTATATAAATAAGCCGCTGACGATCTGTTCATCAGCGGCTTAAATAACAGTTTTTTCAAGGATTTTTACTGTTGCGAAAATGAACAGAACCATTTCCTTTTTGTTTTGATTTGAATGATACCATTCGCGCCGTTTAAATTCAACGCTCCACTATATCTATCAGCTCAGACAAATTTTCAATACAATAATCGGCTTCGCTACAAAATCCGTTATGCACATAGACCGTTGTCATTCCGGCACTGTTACCGCCTAATATATCCGCAGTCACATTATCTCCCACCATAAACATCGGTTCATCGTTTGTATTGCAGCTTTTTGCGATATCGAAAAGTTCTTTTCTGGGCTTGTCATATCCTTCAACTGCCGAAATAACATAACCGTCAAAATATTTGTCTATACCCAGCATTTCTATTACCTCGCAGAGATCGGGATAATTATTTGACAGAATGATATTTTTATGACCCTGTATTTTTAAGAACCGCAAAGTTTCGGCAGCGTCAGGATATAGCGTATAATTTTCCTTGTTTTTTATTATTTTTCTGACTTTTTGAGTTGCATCACGAGCCGTTTTCTCAGCTATGCCCAATGACAGATAAGATCTGTAAATATAATCATTCATAAGATCCCACCACTTCTCATTTTTATAAGCGGTATAATCCTTTTCGGGCGTATGCCAGGTAAACCCCACTGCCATACATTTTCTTACATCGCTGAAAGCAACACCGCTCCCGCTGTCGGTATCATTTAGAGCCTTAAAAACGCTGCTACTCCACAAGGAACCGGATGTAACCAATGTGCCGTCGAAATCCCAAAATATAATGCTCATTCTGTATCCTCTAAGCCAAAATATAAGCTAAAACCGACCTTTTATTCATCCAGCAGATCATTTTCACGCAGCATGTCTATGAATTCATCAACATCCTGCGCTGCTTTTTCAGGCGTGACCTCATAAACTTCCAGCACTTTGCCGATCACTTCATCCCTTGTGGTCTCCTCTATCAAGCAGTCCCAAAAAAACGCGCCTGACTCATTGAGCGTTATCATTCCGTTGAATTTGGCTGCAGCTTTTCCGACGGGAACAACAATCTCGGAACCGGCGATGTTTCTTTTTACAAAACCGTTTTTTATTTTCATGTTTATCTTCCTTTACATTGATATTTTGTTATAATTATTCCTTTACTTTCACCGCCCACCAACGCATATATGCGAAGACGGGGCGATACAATGTTCTCCGAAGCAGTCAAAATCTTTGATTTTGCAAACGCTTCGTGAGGTTATTATACCAATTTGCACAAAACCTTTCAAGCAATAGGGAAAAAATAAGAAAATATAACAAATTTTGTGTGCTTTCCCTTGCAGACTCAAAACATATTGGTTATAATAGCATTGATAATTTTTGGAATTATTAATTTAAGCGAGGGAGTAGTAAAAATGGTTTATTCGCAAGAAGTTGAACAGATGTGCACCGTTAAAAAAGGTCCGCATCACGGTCCTGCTCCGATTCCGGAAGAGGGCAAATGGGTTAAATCCTATGAGATCAAAGACATAAGCGGTTTTTCACACGGCATCGGCTGGTGTGCTCCTCAGCAGGGCGCCTGCAAGCTCAGCCTCAATGTTAAAAACGGCATTGTTGAGGAAGCGCTTGTTGAAACAATCGGCTGCTCGGGAATGACGCATTCCGCAGCTATGGCTGCTGAGATTCTGCCCGGCAAAACTCTGCTTGAGTGTCTCAACACAGACCTTGTTTGCGACGCAATCAACGTTGCTATGAGAGAGCTTTTCAAGCAACTTGCATACGGCCGTTCACAGAGCGCGTTTTCAGAGGGCGGACTTGTTGTCGGCGCAGCGCTTGAGGATCTTGGCAAAGGTCTCAGAAGCCAGGTCGGCACAATGTTCTCCACAAAGGCAAAGGGCGTTCGCTATATGGAAATGGCAGAGGGCTATGTTACACGCATGGCGCTTGACGAAGAGGGCGAAGTTATTGGCTATGAATTCGTTAAGCTCGGCAAGATGCTTGAGGATATCCGCCACGGCAAAACACCTGACGAGGCTTACAAGGCAAACATGGGCACTTACGGCAGATTTGACAACGCCGCTAAATATATAGACCCGCGCGAAGAATAAGACAGGAGGAACGTAAAATGGCTAATGATGTAAAATTTGAAGGCAAAGAAAGAAGAATTGCCAAAATCGAAAAATGCCTTGCTGAATACGGTCTTTCAAGTCTTGAAGAAGCAAGGGATCTGTGCCTTTCCAAGGGCATTGATGTTGACGCTATCGTTAAAGGCGTTCAGCCCATCGCTTTTGAAAACGCAAGCTGGGCATATACGCTCGGCGCTGCAGTTGCAATCAAGAGCAATGTAAAAACAGCTTCCGAAGCCGCTGAAAAGATCGGTATCGGTCTTCAGGCTTTCTGTATTCCCGGTTCTGTTGCGGAGCAGAGAAACGTAGGTCTCGGTCACGGAAATCTCGGTGCGCGTCTGCTTTCAGAGGAAACGAAATGCTTTGCTTTCCTTGCAGGTCACGAGAGCTTCGCAGCCGCTGAAGGCGCTATCGGAATCGCCCGCACGGCAAACAAGGTTCGCAAAGAGCCCCTTCGCGTTATCCTTAACGGTCTCGGCAAGGACGCAGCTTATATCATTTCAAGAATCAACGGCTTCACCTATGTTAAGACCGATTATGATTTCTACACAGGTGAGCTTAATATCGTTGAAACAAAGGCATTTTCAGACGGCGAAAGAGCCGCTGTTAAATGCTACGGTGCAAACGATGTACTTGAGGGCGTTGCAATCATGAAGCACGAGGGCGTTGACGTTTCCATCACCGGTAACTCAACCAACCCAACCCGTTTCCAGCACCTTGTTGCAGGCACCTACAAGAAATGGGCGCTTGAAAACGGCAAGAAATATTTCTCCGTTGCTTCAGGCGGCGGCACAGGCCGTACGCTTCACCCGGATAACATGGCTGCCGGTCCTGCTTCCTACGGTCTTACAGACTCTATGGGACGTATGCATGGCGACGCACAGTTCGCAGGTTCATCCTCCGTTCCGGCTCATGTTGAGATGATGGGTCTTATCGGTATGGGCAACAACCCGATGGTCGGCGCAACCGTTGCAACAGCCGTTGCAGTGGAAGAGGCTATGAAATAAAAATTCAAATACTTGACCACAACAAAGAGCTATTGAGTTACACTCAATAGCTCTTTTCTTATATAATAATTAAAAGTTAAATTAACATAAATATTCATCACTTACTTCACATTGATCAACTTAATCTTATCCGTTTTTTCTTTTATCATTTGATCTAACAAAAGCTTTTCCCTGTTCAATAAAGATCTCCTGTTGCTCCTTGGTCATAAGACTGAACAATCTCAGTAATTCCTGTTTAGTGGTGATTTCCTCGCTTTTTTCTTTATATCCGACGATATAATCTATTGAAGTATTAAAAAAATCCGCCATCGTTTTTAATGTTTCAATATCCGGCTCAATATTATGGTTTTCATATTTATTGATTGATTGCTGACTAACGCCGACAACATCTGCCAGTTGTTGCTGACTGATATTATATTTTTTACGAAGCTTCTTCAAATTAGCAAGCAAAATCATCACCCCAATAAATATGATAACAACTCAAGATTGTCAAATAAAACACTTATATGTAGTTATTGACAACAACTTAAAGTTGTTATATAATTTAAATATATTTTGAATTGGGGGAAATCATATGAAGCATCATTATAAGCTAAAAGCGATTGCAAATATACTCAGAGGTTGCGCTGTTCAGAAAAAAGTAATATGTTACAGCAAACTGCAAAATGAGTTAAAAATCAGCCGAAAAGATATCGGGCAGTATTTAGAACAAATTTCGTTAATTACAAACGAACAATATGGTATTTTTCTTTCTGCTTTAGTTGTTCATAAAAACACACTGCACTCCTCTCTTCCTATGCCCGGTCCCGGATTTTTTGATATGTATTACAGAATAACGAAAAACACAAATACATCAAAAAAGTATATTATCAAAGAGCAAAGAAGACAAATTTTTAATCAGGATTGGAATAACCTTGAAAATATTATCTGAAACGAATTAATAAAGCGCGCTCATTTTAATCAAACTCTAAAAGGAGAAATGAATTTATGAATGAAAACACCAATCAAGATTGCATTACCAGAGAAGCTGAACTTGAAAATATCAAAGCGGCATATTTTTTAGAAACCAAAATTGATTCACTTAGAAAAGAAAATAATTTACTTAACGTAACATGTCCAAAAAAACCTTGTTTACCCGAAAAGCCACAACTTATCAAAAAGCAAATCAGCATTATTCAATACCCTGAAATAAAATCAAGACTGGAAACAAATCAAATCATAATATTGGTTTTGGTGCTTATTTTATTTTGGCCTGCGGCAATATTTGTTTATTCCAGTTTTAAAAAAAACAACATAGCCAAAATTGAGAATTCGGAAGAATATATAGAAGCATGCAAATCAATAGATATACAAAATTCTCTTGCGCAAAAAGATGCCGATGAAAAAGCTGAAATCATTTATAAAGAAAACTGTGCTCAATATGAAATTGATGTAGCTAAGTATCGAGAGGATACTTTATACTATGAACAAAATCAACTTCCGGAATGGGAAGCAGAAAAAGCCGCATTGGAATCCGCTTTAACCGATACTGAAAACGTATTACGTCAAGTATATAGTGAAAATATAATACCAAGTCCATACCGCAATCTGCCGGCATTGCTGTATATTTATGAATTCATGGACACTTCAAGATATGACTTAAGAGAAGCTATGACGAACTGGCGGGATGAAACAGCGAGAATTCAAAGAGATCAGGCGAATGATCTTAAAGCTGCAGAGATGAAAAAATTTAATGAAATGCTGAGCGACTTAAAATATCAAAATTACTTAATTGAAACAAATATTGATATGATCGCGCAAAGCAATAAAATCCTTCACAGCATAGATAATTGGCAGAAAGCAGATATAAGTCTTCGTGAAATTAGGAGAGCTCAAGCAAAAAAGAAAATGAAAAAGAAATAAAAAATGCTGATAAATATCATTATTCTTCTTGTAAATCCATTGTATCGTAAAAACGCCCGGATAACTCCGGGCGTTTTTACTCTGCTCTTTTTGATTTTGATGGAATCAATAGTTTATTTCAATGCGGTTATTGCCCTGTTTTCCTGTGTATTCGGTAAAACCTCTTCCGGGTATATAGAATATGTTTTTGACAGGGCTGTCATCGCTGCAAGCCTGCTGCTGTGTCCAACGCAAAAGTATCTTTCTTCTTTTGCTGTCGGTACGGATTTCTTCAATATCTCCGCAGACGGCGGCAGGGTACGGTCTGTTGAAAGCATCGACCAGCTTGTTTCTTTTAAAATTCATGCCCCAATAAACACTGCTCCACTGATATCTTTCAAAAATATCCATGATATGCTCTATATGCCTGAGGCTGTTTTCGCCTTTTGAGATTCCGCCCCACTCGCCCATAATCACGGGCACATTCATTTTAAGCTGATTCTCCCTGATCCTGCCTAATATAAAATCCAGCCTGTTATTGCTGCAATGTCTATTATACAACGGCGAATCCACAAAAAGGTCGTAAGCATGAGGTGAATAAACGGCATTTTCGGGCGTTCGGATACGGAAAGGTATTCCGAGGTTTGAATAATAGTTGTGCTCGAAAACACGCAGATCGCCGCCTATTTCCCGGCAGGCTCTTTCAAAAAACGGCTGATAGTAGGTTTCATTGAACCGGGCAGTTATGTTCTCGTTGCCACTCACTATTCGGGCAAATTCTTCTCCGCTGTTCATCTTTTCAAGCAAACGGGAAAAACCGGCGGGAGATTTTATCAGCCCAAGCAATTTCAGAACGGCAAGAATCATTCCGCGCCGTTCTCTTCCGCCGGTAAAGCAGGAATGGAAATCAATATTGCCGCCTGCGGCAACCGACACATTGCTTAATATGTTCAGAAAGACTTCCCGTCCGCCGCTTTGAAGATACGGTTCATTAAAGAAATCATAGCCGATTATATTGTCACAGCCATTCAGCGCGTTTTTCAGAAACCGCCAGCATTCAAAAAATCTGTCCTGAACACCGTTCTTATTCTCCCAGAAATCGGCAAAGGCGCGCTGCACGCCGCTCATATAAAAATACCCTTCCGCCCATATCGCAAGCTGTTTCTTGCTTTTGGTTGACGGATCTACCGCCCAGCCGGGCGCGCCGTCTCCGTGAAAATAATGTGAAAACAGATCCTGATGCATATCCGGCATCACATAGATATTTTCTTTCTCACAGCGCTTGGCAAAGCGGTACAGCACCTCTGCCATGTCGCGGCTGTACTTCCCTTTTTGTTCCTCAAGCGTCGCCCATGTGATCCCGAGACGCACAATATTCACGCCGGAAGCTTTTAAGTTTTGAAAAAGTTTTTCTTTGAGCAGATTCTTTTTTGCCTCTTTTACATTCGCATCTTTCAGTTTTAGGCAGATGTTGACGCCGCGGAAAATACGCTGTCTGCCGTATTCATCGCGGACACACAAGCCGTCACAATAAAAATGATTCATAGTCCCTCTCACCAATGAAAAATTTATATTTTATATTATATTACCAAGAGAGAATATTTACAAGACGTATACAGAAAACAAATCATGATGAAACAACAGCGGCAGCCGTGGCTGCCGCTGTTGCTTTAAATTATATTTCCGAGGCACGCAATAACCTGCTTCTTATATTCGAGAAAGGCAGGAGTCAAACTAAAATCCGCTTTTCTCGGCTTAGGCTCTTTGATAACGATAGTATCCGTTATTTTTCCGGGATTTCCTGATAAGATCAGTATTCTGTCTGAAAGCAAGACCGCCTCATCAATATCATGCGTTATGAAGATCGTTGACAGATTGATCTTCTCCATAATGGAAAGATACCACTTGTGCATCGCACTTTTCGTGATTGTATCGAGCGCGCTGAAGGGTTCGTCCAAAAGAGCAACACCGTTTGAAGCCAGATATGTTCTTAAAAGCGCCGCTCGCTGGCGCATTCCGCCGGAAAGCTGTGACGGATACAAATACTGAGTTGAATCCAGTCCGAATTCGCTGAAGTGCCTGTCTGCCGTCTCGCGCGCCTCCTTTTTCTTCATTCCAGAAAGAACCAGAGGAAGCGAAACATTGTCTATGATCTTCTTATAGGGCAAAAGCAGATCCTTCTGCAGCATATAGCTGATCTTGCCGGGCTTGCCGGTGATATCCTCGCCGGACAAACAGATCCGACCTTCATCAACGGTATCGATACCCGAAATACAGTTAAACAATGTTGTCTTGCCCGCGCCGCTGACTCCGAGCAAAGAGATAAGCTCGCCTTTTGCAAGTGAAAGATCCACATTCTGAATAACCGTTTTATCGCCGAAGCTTTTTTTAACATTTTCTACAACAAGTATGTTATCCATTTATAATTTATCCAATCTTTTAAGACAGGTAATCGTTTGAAAAACCGACGTTGTTGCTGATATCCTTTTCAACAAGCCCGTTTTCATAAAGCCATGCGTAAAACGCATTCCAGCGTGCAGGATCAATATATCCCCATTTTTCCGCATCGGCAATATACTGGTCTGCTATCCACCGCTGACTTGCGTAGACAAGCTCCTCGGAACCCACAAGAGACTTTGTGTCATCGCTGTCAATGAGTATCTGCGCGGCCTCATCGGGATTTTCAATTGCAAACGCATATCCTTTTTGCGTTGCGGCAAGAAACGCCTTTGCAGTATCCGGCTGTGTTTCAAGAAATTCATTGTTCGCAACGATAACGGGGGTATAATAATCAAACGCGTCATTATAATCTCTTAAATAAAAGAAATCGGTATCTATGTTGCTTACTTCCGCGTTGACTCCGCCCCAAGCATAATATACCCAGATCGCATGGTCGGGATTTTCCTTAACGTCCATCGCTTCATTTGTAACCGTATTCGGCTCAATATTGACTCTGCTCCAGTCTCCGCCGTCAGCGTTGACAACATTTTCAAGCGTTGCAAGCTCTATCGGGGAATCCCATGTGAGATAGGTTTTTCCCGTCAAACCGGCAGGGCGTTCCATCCCCTGCCCTTTTGACGACATGATACCTGAGGTGTTATGCTGTATTACTGCCGCAACAGCCGTTACTCCAAGCGGTGTATCGGAAGCAAAAGCCGCCGCAAGAATATCCTGAAAATCGATTGCGAACTGAGCCTGACCGGCTGCGCAAGCCTGTGTCGCTCCGTTTTCCGGGGGCTGAACAATTGTGACATTCAGTCCGGCTTCTTCATAATATCCGTTTTTAAGCGCAACAAACAAGCCTGTGTGGTTCGTGTTCGGCGTCCAGTCAAGGCAAACGGTTATATCCGTAAGCTGCTGCACGTCATTCTTATTATCCTCAGATGTTTTTGAGCATGCCGCAAAGCTGAAAACAAAGGCAAAGACCAAAAGCATCGCTAAAATCTTCTTTTTCATAATGAGTTTCCTTTTCTTTTTTTATTTTTGCGTTCCCATGGCATAGCCGTTTTCTGCAAAAGAGAAACGATTCCCATAAGAACAAGGCTGATAATTGAAATAAAAACGATCACTGCAAACATTTTATCAAACGCATATGCTTTTTTAACCCGCGTCATATATACGCCAAGGCCTTCAAAGCCTCCGAGCCATTCGGAAATAACGGCTCCGACAATGGCATACGAAGCCGAGATCCTCAGACCGGAAAAGAAAGAGCCGGTTGCGGAAGGCAGCTTGATATGTCTGAAGACCTGCAGATTGCTGGCACCCATGGAGCGCATCATATTGATTTCATCTTTGTCTGCTGACTCAAAGCCGTCCAGCAAACCTATCGAAATCGGGAAAAACGTTGTTATAACTACCAAAGTGATCTTAGGCGCCATCCCGAATCCCATCCACAGCACCAGAAGCGGCGCGATGGCGATAGTCGGAATGGTTTGCGTCACAACAAGAATCGGATATATCGCCTTATGCAGAAACGAAAATCTGTCCATAAGAGCAGAAACAACGAACGCAATGCAGATTCCTATCGCAAGACCGTATACAGCCTCCTGAAGCGTAACAGCCGCCTGCTCCATCATAACGTCAAAATTATTGATGAACGCCATAACAACATCCTGCGGCGACGGCAGCATATATGCCGGAACGACTTCAAAGCTGTTGCAAAGATACCAAATGAATACAATAACCGCCAGAGCCAAAAACGGCGCTGCCTTATTGGTGATGCTTTGTAACTTTTTTATCAATCGTCAATACCTCGCCTTCAGGGTTATAAACCACTTTTACATAGGCGCTTACGCTTGGGCAGCCGGCTTTTATCGCCACTTTCTGGCAGTTTGCAACGATCTCCATAAGCTGATCGTAGCTTTCTCCCTCAATCGTGGTTTCAAAAGGACCCACAGAACAGTTAAGACCGCTGCTCTTTATGTAAGCGATTACCTCATCGACTATTCTGATGAGCTCCTCCTCACTGTCCGTCTTGGGCAAAACCTGAATTGCCACACTTGCTTTCATCTGTAAAACTTCCTTTCAATAAAAATTCTCAACAAGCCAAAAGAAAAGCCCCGTTCAGGCAGAACGGGGGCGCAATATCATTGCATCAATTCAGTCTCCGCCGTTCGTGCTAACGAACGGGTCGAAGGGTATAATCTCAGCCTTTCAGCACCCCTGACTTATTAAGTTAAACATATTATAATGCCTCGGTCACAATTTGTCAACAAATCGGAGCAACAAAATATAACAAACAGCACGCTTGCCCATATATGCGAAAAACATGAAAACCTGTTTATACTTTTTGTACTTGCAAATTGTAACTTTTCCGGCTTAAAATTGCATTCGTTTTCGGAAAATCTTGCGGCTGCAAGCCAAAAATCAGCATTTTCCGCGAGAAAAAGCAAAATCTACATATCGTTTATTTTTTTGCGTTTTTCAAAAAAATCTACTATATCTTGTGATTTTTTGTGAATTTCTATTGACAAGCATACCGTATTTTGGTATGATGTAAAAGCGACATACAGTTGATGTAACGATTTTGTAATATTTGCTGTAATATTGTAACAAATTTCGGAGGTGAGTGCAATGAAGATTATCAAAAGAAACGGATCGGAAGCCGAATTTGACCTGACGAAGATCATTAACGCCGTAACAAAGGCGAACGCGGCATGCGAAAAAGAGGAGCTTACCGCCTCCCAGATAAGGGATATAGCCGAATATGTTGAATTCAAAATCATGAAAGCGGCAAGGGCTCTTTCCGTTGAAGAAATTCAGGACATTGTTGAGAATCAGATCATGGCTCAGGGGGCGTTCGAGGTTGCGAAGCGATATGTTAAATACCGCTATAACCGCTCGCTTATCAGAAAGTCCAACACAACGGACGAACAGATACTGACTCTTATCGAGTGCAACAATGAAGAGGTAAAGCAGGAGAACTCGAATAAAAACCCGACTGTAAACAGCGTTCAGCGCGATTATATGGCCGGCGAGGTATCAAAGGACCTTACAAAGAGGATCCTTCTGCCGCAGGATATCGTTGAAGCGCATGAAAACGGACTCATCCATTTCCATGACGCGGATTACTTTGCACAGCATATGCACAACTGCGATCTTGTTAATCTTGAGGATATGCTGCAGAACGGCACGGTTATCAGCGGAACTATGATTGAAAAGCCGCATACCTTTTCCACTGCCTGCAATATCGCAACACAGATCATTGCACAGATCGCTTCAAGCCAGTACGGCGGTCAGAGCATAAGCCTTGCGCATCTCGCTCCGTTTGTTGATCTCAGCAGACAGAAATTCAGAAAAGACGTAAGAGCCGAACTTGAAGAGGCGGGCATCGAGCCTACCGATGAAGAAATTAACAAGATCACCGAGCTGCGCGTCAAAAACGAGATAAAGCGCGGTGTTCAGACGATACAGTATCAAGTTATAACCCTTATGACAACCAACGGTCAGGCTCCGTTCGTTACCGTATTTATGTATCTTGACGAAGTGCCGGAAGGTCAGACAAGAGACGACCTTAAACTCATCATTGAAGAGGTGCTGCGCCAGAGGATACAGGGCGTGAAGAACGAGAGCGGCGTATGGATCACTCCCGCGTTCCCGAAGCTGATCTATGTGCTTGACGAGGATAATATTACTGAAGGTTCAAAATACTGGGATGTTACCTGCCTTGCCGCAAAGTGCACGGCAAAGAGAATGGTGCCCGATTACATTTCCGCAAAGAAAATGCGCGAGCTGAAGATCGACAAAAACGGAAACGGAAATGTTTATACCTGCATGGGCTGCCGTTCCTTCCTTACTCCTTATGTTGATCCCAAAACCAATAAGCCGAAATATTACGGCAGATTCAATCAGGGTGTTGTTACAATCAATCTTGTTGATATTGCCTGCTCCTCCGGCGGGGATATGACAAAATTCTGGAAGATATTCGATGAGAGACTGGATCTCTGCTACCGCGCCCTCATGTGCCGTCACAACAGACTTCTCGGCACGCCCAGCGATGTTGCGCCCATCCTTTGGCAGTACGGCGCTCTTGCGCGTCTCAAGAAGGGTGAGACCATTGACAAGCTTCTCTTCGGAGGATATTCCACGATTTCGCTCGGTTATGCCGGTCTTTATGAATGTGTTAAATATATGACCGGGAAGAGCCATACCGACCCTGATGCAAAAGATTTTGCCCTTTCGGTTATGCAGAAGCTCAATGACGCCTGCAAGACTTGGAAAGAGAAAGAAAACATTGACTTTTCCGTGTACGGCACACCGCTTGAATCAACAACGTACAAATTCGCGAAGTGCCTTCAGAAGCGTTTCGGCAAGATCCCCGGCGTAACAGACAAGAATTACATAACAAACAGCTATCACGTTCACGTTTCAGAGCCGATAGACGCGTTCAAGAAGCTTGAATTTGAAGCTGAGTTCCAGAAGCTTTCGCCCGGCGGAGCCATCAGCTATGTTGAGGTTCCGAATATGCAGAATAATATTCCGGCCGTACTTTCTGTTATGCAGTATATATATAACCACATTATGTATGCTGAGCTGAACACAAAGAGCGACTACTGCCAGGTATGCGGATATGACGGCGAGATCAAGATCGTTGAAGAAAACGGAAAGCTTGAATGGCGCTGCCCCAACTGCGGCAATGAGGACCAGAGCAAAATGAATGTTGCCCGCCGCACCTGCGGATATATCGGCACGCAGTTCTGGAATCAGGGCAGAACGCAGGAAATTAGAGACCGGGTTCTTCACCTGTAATAACATAAATATATAAAGAAGGAGAGGGAGCGCGGCGGATTTTCGTTCGCTCCCTTTTATTTTACTATGAATATTGCAGAAATAAAAACAAATGATATCGCAAACGGAGAGGGTGTAAGGACTTCCGTTTTTGTTTCGGGTTGCCGCCACCACTGCCCGGAATGCTTCAACGAAATCGCATGGGATTTCGACTATGGAAAAAAATGGAGCGCAGAAACGAAGGATTTCATAATTTCTTCCTGTGAACCGCCATGGATCTCGGGGCTTTCCCTGCTCGGCGGAGAGCCTTTCGAGCCCGAAAATCAGGAGGGAATGCTTGAGCTTTTAAAAGATTTCAAAAAGCGCTGCCCCATGAAGACTGTGTGGTGCTACAGCGGCTTTACGCTGGAGCAAATCACCGGGAAAGAAAAAAGCCGCGCCTGCACCGAAACGGCTCAGGAAATGCTGAAATATATTGATATTCTTGTGGACGGCAGATTTGAAAAGGAATTAAAAAACATCTCTCTAAAATTCCGCGGTTCTGAAAATCAAAGAGTTATAGACCTGAAAAAAACACTTGCGAGCGGAAAAGTGCAGCTTTATCTTGAATAATAGGTACATAAAAAGAGCGAAGCCTTCATTTTGGCTTCGCCTTTTTTCACCTTATCGGAGTATAATCGATCTCGGACTCTTCATCCGTACTCTCAAGCTTAAAGATCACGGGACGCAGACCGTCGTTACAGCTGCATATGGCAACGCCGGGTTTTCTGATCCAGTCGCCGTAATAAAAAACATCCTTTCCGGCGCCATGAGCGAGAGCGAAAACATATTGGTATATCGCTTTCCAAGCCTCATCACAAAAGCCTTCGGGCTTTGCGTAATCCGCATAAAAAACCTGACCGACCTGCAGCATCGGGCAGGCGGTAAGCCCTTCGGCGCCGTATTCGGCTGCAAGCTCCTTATCAAGAGTCGTCTTTAAAACAGTTATCTTTACCTTTTTCATATAGTCACTCTCCATACAAAGTATATAACAACGCCGCGAAAAAAACAAATTTATCCTTTCCGCGGCGTTTTCTTTACATTATATCCGTTTTTATATCTATGCCTTTTTCGCTGAAAATCGTTTTGACGCCGTTGTTGTCCACAGTTGCATATAATTTCGCCTTGCTGTATTTCTTTATTCTTGCCGCAACGCTTTTATGCATCTGCTTCTCCTTGTTGGGAAGAACAGCGATATCAGGATCAAGCGTTTTAAGCCAGATCGCGGATGTGGAAAAATCATAACCGTGATGTCCGACCTTCAGAAGATCAACCTTTCCCACGGCTTTTGAGATCTTTTTTTCGCCGCCGCATTTCCAGTTCATATCACCCGATAGGAGCGCCCGTTTGCCGAACGCTTCAACAAGCGTGACAACGGAATTTTCGTTTTCGCCTGTTGGACGCCATCTGTGCACATAAGACCCGTTAAAAAAGGTGATCTGAAATACGCCCATCTTAAAAGAATAGCCGTCAAAATCCGTGTAGATCGGAACATTCTTATTTATGAGAGCGTCTCTCATTTGATTGTAAACCTCTTTATTATCCCACTGGGTCCGTTCAAACAGATTGATCCCGCTTTCAACATACGGTTTCAAAAACGCTTTTTTGACCACGACTCTATCGTCATGGATAACTGTGTCAAAACCGCCGATATGATCTGAGTGCGCATGCGTTCCGAGCACAAAATCAAGAGTCACGATTCCGTTTTCATCAGAGCAGTTTTTATGCAGATATGCACATATCTCCTCTTCATAGCCGCGATATTTCAACGCGGGCTTATCCGGCGGATATTCCGTGTCCTCCGCCGCATCGACCATGGCGAAATGCCCGTCGCTTTCCAAAATGATACAGTCTGAAGCTCCTGTATTTAAAAAGTGAATACAATTCATGCCAAAACACTCTCTTCAACAAATTTTTCCATATAGCACATCACATGCTCGTCATTTGAGCATATAATGCCGTTGCTGATTCTTTTGAGTTCCTCACAGGCGTTTGAAACGGCAAAGCTGCGACCTGCCGCCTTAAAAAGGCTCAGATCGTTTCTGCTGTCCCCAAGTGCCACAATATCACTGAGCGCAAAACCCTCTGCCTCACAAAGCTTCTCAAGACCTGAGCCTTTATGAATGCCCTTGTTCATGATTTCAAGATTATTCGTCATGGAAGTGGTTATTTCAAGCTCCGGGAAAAGTGTTTTTATACGCTTAAAACATTCCGTTCTTTCTTGCATGTTTCTGAAAAACACATCAAACATTTCCACCTGAAATGCCTTATCTTCAATCAGGGAAGCAAAGTTTTCAACACCCCTGCGGCTTCTTCGCATTTCGGGAAGAAATTCGGGGTCTATACGGTAGTATGCAAAGCCGTTTTCATGAAACTTATCTTTGTCAACAACAGGAATCCCGCTTGTATAGAACTCGATAAAAGTTTCTGCCGTATTCAGGAGCTTATAAACACCCGCTGTGCATTCATGCGAAAGAAGCGAGGAAAAGATCACGCCTTCGCCCCTTTTATAGATCGCCGCTCCGTTAGAATAAATAAAATAATCTATGTATTCACATTCCGTAAGCTCCGGCGGTATCTCATAAAAAGTACGCCCCGTAGCTATCACGGTGCGCACTCCGTTTTGATAAAGCCTTTTCAGAGCCTCCAGATTTTCCCTGCTCACAGTTGTGTCACTCGAGAGCAGCGTTCCGTCCAGGTCAGTTGCTATTATCATTTGAAATTCTCCTGCGTTTTCCCCGCTTGATTTGAATGATATACCTTTCAAGAGGATATGTCCATATCGTGGGGATATTGATTATGATAAATTTTGAAAGTATTTCCGTTATCGGATTTGAAAGCGAATATTTCGTCATAAAAGTGCCCGCTATGCTGCCCAGCCATGAACTGACCAGAATGTTGACAAGCGCAAGCAAAAAATACAGCACGGAACTGTATACCGGATTGACATCCGAATGAAAAGTGAGCTTTCTGTTCATGATATAAGCTGCAACATATCCTGCAGTTGTTGATATAAGATAGGAAAACAGATAGCCCTTATATCGAATGCCTAAAAAAGACAGCAGCTCGCTTTCCGGCAGCGGCTGCGTATTCAGCGGCGCAAACACATAATACAACAGCACCATATAAACGCAGATATCCAGTGCTGAGGTGATGATAACGGTGATATTGAACTTTATAAATTTCCAGAGTTCGGCATGTTTGCCTGCAAAGGTTTTAAGCCATTTTAACTTCATTTTTCTGTTTTTTCTTTCTGTGAATCACGAATCTGTTTAAAGGATAGGTCCACAGGGTGGGAACAGTCATAACCACGATTTTGGTAAGCATTTCAACAAATACATTATTATATCCGCTGTTTGTAACAAGTGTGCCGAGGAATGCCCCGAACCATGTATTGAAAGCGATCGTGCAAACGACCATCACCGCGTAAATCACTGTTGAAAGCACGGGATTCGCGTCCGCCTGAAAGGTCAGCTTTCTGTTCATAACATAAGCTGCCGCGTATCCGATCGTTGCCGAAATGGCGTATGACCACAGATAACCCTGATACTCTATTCCCAAAAACGCCAACACGGGATTATCTGTTACAGGCACTTCATTCAGGGATCTGAACACTACATACTGAAGAAACATGAAAACCGCAAGCTCCAGCACCGATGTGCTTGCGCCCGTAAACGTGAATTTTATAAATTTCCAGATCTCCGCGTGTTTATCAGTAAACGCTTTTATTTTTTGTTTCATACTGTTTTTTTACCCTTTCTTTCATTTACAACACTGATTATTTTTGAAGCCATTGCCGCAGCGCCTGTCAACACCAGCACTGTGCCTGCCGTATCCCAGATCATATTCTCCGGCATACGGCTCGCAAAAAGCATTGCGCCGCCTGCTATGCTCAGCAAAGAAATCAAACAAATCAAAATATTGCTCAATGTCCTTTTCATATAAATCATCTCCTGATCCATTATGGATATATTTTGAAATATCCATATAAAGAAACGATTTATAATCTGTCAAAAATAAGCAATATTTTTATGCGTATGTCAAATTTCTGTTCGCTTTGTTAAATCAAGTTGAAATGCAAGAAAGAATACTATCAGTATTCATAAAAATGCCGCTCGAAACGAGCGGACATTTATAAAATAGTTATTTTAAAAACTCTTTTGCAACCTTAACGATATTCTCGGCACTCAAGCCAAACTGTTTCAGAAGATCTTTTGCAGGACCGCTGTGGCCGAATTCATCGTTGATGCCTATTCTTTTTACGGGAACAGGATATTCCTCGCTCAGAGCGGAACAGACAGCCTCTCCAAGCCCTCCCACAATATTATGCTCTTCAACGGTTATAACCTTGCCCGTTTTTCTTGCGGAAGCGGCAACCAGCTCTTTATCAAGCGGCTTGATCGTTGCGATATTTATGATCTCCGCGTTTATGCCGTCTTTCTCAAGCTGCTTACCTGCCTCAATCGCTTCGGCAACCATCAGACCGTTGGCAATTATAGTTACATCGCTGCCCTCTTTGACCAGCTCACCTTTTCCGATCTCAAATTTATAATCCTCGCTGTGGAAAACAGGAACGGCAAGCCTTCCGAATCTAAGATAAACAGGACCGTCATATTTATATGCGGCTTTAACAGCCTGCCTTGCCTCAACATCATCCGCCGGGCAGATAACGACCATACCGGGAATGGAACGCATAAGAGCAAAATCCTCACAGCACTGATGCGAAGCGCCGTCCTCGCCCACCGAGATACCTGCGTGGGTGGCGCCTATTTTAACATTCAAATGCGGATAACCGATCGAATTTCTGATCTGCTCAAAGGCTCTGCCTGCCGCGAACATCGCAAAGCTGGACGCAAAAGGCACAAACCCCATTGTGCTGAGACCTGCGGCAACACACATCATGTTTGACTCGGCAATACCGCAGTTTATATGGCGCTCGGGAAAAGCCTTTTTGAATATGGCGGTTTTTGTAGCGGCGGAAAGATCCGCATCAAGCACAACAATATTATCAGCGCCGTTTTCGGCAAGCTCTTTGAGCGCGCTGCCGTAGCTCTCTCGGGTTGCTATACACTTTACATCTGCCATAATTACGCCTCCAATTCCGCAAGCTTTTTATCCAGCTCTTTTACTGCTATCTCGTACTCCTGCTGATTCGGAGCTTTTCCGTGCCAGTCAACAGCATTTTCCATATAAGAAACACCAAGCCCTTTAACGGTTTTCATAACGATCGCAAAAGGCTTATCGCTTTTCTCAAATTCGCAGAAAGCTTTTTCAAGATCGTCAAAATCATTTCCGTTAATCACAATACAGTCAAAACCGAACGCACGAACCTTTTCGTCTATCGGCTCAGCGCTCATAACATCCTCGCAGGCGCCGTCGATCTGAAGCCCGTTGACATCAATCATAACACACAAATTGTCAAGGTGATACTGAGCGGCAAACATCATAGCTTCCCACACCTGACCCTCTTCAATTTCACCGTCTCCGAGAAGTGTGTAGACTTTAATATCTTTTCCAAGCATTTTTGCGCCTTTTGCCATTCCGCAGGCAGCGCTTATGCCCTGACCCAGCGAGCCTGTGCTCATATCGATACCCGGAACGGTATTCATATTGGGATGCCCCTGAAGATAAGAATCAATATGTCTCAGCGTTTTCAGATCCTCAACGGGGAAAAAGCCCTTATAAGCCAGCGCGCTGTAAAGCGCCGGAGCAGCATGACCTTTTGAAAGAACGAATCTGTCTCTGTTGGGGTCTTTGGGATCCTTAACATTATATTTCATCTGGCTTCCATACAGATAAGCAATTACGTCTGCCGCTGAAAGGCTTCCACCCGGATGACCGGCTTTGGCGTTATATGTGCCTTCGATAATACCGCGTCTTATCTGCGCGGCATATATTTCAAGCTCGCGTTTTAACTCTTTGTTCATGGTGTTCTCCTTTAATATTAATTCACCTGCTCATAAAAGCAGTTTACTACCACTTCCATCACCGAATCTTCATCAAGATAGTATTCGGCGAACACATCTTCGGTTGCAGATTCAGACGCGCGCATTTCTCCCTCAAGTGTATACTGCGTATAATCCGATATACCGTGCGAGAGCACGACCGACGCAAGATATGTTACATCGTTGAGCGAAATGTTGGTCTGGCTGTATTCCATCGCCGTATTATAGAGATGAGATATAACGGAAAAATCATCCATGACCGCCATTCTCAACTGTTCCGCATACGCCTTGATATACTGCGTCTGCCGTTCTGTTCGGTTAAGGGACGCGTCAATACTGTCCATATTTCTCTGCCTTACATACGTTTCAGCAAAGTCGCCTTTTATAGTAACAGTATCACCCTTATACACACCCTCGCTCGGGAAATCATAAAGTGAAGTAACCGTGACGCCGCCGACGGCATCATTCAGCGGAGCGATTCCGCCCAGATCAAGCGCAAAATACTTTTCGACCGGCACATTTCCGAGAATTCTGCTTATTGCCGCAGTAACATTTTTGCAGGAGGACTCGCCCCCGTCGCCATATGCATAAGCTAGACAAAGCTGCATATTCTGGGTTCTGACAAACTGACCTGAAACAGAATACAGATCAATATCCACCATAGTATCTCTGGGGATAGTAATGATGCTCACCTCGCCGGTATTCGTGTCTATCACGCCGACTATATCCGTATCCGCCTGCCCTGAATTACCGATCAGTGCGTCCTCGTCAGCCGCTATGCTTTCTTTGTCCACACCTATAAACGCAAACGCGACTTTATTGCTGTCGTAAACATATGTATGACCGTTATATTCAATCGTTTCCTCATATTTGGGATTTGCAGGTACGGATACAAGTGAGTTATGGCCTGTTTCTCTCAGGTAAATGTATGTTCCGCCGATGATTGCAACAGCCGCAAAAATGATTGCGATGATTATGATCAGGATTCTGACTATAAGCGGCAGATTTTTCTTTTTCCTGTGTCTGTGAGACCTATGGTGCCTATGGGATGAACCGTGATGACTGTGGCTGCTTTCGGAATGATGCGAGCTGTGGTGATGGTGATGATGCTCAAAAAGCTGCGATTCCGAAACCTGTTTTTCATTCACGGAAAAAGCAGGTTTATCCGTGCCGCTTTCTTCATTTACAGACTGCTCGTTTATTTTTATTTGATTATCGGCAAAAAGGAAATCCTCGCCGCCGTTAAGATTAGGATCAATTGGTTTTCTCATCTTTTACTAACACTCCGCAAACAAGATAACGATTGCTTTTCTGATTTGTGATACAGGTTGAAAGCACCACTATCTTGCTGTTTTCATTGATTTGAGTATCCAACTCTGTTCTTACATTTTTAAGAGCCGAATTTGGATTCAGTATTGTATCCTGAAATGACGCCAGATCTTCAGGAACGGCAAAATTAAATGAATTCATTATATGGCGGTCATCATATTTAAAAGCAGACACCACCTGATAAGTCAGTTTTCGTCCCGGCAAATAAATATAAAAATATTCATGTGAATTAAAGAAATCCGGATCTTCAAAACGATGAAGCGTGGTGAACATCGTTTCCCTGTATCCGTTGTGGCCGTATATTACGGTTATCGGATCCGAAAAATCTTTGCTGTTCATGCCTTGGGTATAAATAGCTCCGCTCGCTAACCAAGACTTGTCATATGCGCTGTGCCGAAGATAAAAATCATCATCATTTGCGCTTTGAACAATAGGATAGTCCACATCGGTATCCTCTATTTTGATCCAAGCATAAATCTCTTCATTTTGATCCTGTAATGAATCAAAATCAACGGGATTATCCGCAAGATCTTCCGCCTGTGCGCCGGTGGTCTGCGGCGTTGTGGTAAAATCAGATTCTTTTTCCGCCATATTTAAGTTGTAGATATAAAAGCCTATATAAACACAGGCGCATATAAAAACAACTATCGCAATAACGAGCAAAACAACCCTTTTTTTTTCTTTTCTTTTTTTCAAATCATTCGTTTCATTCATTAAAAACACCGCAATACAAAAAATTTAATGAACCCTGTATTAATAAAAAAACCTGTTACCAAAATGGAACAGGTTTTCTTAACAATATATTTTGGAATTATTCAGCGTCCTTCTTTTTAGAAAGAGCAAGAATTGCAGCACCTGCACCTGCTGCTCCGATTGCAGCGAACGCAACTGAAACTACGCCCGTGCTCGGCGAAGTGGAAGAATCATCTTTGTTAACAGTTGTTGTTTCACCGCCGGGTGCCGTTGTGCCGTCTGTTTTTACAACAGCGTTTACCGTATAGCCGTCGGGAGATTCAAAAGCGTCCCAGTCAAGCACTTCAATAATAAGCGTATTGCCTTCCTGGCTTACGATTCTGCATGCATCACTGACAAGCTTGAAGTCGATTTCCTTGCCTGTGCTGTCTATGAGATTCCAGCCGGTAAGATCGCCGCTGCCTGAATATGTGAATACAAGCACATTAGAGCCTGCGCTCTGCTGCGCACCGCTGACCTGTGTTGAAGGAGCTCCGTTTACGAGAGGATCATTAGCCGAATGCATGATTGCAACACCGGCTGGACTGTAAACATTGATAGCAGCGGAAGCCGGAACAGCGAACGCCATGCAAACAGAAACAGCCGCAATGATCGAAATGATTACTGACACTAATTTCTTCATAATAACACCTCAAAAACTTTAAGATATAACATTGGCTTATGAATAATACAGTTGAATTATATCATTTAATCCTTGATTTGTAAAGAGCTTAATCAAAAATTGTTAAATATTTTAAAATAATACGCTTGTCAGCTCAGCTTTGCTTTCCCTGTGCACAGCTCATAGTATCTGCCTTTGTTTTCAAGCAAGGCTTCATGATCGCCGCGTTCTATTATTTTTCCGTGTTCAAGAACCATAATGGCATTTGAATTTCTTACTGTAGAAAGTCTGTGCGCTATAACGAACACCGTTCTTCCCTGCATAAGCCTGTCCATGCCATGTTCGATATGGAGTTCCGTTCTGGTATCAACCGAAGAGGTGGCCTCATCAAGAATGAGGACTACAGGTCTTGCCACAGCCGCCCTTGCAATGGCAAGGAGCTGCCGCTGACCCTGAGACAGATTATCTCCGTCGCCTGAGATCATTGTGTTATAGCCATCCGGCAGACGCCTGATGAAGGAATGGGCCGAAGCAAGCTTCGCTGCGGCGATACATTCTTCGTCCGTGGCTTCAAGCCTGCCGTATCTGATATTATCCATAACCGTGCCCGTAAACAGATGCGTATCCTGAAGCACGATCGAAAGGGATCTTCTCAGATCATCCTTCTTGATGCGTTTGATATCTATACCGTCATAAGTTATCGTTCCGTCCTGAATATCATAGAATCTGTTAATCAGATTGGTTATAGTCGTTTTGCCGGCGCCGGTCGAACCTACGAAGGCAATCTTCTGCCCATGTTTTGCGTATAGAGAAATATTTTTAAGCACAGGTTTTTCCGGAACATACGAAAAATTCACATCGGTAAACACCACGTTTCCCTCAACGGGGGTAAGCTTTCCGGCATCGTTCCAGTACCATTTTCTTTCGCCGTTTTCGTTTTTCTCCGTAATTGTCACGGTACCCTCGTCCGTTTCGGGCTGCATATCCATGATTTCGAATACGCGTTCGGCACCCGCAAGCGCAGAGAAAATCGTGTTCATCTGGTTTGCAATCTGATTGATCGGCTGCGTGAACTGGCGTGAATAACTGAGAAATGTGAAATACGTGCCTATATCAAAACCCGAAACAAGCGTCATCAGTCCGCCTGCAAGAGCGATGGTTGCGTAGCTTGCGTTATTTATGCCTGTTGAGCTCGGTCCCATAACACCGGCATAAAAGTTTGCATTCGTAGCAGCCTTCCTGAAATTATTGTTGCACGCTTCAAATTCATCAACGATCTTTTCCTCATGATTGAAGACCTTAACCACTTTAAGCCCCTCAACCGTCTCCTCAATATTTCCGTTCATAATACCAAGCTCTTTTTGCTGTTCGCGGAAATACTTTCTGGACTGTTTACCGATCTTTGTTACGGCTGCTATCATGATTACAAGAAAGATCAGAGCAATTGCAAAAAGCAGAGGGCTCAAATACAGCATCATCGCAACAATACCTATAAAGGTGAAGGCCGATGCAACAAGCTGCACCATAGACTGCTCAAGCATCATCTGCACATTGTCAACATCATTGGTGAAGCGGCTCATGATCTCGCCATGGGTCTTGCTGTCAAAATACCGCAACGGCAGTGACTGCATATGATTAAACAATTCTTTTCTGATAAGATTTGTAGTTTTATACGCTATCGTTACCATAACACGGCTCTGAACAAACGAAAAAATTGCCGTACCGGCATAAAGCGCGCCGACAATAATCAGATTTTTAACAAGATTTCTGATGCCAACTGTCATAAAGTCGCCGGCAATAACGGAAGTTTCAATGTCATTCAGAATAGGTTTGAGCCAATAGGATGCGCCGATCTGGCACACGGTGCTCAAAATGAGCGAAAGAAAAACAACAATCAGGAAAACTTTGCTTTTTCCCATATATCCCAATATTCTGCCAAAGGTTTTTTTGGCATTTTTCGGCTTTGCGTAGCCGTGTCCGTTATGCATCGGTCCCGCCATTATTCGCGCACTCCCTTCTGCTGGGTTTGGTAGATCTCCTGATATATCTGATTAGATTCCAGCAGATCGTCGTGGGTTCCCACACCTTTTATTTCACCGTCGTCCAAAACTATGATCTTGTCGGCGTCCTTGACGGAGGAAACACGCTGAGCAATAATGAAGACCGTTGTATCTTTCAGCTCAGTATAAAAGCTGTCTCTTATCTTTGCCTCCGTAGCCGTATCAACAGCGGAAGTGGAGTCGTCGAGTATCAGGATCGTAGGATGCTTTATCATTGCCCTTGCAATACACAAACGTTGTTTCTGACCGCCCGAGAGATTAAGACCGCCCTGTGCAAGATCCGTATCATATCCGTTCGGCTGTCTCAGAACAAAATCATGAGCCTGCGCGGATCTGCACGCCTTTTCAATTTCATCATCCGTGGCGTCTGCCTTGCCCCAGCGTATATTATCCCTGATCGTTCCGCTGAACAGAACATTTTTCTGCAGCACCACGCCTATCATATCTCTGAGCGCCTTGATATCATAATTCCGAACATCAACATCGTCTATAAGCACCTCGCCGGAAGTGACATCATAAAGACGCGGAATGAGGTTCACAAGACTGGATTTACCGCAGCCGGTACCGCCCACAATGCCGATAATCTGACCCGGCTGCGCCGTAAAGGTTATATTGTTAAGGATATTATCGCCGGAATCGGAAGTGCTGTACTTGAAGCACACATTTCTGAATTCAACTTTTCCTTTTGCGGAAACTTTATCAGGTATATAAGCATTGTCTGCGTCTTTGATATCAACGTCGGTGTCAAGCACCTCAACAACACGGTCGCCGCAGGCTTTGCCTCTTGCAAGCTGAAGCAGCATCATGGAGATCATCATGAGATTCATAAGCACCTGAACGATATAAGAGGCAAACACGGAGATCTGGCCTACATCCATAACGCCGTTGCTGGCGTCGATCCCGCCTCTGTAATAAACATAGACCACAACAGCGTTGAGAACGAACATCATGATCGGCATAACCGTTACCACAAGCCCTGACGCTTTTGCACCCTGCGCGGCAAGATCATCCGAAACCGTTTTGAATTTATCCTTTTCGTGATCCTCGCGCACAAACGCTTTCACTACTCTTATACCAATTAGATTTTCCTGAACGACCCGGTTGACATTATCTATCTTTTTCTGCATTTTCTGAAACATCGGAAAACCGAATTTCAAAACGCACACAACCACCACGATCAAAACAGGCAGAATAAACAGCAAAAGCATACTCATACGAGCGTTGATGGAAACTGCAAAAGCTGCGGAAACAACAAGAAGCGCCGGTCCTCTGACCAATATTCTGAGCGCCATCATGATAACCATCTGCAGCATAGTTATATCATTGGTAAGCCTCGTTGTAAGCGAAGCGGTTGAAAATTCATCTATATTTTTAAAAGAAAAAGTGCTTATTTTCTTATACACATCATTTCTGAGTCTGTACGCAAAATCCTGGCTGCAAATTGAGGAGGTCTTCATCGTTGCCAAGCCTCCGCTCAATCCGATAACAGCAAGCGCAAACATTCCGATGCCGTATTTTATAACTTCGTTTCTGACTGCTTCCGGGGAAGAAGCGGTACTTACCAGATTATAGATATGATTTGCGATCGACGGAAGTGACAGCTCACATATGGCTTCAATTATCATGCCGAGCGCGCTGATCAGCGCGAAATGCCAAAGACCGCTCATATATTTTGAAAGCTTTTTAACCATAGCACAGCCACCTCAGATATTAAAAATCAAGCCGGGTCAAGTAATGAAATCCTTTTCCTCGGCTGTGAAACTACAAACTGTTCTAACTGCCGAAAACGGCAAAAGTATTTTAGCACTATAAATATTCAAAATCAAGTTTGATGTTGTAAAATAATTATTAATGTGCTAAAATATGGCATAAATACTATGTAAAACGGATATTGATATCCTTACAGGCTGTTCGGAAGTTCAAAAAGGGGCGAAACGCATGAATTTATGCAGTTATGCGGAAATAGCAAGACTGCTCAACAGGCACGGCTTTCATTTTTCAAAAGCGCTTGGGCAAAATTTTATAATTGACGAACGCGTCTGCCCTGAAATGGTGCGCTGTCTCCATGCGGATCGCGATACAGGTGTGCTGGAGATCGGGCCCGGAATAGGCGTACTGACAAAAGAGCTTTGCAAATCTGCCGGAAAGGTGGTTTCCATTGAGTTTGACAAGCGCCTTCTTCCCATATTGGATGAGACTCTGGCGGAATTCAGCAATTTTGAACTTGTTTACGGCGATGTTCTCAAGCTTGACCTTAACACAATCATCAGCGAGCATTTTGGTTCCATGAAAGATATAAAGGTTTGCGCGAATCTGCCATATTACATCACCTCACCTGTTATAATGAAGTTAATCGAAAGCGATCTGCCGATCAGCGAGATTGTGGTCATGGTGCAAAAGGAAGCGGCACAGAGGCTGACAGCTGAAGCGGGAACGCGGGAATGTACAGCTTTGAGCGTTGCCGCGCAGTACTATGCCGAGGCTCAAAAGCTGTTTGACGTAGGCCGCGGCAGCTTTATGCCTCAGCCGAAGGTGGACAGCGCTGTTATAAAACTTAAGGTAAGAAAAGCACCTGCAGTTGCTCCCGGAGATACAAAGCATTTTTTCGAAATCATAAAAGCGGCGTTTTCCCAGCGCAGAAAAACGGCTCTGAACTGCCTGTCCTCGTCTCTCGGTCTGCCGAAAGATACCGTACGCAAGGCGCTCAAAGAAGCCGGGCTTAATGAAACAGCCCGCGCAGAAACATTTACACTTGAGGACTTTGCAAATCTTTCCGACCTTATTTGAAACCGATTTTATAAAGATTTATGTTCTGACAATTTTTAATTTCGTTATTGCAGGGAATGTTCTGTGGGATTAATATCTAATTACAAATAATTCTGAGAGGATAACATGAAAAACAACAGCAAGGAATTCAATACGACTGCACTTGCAGCCGACTACGCAAGGTTATTTATCAAAGACCCATTATTTATGTTTTTCTGCCCGGATAAATCAAAAAGAGCGGATTTCATTGAAAAATATTTTTTGTATTATATTGAGAAATGGACTTCGGCAGGCGAATATATTCCATCCGGCAGCAAAAATGTTGCCGCCGTGCTTACCGATCCCGATAGATTTCAGTTCCGTTTCTCCGGCAGGAAAAGCTTTGGCATGAAATATAACAAATATTCATATAATATTTTCAACCACATGGAAGTCGTCCAAAATATCGTTAACATTGTTGTGCCGGAACAAATGAAAAAAAGAGTGCTGACGATTTATGCCGCGCCGGAGGTTTGCGCAGATGACATAAACGCGATAATAGATTTGTGCAAAAGCAAAGCGGAGCAGGAAAATTTTGTTCTTGTTTATGAAACCTTTACAAAAAGATTTATAGAGCTTTTTGAAAACAAAGGATTTGAAACAGGCTACTCCCGCCAGTTTATGAACACCCAGTTTTTTCAAACGGTAATGACCTATAATATTTAACAGCCAATAAAGAACTGCCCGCCGCGGAGATAAATCCGCGGCGGGCATTATAATTTATAATACGATTTTTACACGGCAACATCAGACGCGGGAACAAATAATCCGTCAGCTGCTCCGCCTACTGTAACCGTAACACTGTCCCCTGTCTGAAGCAGGAGCACATCCATACATTCTGCAACGGAAATGTAATAATACATTCCGTCTATTTCAAGATAATAATAGGTGTTTCCGTTATTGACAGAAGTCATTATTGAAGAGATTTCGCCTGTTACCTGCTCTCCCTGAGCCGGAGTTTCGGCAGCCGCGCCTTCGTTTTGAGAATCGGAAGTCTGTGTTTCACTGCCGCTATTCTGATTTTCCGTATCCTCAACCATATACTCGTCCGCATCAACATCGTTGCCGATCAGGCCTTTGTCCTTGAGCGCCTGAATATAATTTTCAACCGCCGCATTCAGAGCATTAGCGTCGCTCTTCACTTCATCAACAATACCCGTGCCGACGATTGTTTTATCCGCAAGATTTACAAGCGCGTAGCCCTTAACGGTATTACTGTCGCCATACAAGCTCATAAAGTATGTGGGCTGGCCCTCAATATCAAGCAAAATCGGGAAAGTTGCTGCGTACTGATAGTTCTGAACGGCATCCTGCGCGGATTCCTGAGCCGCGGTCTCTATCGCACCGCCTGCCTCATAATATCTTGTTTCCTTTGTGCGCTGATTGCTTAAAATAAATCCGAAATTGGACGCGTCGGACTCGGAAGAAGTTATGCCCGTATATACCCACACATCATCGTCCATAGCGATATAGCCGTTGCCGCGTGACGCCTGGCTTACATCATTCTGGAATATAATTGAATTCCAGAAGCCGTTTTGGAATTTTCCGTAATAATCATACTGCTGCACCAGAAGCGTTGCGGAATAAACCACATCTATCCACTGAAGCTGCGAATCAGAACGGATCTGCTCAATATCGTAATACTGGCTTTCTCCCGTAAGCGCATCCGTGATGATCGCGCCTTTAACATCCGTTCCGCCGAAAAGCCCTATTGTTTTATCAAGCACGGGTGTGATCCAATACGGACGTCCTTCATCATTAATTTCAAAATTCGGAGTGTCCAGCAGTTCCGTGGGATACTGGAACCTTATATGCCTTATCAGCTTTTCATTGAAAAGCTCCGTAGGGCTGTACCGGATACAGGAACCGAACTGCTCAACGCAATTCACCACAGTAACTTTCTGGGTAACCAGATCTATAATCATATACGCAGGAACGCCTTCCTTGGTGTTGTTGAACCACTTGAAAACATCTGCATATTCAAGATATGCCACTCTGACTGGGCTGTTTTTATAATTTATCATCGTCGTTGTGTTTGAAACAACATACTGGCTCTTATATTCGGAAAGAGAACCGAGCTGCTGGTCCGCAAGTGTAAGCGCGCGCGATTCATCAATGCGCGGAACCGTGTCAACGTTGAGTTTTTCAGCATCAGTTGCGAAATCGCTTTCCGTTACAGGCATCAGTTTGCTATACGAAGAAGCTCTGAACAATGTTGCGCCGCAAAGCCAGCCGATTGCCATAACAACAACAAGAACCGCAACGATTATAACCGGGATCTTGGATTTTTTTCTTACATATTCACGCCGCTCTATCTTTTGATTTGCCTTGCAGACAAGCGCAAAAATAACCATAAACAGAGCAATGAGTATAATTATGAATATATACATATTAACGTCATGGAAATTAAAAGCAGGCAGCATCATATAATAAATGATTCCGCCGCCCAAAACAGTAAATATCGCGGAAAGCAAAAGCTTCAGCCAAAGCTTATCCGGCTTCACCACAACATCCACCTCATCTTTTTTAGGCCATTTGAATTTTGATTTGAAGTCATTGATCACTTCATCGGCATCATAATCCATATTCGGCATCTGATCGCTCATACTTTAAATTCTCCCATCATAAGAATACGCGGATCAAATCACATCTCCGCATTTAGATAATCATAACATACCATCGAATATTATTCAATAATAATATATTGAATTTTCTTTTAACAAAAAGTCTTTTCTGTACAACTCGCTTTTTGAACAGAATTTTCATGGTCTCTGCTGATGTAACAAATAAAGCAAAAGAGCCGTCCTTACGGACGGCTCTTATTTAAAATCAAATACAGCTACGTGTTATTTACGCTCTTGAAAAGCCCTTTGCTTCCATGAGATACTCATCAGAAGCGGGATAGTGCATATCATATGAAATATTTACTTCCGCACTCTTATCCTTTATAACAAGAACATTTGCATGGTTAACAGAAACCTTAACAGCCATATGATAATCAGCTTCTACTATAGTATTGGTAGCAGTATCAATCTTCACTGTACCCGTACCGCCCTCATAATTTACAAGGCAGTTCTCTTCCGTTGTGCCGCTTGCCCAAGAAAGCTGTGAAATAGAATCTACAGTTGCGCCTATATCTCCGAGAACTTCAAAGAATCTTCCCTGTGAATCCTCGCCGCGCATAGACATTGAGCCTGCTTTTGGCTGGATGGTAATTGTAATCGTACCGTCGCCGTTATCCACAACATTGCATGCCTGGCAATCTTCAGGCGTGAAATAGGAAGTTCTGAAATCGAACTGACCGGGATTGGATGCGTCGCCATTAGAGTTGTCAAGCAGCGGATCTCTGTTGTTACAGGGAGGAAGACCATAAGAAGTCTTTGAGAATAAGCCGTCTACAATTGTAGGAACTATACCGTTGATAACCGAATTTTCCGAACCTTCAATAAGAACGGATTCAATATTAAGGCTCTCATCTCCGAGAAGAGCATAGTAAGTAACGGTATTTCCGTCAGCATCAATATAATTCGCGGTCTGAGCCTTGGTGTTGTTGTAGCACTGAACATAATATTCAACAACAGCAGCCTCGTCAGCAAACTCAATGCCGCCGTATGTATCTGCCACAAACGGCTCAATCGTACCTGTGCCGGCTTCTCCTTCGCCTTCGTCTTTTTGATTCCAAGTACCGTCCTGAACTTCTTTGAGCGCCGTGATTGCTCCGTTTGTTACATAGTTGATCTTCTCACAACCTGCAAGCGCAAGCACGAAAGCAGCAACAAGAACAACGCAGAGAATTGTTTTGATTGTTTTTTTCATTGACTTTAGTACCCCTTTCAGTACAAACTAAGCATAATCCATTTGCTACTACTTTAATTTATTATAAAATCGACAAAAAGTCAATACCAAAAACACAATTAGCAAAAATTTATTATAAATTCTTTAACTTAATATGGTGTTGTTATTTTGTTTTTTGTATGTTATACTTGCTTTATAAAACCCAAATATATTAGAAAGGTATGTAAAGATATGAGATGCAAAAACTGCGGCTTTGATAATAACGAGGGCAGATATATCTGCGAAAACTGCGGTTCTCCCCTTTTTGATGATGACGGGGAAATCATTCCCGAGGACGGCGACCTTCAGAACGAACCGCCGCACAAGCTTGACGAACCCGAAGATCCATATGCTGAAGATGATGAGGACGAAAAGCTAAAAAATAAAAAGAATATAATCATTATAATTGTGCTTGCCGTGATTCTTGTTGCCATGATAGTCGGCATAATAGTTGCAGCCGTTGTGAACAAAAAGGATGAGACCACAACCGACCCGTCTGTTTCAATAACAACCGATGCAAGCGAAACCGAAACGCAAAAAACAACAAGAAGCAGAACCACTACCGAAAGGACTACGGAAAGCACCACCGAAAGGACCACAACCACAACAGAAAGGACTACGACAACTACTGTTGCCAGATACACGGTTACCGTTGATGTTGACGGAACACAGGGCGGCAGCGTTACAGGTGCAGGCACCTTTGAAGCCGGCAGCAGAACTACGCTTGTTGCAACCGTCAACGACGGTTATCAGTTTGCCGGCTGGTACGATAATGACACAGGCTCCATGGTTGCGTCGGGAACAAGCTATACGATAACAGTCAACAGCAACAGAAGCCTTACCGCCCGCTTTACGCAACTTCCCAGTCAGGAGGAACCCAGCAATGAACAAGGGCAATAAGGCAAAAGAGTATTTCTTCACAGGCAGGGGCTGCGCGCAATCCGTGGCGCTTGCTTTCTGTGAGGAGATGGGTCTTGAGCCTGCGCTTGTAGAACGGCAGACAATCGGCTTCGGCGCCGGAATGGGAAGGCTCAGAGAGGTCTGCGGCACGGTATCCGGGATGACCTATGTGCTCTCCACGCTTTACGGCGACGAGGGAAAAGCGAAGGTATATGAAATGGTGCAGGAGATCGCGGGCGAATTCAAAAAGGAAAACGGCTCGATCGTTTGCCGCGAGCTGCTCGGTCTTGGCAAATCTCAGATTTCATCGCCGCAGCCGGAGGCACGAACGGCTGAATATTATAAAAAACGCCCGTGCCCCGAACTCTGCAGATGTGCAGCGGATATTCTTGAAAACTTCATCAAAAACAAGGAAAGCAGTAAACCCGATTAAATATTATGTAATGATTCATGAAAAAACTCTTGCATTTTCATCTGCATTGTGGTATATTATTTGAGCGTTAAATATACATATGTATATTTTTCCTACGCGCCGGTAGCTCAGTTGGATAGAGTGTCTGGCTACGAACCAGAAGGTCGGGGGTTCGAATCCCTTCCGGCGTACCAAAAAACTCAGGTAACTTTCGTTGCCTGAGTTTTTTATTTTTGGTATTTCTTCACTAAAAACTGCCCACTAACCGAGTAGTCATAGGTAAACTTATATAATAATAGGTATTTTAACTTATTAACATTTGTAATTGTAAAAACTATCAAAGACGCCCATTTGACTCCCACTGACATAAATTGAAAAGAATTCGGCTCAAGGATTTTTGTTCCTTGAGCCTTTTTTGTTATGCTGAGAAATGTATGAACTTATTTTTTCTTTCGTTTTCTGATTCAGTTATCAGATTACCCATTGCATCTGCAACCGTTTGCTGCATATTGTTTGTCACATGCATATATGTGTTCATAGTAAACCCTGCATCTGTATGTCCGAGCATATGAGATATCGTCTTGATATCCATTCCTTGTTCTAATGATAGCGTTGCAAAGCTGTGTCTCAAATCGTGAAAGCGTATTTGAGGTACTCCTGCTCGTTTCTGCATTCTGTGTAGTTTTCTTGTAACCGATGACGGATCACGAAGTCCGCCTGTTATTGGTGATGGGAATATTAATTTATTATCGGGCCTTTGCCTGCTTCGTAGCAGTATCAGTTGATTGAAACATTCATCGCATAACGCAATCGTTCGTATGGACGAGGCAGTTTTCGGTGTTGTTACCTTTAGTTCACTGCCTATCCTTTGCACCTGCTTGTTCACTGATATTGTTTTGTTTTTCATATCAAGGTCATCCCAAGTCAGTGCAAGTATTTCGCCCAGTCGCAAGCCTGTTGTAATCTCAAGAATATAAAATTCATAACATCCTGAGTCCTTTGTTTCCTGAAGAAATCTGCCAAGTTCATTTGCTTTCAGCGTTTGCATTTCCTTTGGTGCATCTTTTGGCAGTTGTACCTTTTTACAAGGATTACTGCCTATCAATCCCTCGTCCTCTGCTTTTTGCAGGCAGGTTTGCAAGGCTATTTTGATATCCTTTACTGTCTTTGCAGATAAACCGTTGCCTTTCTTTTTAACATTTCTTATTCTCCCACTCGTGTACATTTTCATTAGAAATTGCTGACAGGCTACTGTTGATATATCCTTTATTTTCATACCACCGAGATTAGGTAGTATATATCTGTCAAAATAGTTTTGATAACTGTTTCTTGTGTATTCTTTTACACTCACTGCACAAAATGATTCAAACCAAATTTTTGACCACTCTTCAAGTGTAGGATCGGGGTTTGTAAGAAAATCACATCTTTCAATTATCCTTTGCCGTTTATCATTCTCAGCTATCGCCTTTTCAAGTTTTTCCTTGCACTCGACTTTCGTTTTGGCAAGAACATTTTTTCTTACTCTCTTGCCGTTAACTATCTCACCTGTATAATAGCGACCTTCCCACCGACCATCTTTGCGTTTGGTTATTGTTCCTTCGCCGTTATTTCGTTTTGCCATTGCAACCTCCTTTCTGCCTGTGGCAACACAACATTACCACAAGCAGTTTTTAATATCCAGACAATTATTATCTTTTTGAATTTGTTTCAATCCAACTTTTCAGTTGTTCTTTCGGAACAGACTTTCTCCTGCCCATTACAACAACAGGAAAACTGTTGTCATCTCTAATCAGTTTGTATAGACTGACAGCAGAAATTCCAAGCACTTCTGCCGCTTCAGGAACTGACAGCATTAACGGTAATTCGTCAAATGATTTATATTTACTTTCCATATTAATCACCATAGCCTTTCAGGCTACAAAAATAAATTAAAATTATTAACGCCTTACTGTAGCCTGATAAGGCGCTAATGGTGATTACAGCCATCTCAAAATTATGCCATAGGCAAATTTTGATGGCAATATAATCTGGATTAGTGTGAATTTTCACACTAATCTCCTTTCAGCCTGCCAAAAATATTGGCAAGCATTTATTTTTTACATACTCATAGTGTAATCATAGTCATCGTATTCTTCGTAACCTGAAGTTTTTTGTCCTTTAGCCTGACGCTTTAGTATGCTTTTCTTTGATAACTTAATTCTTTTTCTTGTGTATCTTCTGTTGTTGGTACTTAGAAGGTCTGCGAAGTTACCCATAAAATTAATGCTCCAAGTGATAAGACTTGCATTGCTGTCAGTGCCCAGTTGATTATCCTTTGTTTGAGCAGTGTATCTTTCATATGCTCTTTCTCCATAGAAAGACTGTTCGAAAAATCGTCTTTCATTCTCCCAGCCTGTAAGGATATCTCCTGCATCGTTTTCTTGGTTTCGTCCTTCAGTACGCTCGTTTGTCTTATGACTGACTTGTTGAAATCCGACTCTATCGCTTTCATAACTTTGCTGTGTTTCTCCGTTATTGAGCCCAGTTTCTCTATGTAGGTTTGCATATTCTCCGTCTGATTGTTTATCAAACCTGCCATCTGTTTTGTTGTAATCATCGTTTGCAGCATGTCCTGTTGCTGTTCCATTATTGATATTTGATGTGCCAGCAGACTGATAAGACTTTCCCAGTTTTCTTCTGTTATTACTGCGCAGGTCTGAGGTGTCTGTGCCTGTCTCATCATATCCTTCATATTTTCGAAGGAATTCTTTCCGTTTTGCGAATTCATTTTCCATTGCTCCTTTCAAATATTTATCTTCGTGCAGTTTAAAATCTCTGCATCGTTTCCCGTTAGGACACTCGTAGAGTATGGTGTCACGATTGCTTGTCCATATTACTCGGTATCCCTTTCTGTTCATCAGCTTTATGAAATCCATTTTAGATTTTGCATAGAGCATTGCATTGTCTATGTCAATAGCAAGCTGAGTTTTCCAACTGTTTCCTGCTTTTGCTGCATAGTATTCTTTTGAAGTTACGCCCTGAACTTTCTTTTTAGGCTGGCATATTGGTAAACCGTATTTCATACACAACTCATCATTAACATATCTAACTCTCTCAATATCATTTTTGTTTTGATGTATTTTCTGTCCGTCAAGAGAACTAACTGAGTTTATTATTATGTGTGAATGTATGTTATCTGTATCCATATGAGTGCAGACTAAAGCTTGATATCCGGGATAACATTTCTCAACCCATTCCATTGCAATCTGATGAGCAAGCATAGGTTCTATGTTAGTTTCTTCTTCGAATGATTGTATAGCATAGTAAAACTGAACACCGTCTGTCTTGTTGAATTGTTTTTTAGTATCCATAAAATCTTTGAATGCTCTTTCAGGAATGCAGTTTACGCCTGATATCAACCTAACACCTGTGTTTTTAAGTTCCGTTTTATATTCCTGTGCACAGTATGAAATCACACTGCCAAGAGCACCTGAGTTCTTACTATCTTTTCTTTTTAAGAAATTTATCGTTGCCATTTGTTTGCCTTTCGTATGATTGTGTTGAGAGCCTTTCGTATGTTATCAAGCTCCTCAGTGCAATCGTTAAGATCAACACATTCAATTCTTCCTAACTGAGACAGCATACGAAGTTGATTTATGTTACTGCCAATCTTCTTTACTTGATAAACAAGTTCGTTGAATGTTTCCTTATCACCGATGACATAAATATTGCTTACGATAGCACAGGCAGTTATGTATGCAGTCATATTCATTCCCAACTCAGAGGCTTTATCAGCAATGATACTCTTAGCAGTAGGAGTTAAGTGAAGATTAATGCGTTCTGACTTTGTTTCTTTATTCTTAATATTAATCACTTCTTTCAAAATTTGTTTTGCCTTCAGGCAACCACTTTTCGGCAAATGAGCCGAAAAGATGCGCCCTAAGCGCTATGCTTGGACTCTCCTAAAGGAGAGTGTTTTGAGCTGAAACAACTACGCAAAAATTACTTTTAGTTATTGTTTTCATATGTTCGTCCTCACCTCCACAAATGCCACACAAGGCGTTTTTAATTTTGTCTTGATTACTTTTGCATTCTTTTTCTTTTCTAGTCAAAAGGGCTTTTTAATTGTTTGTCTACCAAATTTGTTAATCAGTAATCTTATTTACTCTATACAAATTGGTTTGCTGTTTACCCTCGAGAAAAGATTTTTTGATTTCTATGTACCCGTATTCTTCAAGCCAGTGTAAAGCACGGCGGGCAGTATTGGAATGAATGTTGCAATATTCAGCTATGCGTTCTACTGAATACCAACACTCGCCGACACTGTTTTTCCTGCTTACAAGAAAACAGTACACAGCAAAATCTCTCGGTTTCATTTCTTCATCGAAAATACAGTTCGGCAGAAGAAAGAAATTGCCTTTTTGCTTATTCATAAATTCACCCCCTCACTTACCCTTGCACACTTTTTAAGCCTTTTGAGCCAAACTTTTTTTAAAAACCCCTTCACTATATAGCCGCGAAAAAGGCAAAAAATGAGGGTGTTTCAATTTTATTTACAAAATATTTACATACGCCTCCATATATTTAGCCGTTAAGCAAATACCTTTGAGCCAAATTTTTTATCACAAAAAGGATAACAAATTTTTTAATATTGCGTGCATCTTCTGAAGATACATTTTGAGTCTTCATCATCAATCTGCACAAACAATATGTAGTGGATAAATCAATTAACCCATTTTTTCACTACAACTCATAAAACCTTATTGACACAATTCAACAGTTTTTATCCATTGTTTATGTATCTTCTAAAGATACATCTTTTTTATTTTCATCACTTTGCACAACAATTTGAAAACAAAAATAGCAGTTTCTCGTAATTGAGAAACTGCTATTCATAAGCAAGTATTTTTAAATTGAAATTCTTATTCGTTTAATAACCTAACCGCTAACTTAAATCCTATTTCAAATGCCTGCACCTCAATCAGCGAAGCGTATTCGGTAAAGCAATCAACATACTTTTCAAACACATCCAAGTCATTATTCTTTTGGGAAGAAGATAGTGTTTCGTGATGCTTAGCAATCAGCGAAACTAATTCTTTTTCCTCATCTGTAATAACTTTATCTTCGTTTGGTCTGATATTCCCATACCATAGTTCTTGTAGTATTGACATAAATAATCAACTCCCTTGCAGTACAACAAATACCACAAAGGAGTTTGAATATCCAGATATTTTTACTAATTCGAACAATAAAAATATCATACCAAAAAGTTTTATCAAATTGTAGTTTTTGATAAAATTTTAAGCGCTCTATATAACTTGTTTAATGACTTTTAGCAGCAAATGCATTACTATTTGTAATAGAGCAAAATACAACAAGTTATAAGGAGACGATCGTATGAAAGAAAAGAAGAAAACGCCGTGGATTATGAAGACGGCAATCATCATAGGCGTACTGGTTATCCCTTTGCTTTATTCCTATTTCTATTTAGGAGCATTCTGGGACCCGTATGCAAGACTTGATGATGTTCCCGTGGCAGTAGTTAATCTTGACAGCGGTGCTGTTATTAACGGCGAGGAGAGAAATCTCGGTCAGGAAATCTGCGATAATCTTGAAAAGGACGGAACACTTAAATTTGTATTTACCGATAATGCAGACGCAGAACAAGGTGTACTTGAAAATGATTATTACGCTTCAATAACAATTCCTAAAGATTTTTCAAGCAATGCCTCAACTGCTTCAAAGGACACTGAAAAACTACATAGTTCGATTGTTTACACGGCAAACCAAAAAAAGAATTATCTTGCTGCACAGATACTTGAAAACGCAATGCCTACAATTAAGCAAACAGTTAATTCAAGCATTGATAAAGAAATAATTACTACTCTTTGCGACAAGCTGGAAAGCGTACCCGATTCAATGGGTGAGCTGCAAAACGGATTCAAGCAATTATCGGACGGATCCGGAAAACTGAGTAGCGGTACTAACGAGCTTGCTGACGGAGCAGATAAATTATCCGAAGGATCAAGTGCTCTTGCTGACGGCAGTAAACAGGTGTCAGACGGTGCAGTAACACTTCTTGACGGAATTAAAGCGCTTGATAAAGGGGCAAATACCTTAAATGCCTCAGTTCCTCAATTAGCCGATGGTGTTCAGCAGCTTACAGACGGTTCAGTTGTCCTAAGAAACGGAACAGCTGCATTAAATTCAAAAATTCCGGAATTATCCGGCGGTGCGGCACTGCTTAATAATGGCGCACTTCAGCTCAGCACAGGTCTTGATACCTTAAAATCAAACAGTCCCTCTCTTACTGCGGGTGCACAGCAATTAAACGCAGGTGCCACATCTCTTAAAAGCGGAATTCAAACATATACAGATGGTGTATCATCTGCCAATTCGGGTGCTGTTACTCTTGCCAACGGTATCGACGCATACACAACAGGTGTTGAAAGTGCAAGTGCAGGAGCAAATAATCTTTATAATGGTATTAATCAGGCAAACGAAGGATTAAATCAAATTGTTACACAGGTTCAGGCTTCATCACAACAGCTTGAGCACACAGCTCCCGACAGCAGTCTTGATGCCCTTTCCTCCGGTACATCACAGGTGTATGAGGGCATCTGCACATTCAGTACAAATTATACGAATGCTTTAAACGCTCTTAAATACTATCAGACAACAGGTGATACTCAGTATCTTAATGTGGCAGTCAGTGGATTTGAACAGCTTGACAACAGCCTCCCTGCTCTTAAGTCAGGTGCTCACCAGGTAAGTAGCGGCGTTACGGAATTGACTGACGGTATGAAAGATGTTAAAAACAACACTTCGCAGCTTCTTACAGGCTTGCAGGCATTGCAATCAGGCTTTGGTAACAATACGGACAGCAGTACATTGTTAGGAGGTGCGTATGCTCTTAATCAGGGACTTAGTACATTAAAATCTAATAACAATACACTAAACTCAGGAGCACAGGCATTAAAAACAGGACTTAATACTCTTAACAGTAACAGCAATGCTCTTAATCAAGGTGCAAATGAGCTTTCAATCGGTGCAAGCACACTAAGCACAGGCGTTAACAGCTATACAGATGGTGTTGCGTCAGCTGCTAACGGTGCTGCTCAGCTTAAAGAGGGTACTTCTTCATTAACATCAAAAATCCCTGCCCTTACTCAGGGAGTAAATGCACTTGACGAGGGAGCAGGTGAACTTAGCACAGGTCTTATACAACTCAATTCAAAGGTACCTGCACTTTCAAACGGTGTTTCGGCTCTTGCAGACGGCTCAGGTAAATTACTTGCAGGTGCTGACAAGTTATCAACAGGTGCTAATGATTTGTCTGTCGGTACAGTTCAGCTTGATAATGGTATATCAACATTAAGAACAGGTGCATATTCACTTAATGATGGTGCAACTCAGCTTGACAACGGTATTAGCAATGCAAAGGATGGTGTTGATGAATCAATCACCGATACTATCATTCAGCTAAATGCTTTGGACGGACTTGCAGATTATGCCGAAGAGCCTATATCAACAGTAACAGAATATGTTCAGCCGGTGGAAAATTACGGTTCTGCCTTCGCACCATACTTTATGTGTCTGTCACTTTGGGTAGGTGGCTTGATGATTTACTTTGGTATTTATCTTGATTATAACAGAAAAATAAAATCACTTACCAAGGACTCTAACAGAATAATTTTGAGAACACTATCCTTTGGTCTTATCAGTATGGCTCAGGGTGTACTTCTTGCAATAGTAATCAAGGACATTCTTCACATTGTTGTAAATAATCCGTTAATGCTGTTTATGTCCTGCATACTTGTTTCATTAACCTTTATGACAATAATACAGTTCTGTATTATTAATCTCGGTGACGCAGGCAAATTTGTTTCACTTTTACTGCTTATTCTTCAGCTTACATCCTGCGCCGGTACTTTCCCGATAGAAACACAGTCAGGCTTCTTCAGAGTTATCAATAAAATTCTGCCAATGACATATTCTACACAACTCTTTAAAGAGGCTATAAGCGGAACGGCAGGTTCAAACGCAGGAAAAAGTGCAATAATACTTGCTGCTTTCTTCGTGGTGTTCCTTGCTTTAACACTTATCTTTAGCCACAGCTCACTAAAAAAGGATTTACAGAGAATTGATGCTAACACAAAGGAAAAAATGGCAGTGTCTAAATAAACCATCCTATTGTTTAAAAGAGGAGAATACATATGGCTAAATTTAATTTTTATCAATATGTATGGATATTCATTTCAGGCTGTTACTTAGGCTACGGTGTAGAAACACTTTGGTGTTTGATTAAACTTGGCTACATAGAAAGCAGAAAATCCCTTGTGCTCGGTCATCTCAGCGTAGCCTACGGAATGGGAGCCGTACTTCTCACGCTTTTACTTGTGCATTTTCAAAATTCATCTGCTTGGAAGATATTTTTAGTTGCTTTTGTCAGTGGAACTGTTGTTGAATATATCTGTTCATTAGGACAGGAAATTTGCTTCGGCTCGGTAGCTTGGGATTACAGCCATCTTCCGCTAAATATAAACGGCAGAGTGTGCCTTTTGTACTCACTTTTTTGGGGAGTGCTTGGGTTATTTTGGGTAAAGCTTGTTATACCGTTTATGAGTAAATGCTTTGATAAAATCAATATACCTTTTGATAAAGTAATAATTTGGGCATTTATAGCATTCTTTGTATTTGATGCTACGCTGTCTGCTTCAGCTGCAATACGAATGGATAAGCGAGATAACGGCGAAGATGCGAAAAATCACTTTGAGCAATATCTTGATACTCATTATGATGACGAAACAATGCACAAAATCTATGCAAACTCAAAAAGTGTTGAAAAAAACAAGTAGAAAACTTCAAAATAATTGAACTTTAAAATTAAAGCTAAGAATTATAAGGACGCCCTTCTCAGAGCAGCAGAGGCAAACAGAGAAATTGCTTAATTCATAAATTTATATAACATAAAAGGCAGCTGATGGTTCTTGTCAGCTGTCTTTTTATGTCTGTCAGAAAATGAATTCCATTGATAAAATTTTAAAAATATGCTATATTGTAATTGGTAAATATTATTTTGTGAATGAAACGGGGGTTTTTTATGTCACAAATAACAAAAAAGGCTTTAGCTCAATCTTTAAAAAATCTACTATTAAAGAAACCGTTAAACAAAATAACTATCAATGATATTGCAGATGATTGCGGTATTAACCGAATGACCTTTTATTATCATTTTAAAGATATATATGACCTTGCTGAGTGGGCTTGCCTTCAGGAAGCCGCTAAAGTAATAAAAGAAAACAAAACGCACGATACCTGGCAGGAGGGTATGCTTCAGATTTTCTATACAGTGCGTGAAAATAAGCCGCTCATTATGAATGTTTACCGCTGTGTTGATCGTGAACAGGTTGAAAGGTATCTCAAACCTCTTATTGATAATCTTTTGCTGAAAGTTGTGGAAGAACAATCCGCTGATATGACCGTTCGTCAGGAAGACAAGGAATTTATTGCATCGGTATATTCCTATGCTTTTGTCGGCTTGATGCTTGACTGGATTAAAAATGATATGAAAGAAAACCCCGAACAGCTTATCAGCAAGCTTGCTTTGGTTATACAGAATACCTTTACAGATGCACTTGAAAGATTCAGAATAGATAAACCTTTATCAAAAAATGATATTTGATAAAAATGTTAACATCTTTTTGCCCGTGATAAAAAATTTATCACGGGCATTTTTCTGTTTATTGTTAACCTGCGAAAAAATAATATAATGAAATTACAAAATAAAAATTTGGAGATGAATTTTATGTATTATTCAGCAGGAACTTATGAATCCTTTGCACATCCCGAAAAGCCAAAGGATGTTGACAAAAAATCCGCCTATATTATCGGCACCGGTCTTGCCGGTCTTACAGCAGCATTTTATCTGGTGCGTGACGGTCAGATGAAGGGCGAGCATATCCACCTTCTTGAAAAGTTAGAGCTTGCCGGCGGAAGCTGTGACGGACGAAAGGATGTTACAAAAGGCTTTTATATGCGCGGCGGCAGAGAAATGGATAACCATTTTGAAGTTATGTGGGATATGTTCAGAGATGTTCCTTCTTTGGAAAATCCCGAGGTTTCCGTTCTTGACGAGTACTATTGGCTCAACAAGCACGATCCAAACTATTCTCTGTGCAGAGCCTCTGTAAACCGCGGAGAAGACGCTCATACAGATAAAAAATTCGGACTTGATAAAGAATCTGCAATGGCTCTTTCACAGTTGTTTATTACACCTGAAAAGACTCTTGAAGGTAAGAAAATTTCGGAGGTTCTGCCGGATTCATTCTGGTCAACAAATTTCTGGCTTTACTGGCAGACTATGTTTGCATTTCAACGTTGGTCAAGTGCGCTTGAGATGAAACGTTATCTATGCCGTTATGTTCATCATATTGATGGACTTCCTGATTTCAGCGCTCTTCGCTTCACAAAGTATAATCAGTATGAAAGCCTGATTTTGCCACTGGTAAAATACCTTGAAAACCACGGCGTTACAATCGAGTACGGTATGAATGTAAAAAATGTTATTATCGACACCGTAGGCGACAAAAAGATTGCAAGGCAGATTGTGTTTATTAAAGACGGCAAGGAGCAAACAATAGATTTAGTTGAGGATGACCTTGTGTTTATTACAAACGGTTGTTGCACCGACACTTCCTGCTACGGCGACCAAACACACGCTCCCGACCTTACAAAAGCTAAAAACGGTACAGGCGAGTCATGGGATTTATGGAAAAACATTGCAAAGCAGGCTGAGCACAGTGAGTTCGGTAATCCCGATAATTTCTGCACCAATATTGAAGAAACAAACTGGATGAGTGCTACTGTTGCAACATCTAACGAAGAAATTATTCAACACATAATCAACATTTGCAAGAGGGATCCTCGCGAGGGAAAGGTTACCACAGGTGGTATTGTTACTGTTAAAGACAGTATGGATAACTGGTATCTATCGTGGACAATCAACCGTCAGCCTCAGTTTAAGTCACAGGATAAAGACACTGTTTTAATTTGGCTTTATGCTTTGACCACAAACAAGGAAGGTAATTATGTTAAAAAGGCAATGCGTGACTGTACAGGCGAGGAGGTATGCCGTGAGTGGCTGTATCATATCGGTATTCCTGATGCGGAAATTGATGACCTTGCAAAAAATGCCTGCAACACCACAACCTGCTTTATGCCATTCATTAACGCCTTTTTCCAGCCGAGAAAGAACGAGGACCGTCCAAAGGTTGTACCTGACGGCGCTGTAAACTTTGCTTTCCTTGGTCAGTTTGCAGAAACTCCCCGTGACACAATATTCACGATAGAATATTCAATGCGTACCGGTATGGAATCTGTTTATACTCTCCTTGATGTTGACCGCGGTGTTCCTGAGGTTTGGGGCAGTAAATATGATGTTCGTGAGCTTCTCCGTGCCTGCTACTACGCTATTGATAAGAAACCGATTACCGATGTTAAGCTTTCGCTTATGGAAAAGGAGTTCGTAAAGATTCTGCTTAAAAAGGTTGAAGGTACGGATATTGAAATTCTTCTAAAAGAAAGCGGTCTTATCGAGTAACAAAAAAATACAAACAGCAGAGGAGTAATCTTTCATTTACTCCCGAATTATAAATAATAATTTTATAGTATTTTTCCTAAAAGCTGATTCTCAATTTAATGGGAATCAGCTTTTTAACATTTAATAAAAGTAACATATTGAAAATAATGTGCTAAAATCCGTCAAAAACAATTCAAGCGAACAAACTGATTTTTTGTATTGTTTTCCTCAATATTATGAAAAAAGGTATACGTTTTGACTCCTAAACTGACGGCTACACAGGAGAACGAGGGTGCAGAAACAGTGAGCCAATTGAAAATTCGGCAGAAAAATCGGACAAGGAAAGCCCTAAACATCGCTGTTTAGGGCTTGTTTAATGGCTATCGACATTGCTACGAACCAGAAGGTCGGGGGTTCGAATCCCTTCCGGCGTACCAAAAATACCGAGGTAACTTTTGTTACTTCGGTATTTTTATTTATTAATGTCTTTAGACATTAACAAAACCTCCTATGGCAGTTTCTATTCTACCGTAGGAGGTGCTTTCTTTCTATTGTCCATTTTTACTGGTCTTGTTCAAATCTACATCAAGAGGATTCTTTTTTCTATTGTCCACTTTTTTACGGACTTGTTCATTATATGTACCTCTGGCACTTTCTTATACCTGTTGTTTAAATCAGTAGATGGATTATATGTTTTTATTGCTTTAGTTAATTTATCCGATAGAAAATTTTCTGAATAATTAACGATTGCTAAATTTAAACTATTTACTGATTCCCCTTGTGAATTTTTATAATTAGTAGCAATATCAAAATCTATTATCTGAAGCTGAATGTTCTATTGCATTTCCGATTAACTCTATTGCCGCTTCAGCTATTTCTTCTCTTACATTAGAATTAATGTCACAATGTTTTTGGAAAGCAGAACCGAAAGACATTAAAAATAAATTAATAATCGTCGTCAGACTCAAGATCCGTTTTCATCTCCTGAAAAAGTTCAAGCAAAAAGTCACCAAGATTCTGATCAGTCTGCTCAAATATAGTAAACTCGTCGGGAGTAGGCCAGGCGTAAACAACAGTCGGTTCACCGTCTTTTGTTAGCCTGTTATAGTTCAGATAATTTATCCATTCATCTTCTTCGAGAATAGGAACAAATTTATCTTCTACGGTAAGGTTATATTTTTTATTCATCTCTAAATTTGCAATTACATCCATAGATGTATAATGCGCATCTTTAAAATTAGCGCAAAAAATTCTTCCGGAAACCTCAAGCGCTCCCTGCCTTAAAAAAGTATAATGTTGTTTTGAAAGTTCAAATCCGAGATAATCTTCTAGTTCATCCATCGCATTGTCGCTGCAGCAATCATAAATTTTATAATTTGGCAGTGTTTTTGCAAGTTCCATTGCTTTTTTGTAATTTTCGTAACTCATTATTCCTTATCCTCCACATACCGTGTTAATCTATATTGCCAACAAAAACATCAGAATTTCCGAAATTTCTTTCTATCTCTTTTTGGCAGCGATTCAGGTATGAAGGATTTCCATTAGCCATCAACGCTCTGTTCGTTATACCAAGCGGAGTTACAAAATCAAGGTCAAATAATTCGTCGTGTACGAAGATTCTTTGTCCTCTAAATATGATACACGGATGCCCTAAGCAGCAAAAAACTTGAGCGTTTTGCTCTGCGTTTTACATATTTATAATAAAGAAAAGGCGCGTAAACGCGCCTTTCAATGTGTTGTGACGTCGTCTATGGATATCACTAACGCCACTTTCTAAAGTATATCATATTATGACATATTTGCGCTAATTTTCATTGTGGGCGATACGGACAACAAGTTTTGCACCATTTTATAATTGTGATTAGCTCGCCCAATCATTACCTTCTGCGCGGCGGCTGGGTAGTTGTTTGGCGACCAGATTTTTGTGGGTACTGAACAGGCAACTGAGGCAACGCAACAATACGCGTTAAAAATATCCCCATCGAAAAACTGATGGGGATAAATGATGTAAATGTATTTATACGGGCCTTATGTTTCGGATGAGGTTATGGGCGCATTTTACTTATTAGTTATAACTACACAACGCACTGATTGCCCATACTCTTCATCGTAAGCATTTGTTGTAATTAACTGGCTTGCATTAAGGAACATACTGTAGGCGGCAGATGACGTCCAACTACTACCATGCTGATACCACCACACAGAGGATCGGTAGTATCCTCCCTCGCCTGCGCTAGTCAGGTAATAATCACCAACATAGCCTGCACGCACAAGGAATAATGGGCTTTTGGTAGCCGCATCAGCAGACATGCTAGTTTTATCAAACAAATTTTGAAAACTTCCATCATCTGATGTGTTGGCCGTGGGCAATTTCCAGTTCTTCGGGCAAATTGAATTAGTCGCCGTTCCACCACCTGCAGGATAACTACTCGCCGTAGCCGCAGAGAATGAATAATAGTTACCCGCAAGATAGTGGGCATCATACGTTTTGGTGTCATTGTTGTATATCGCTCCACTGTTGCGATACTCCTCTACAGGACTCCAACCCGAAGAAACGTTTAGCCAATACTGCGTACAGTCGTTACCGAGTGCATCACTACTGTCAAAAATACTATATTGCGGACTACATGAACCATTAATATAGGGTCCTTTCCAAACGGCCATGCCTGGATCCCATGATTGGTTAGGGACATTGAATTCATTTACATTAAGTGTAGTATAAGTGGTGACACCTGGGTTCCAGTCAGATGTAACATCAGTGGTGTCAGGATCAAGAACCTGCCCATTTGTGAGATTCAAATCTAGATTTTGTGTCATCCAGCAGTTGCCATCGGCGAGCTTAGCCACCCAGTAATACTTGTTATCCCGAACGTCCCGCAGGCGCGCCGTATTGCCTGGTGATTCCATTGTTACAGAAGCACAAAATTCGGGTGTTACTTCTTGCATTGTTGATGCTTCGGACATCAATCGAGGAGGAGAAATAATATCCGGCAAACTTACCGTAAACTCACCCCACTTCCACTCACCCATTTCGCATTGGCTTGATCCGGCTGGATACGTTCCATCCGCACAAAACACATCGTTTTCACTCCCTTTGGGCGTAATATACAGCGTCACGCCAGTAGCTCCCTGGCTGGGAGTAGTGGTACACTGGACAGTCATATAGCCAGATTCATTACTAGAAATTATTACGTCGCCACATTCTGCATAGCCTGTCGGGCTTGTGGTTCTGTAATAAACACGAGGGGTGCCGTAAGGTTGCGCCATTAGGTTAGTAGTTACAAGAATAGTGTTGGCCTTGCTACCCTGAAGCTCACTGACTTCTTGTCCATCCACCTTAATCGACGTCAATGTTGCTTCCGCCGTAATACCTCCATCCACAACCGCAGAGTAGGTCATACGGTTAGAATAGGAGCCAGGTTGGATGGAGGTATCAACGTTCGCGGCATAGTATACTGGGATACTTGCCGAGATGACACTACCACTAGTCGTACCCGTGGTCTCGCCATCAATATTAGCAAGCAGAGCTGGGTCGCTCGCAGTAGTGGGGACGGCAGAATAAGTTTGGTCGTCAGTAGAGTACCCCAAGTGTTAGCCGGGAAGCTACTAGCGTCTGTACCGTCAGGCACAGCCGAGATCACAGGAGAGCTTTGCGCAGTATTGCCGTTTAGGTGGAGGGAGTTGCTTGATCCCGCCATAGAGAGATATAGTTTAGCGCCACCTGCTACGTTGGTTTCTACATTAACATCTATACGTTGTTTGGCGGCATTTTCGTTTTTACTAGGAGAAACAGAAAAGTTAACGTCAGGTGCGGTAAGCGTTACATAACATTGGCCATCAACTTCCGTAGTGATTTGGCTACCCAGGTTAGCAGCATAGGTATTAGAAGTCGTATCTGCACTAGTAAACAGTACAGACACTAGAGCCAAGATACCAAGTGTGGCTGCCGTGGGGATAAGTATTAGGAATTTATGTGATAATAGCTTACTTTTATGCGTTGCAGCTCTGAGTGTAGCTGCAACTTTATGTTTGTCTTGCCTAGACACCGTTCCTCCTTTTTTGTGCTTATCACGGTGTCTAACAAAAACGACACCGTATGGCGTCGTCAAACTTAACTAACTGTCCCTATATAAGGCGTCAGCCCACACGGTGCCGTTTCCACGCCCTATACAAGGGGGAAAGTTATTATAGTTAAGTTTGACTCTTTAATTATAACACGCTTATTGTTTGCGCAAGTAAAAATGCAATGATGATTTTTACTTCGTGCGCAGCGGCTATGTCTACCCCGTACATCAGCGTCTTTATGATGCGGGTAATTACGGCAACTACTGGTCTAGCCAAGCAGGTGATTCATCAAGATATGCCTACTATCTAGAATTCTTCTCAACCATCAATGCATTCGTCGACTTGGCCAACAATCGTCATAATGGCTACTCGGTGCGTTGCGTGGCTGGCTGGGAGTAGCGCCGGGTGCCGGTTGCCCTGCCCCCTACTACCTTCTGCGCGGCGGCTACCTCTACGGTAGTTCGCTGTACGATGCGGGGTCATACGGCGACTATTGGTCATCTACTCCTAATGGTTCTAGCAACGCTTACTACTTGTACTTCGGCTCGGGCTACGTCGGTACGGACGGCAGCTACCGCCGCTACTACGGACGTTCTGTCCGTTGCGTGGCTGCTGGGTAGTTGTTGGTGGCTAGGCGATAACGACAAAGGGATATATTGTTGCGCTGACGCACCTACGGGTGCGTCCTTTTTTTATGAAGTTGGAGAAAATATCCAACAAATCCAGACTCAAAACCTTCTATCCTGTCTTATATCTAGTAGGGAGAAAAATATCCCCAACCCATTATTCGAGCATTAAAATAAAATATTTTCAAGTTTATTCCATCCAACTCGCCTGCAAAATGTCAGATTTTCCACCCCTGTTATTTTTGCGCTTAAGCGTCCGGTCGCCCCAAATATAGCCCAAAAAAGCCCTTGCCATATTTGTAAAATGTGCTTTAATCAGGGCAGGTTAATCACAGAAAGGAGTGTGTACATATGGCACAAAATAGCAATATCAGCATAAGCAGCGTAGCTGCCAGGTTTATAAATGCACCCATCGACAGAAAGAAAAGAGCCGTAAGCAGCAGGGAGCCTATGACCGACCGCCTGACGCATCGGGAAGAGAACAAATCCAAGAAGCGTCCGCAAACTGCGCCGACCGTAAGTTTTTTGGGAAACGGCTCTCTCCCTGTTTCCAGGGAGTCCACCCCTAACCAGCACGCCGGAGCGGCTTTAAGGGGCGGTCTTTTCTGGACGCCTTGATAAAAGAAAGGAGCACTATAAATATGAGGAGAACCATGACAGAACAGCAACTAGAACAAATTGCCGCACTGCGGCGGGAGAACTATCCTTACAGCTTTATTGGCCGGGAGTTAGGACTATCCCCCAATACCGTAAAATCCATCTGCCAGCGCAAAGGGTTTGCCGCCAGTGGGACGCGGAAGACTAAGGCAGAAAAGCAGAACGCCCCGCTCTGCCGCTATTGCCATAAACCATTGCCGGAAACAAAGCGGCGGGGAGCGCTGTTCTGCTCAGACTATTGCCGCACCAAATGGTACCGAGAAAACCGGAAAGTTACGGAAATCAGGACTTGACTTCTCCGGGCAAGAGAGTGATGAATGGTGGCAGGAGGTAAAGATTATGCGTATTGAAGAAATACCGGTAAGACCCAAAGAGCCTAAGATCACCCGCGTGGCAGCCTATGCCCGGGTTTCTTCCGATAAGGATGCCGCCTTCCACTCACTGGAAGCCCAGACGGAATACTACCAGAATTATATTGCGGCGCACCCGGACTGGGAGCTGGTTGCCATCTACTCAGACAATGGGATTTCCGGTACGACCCTCCACCGCCCGGAGTTCCATCGCATGCTGCAGGACTGCCGGGAGGGTAAGATTGATCTTGTAATCACCAAATCGGTGACCCGTTTTGCACGGAATACCATCATCCTGCTGGAGACAATCCGGGAACTTAAAAAGATCGGGGTTGACTGCTACTTCGAGAAAGAAGACATGCACAGCATCAGTCCAGACGGAGAACTGCTTCTGACGCTTCTCGCAATGTACGCCGAGGAGGAAGCCCGGTCAGCCAGTGAGAACCAGAAGTGGCGGATCCAGAAACTATACGATCAGGGTAAACCTGCCGGAGGCCACACTTTTGGCTATCGTTTGATGGGTGAGAGGTTTGAGGTCGTGCCGGAAGAAGCGGAGATTGTCAAAGAGATTTTTCGGCTCTACCTTTCCGGCATGGGTTACAGCAAAATCGCCAGAACACTAATTGAGCAGCACATCCCAGCCTACTTTGGTGGCACCTGGTCTGTCGCATCTGTCAGAAATATTTTGCTTAACGAAAAATATGCCGGTGACCTGTTGCTGCAAAAGACCTTCAGTGAGGATTTCCGCACCAAAAAGAAACGGATAAACACGGGAGAGCTCCGCAAAGTCTATGTCAAAAACAGCCATGAAGCAATTATCGACAGGCAGACGTTCGAGGCTGTCCAGCAAGAAATTGCCCGCCGCAGCGCTCGTCAAAGAGAGATTATGGCGCACAGAAATCCCAACCACGACAATAGTCAAAAGCTATTCTCTGGCCTGATTGTGTGCGGCTGCTGCGGCGCTGCTTACGTCAGAAAATACACCAACATCAAGAATAGTGACCGGCCAATCTGGATCTGCGGCCAATATACCAAATACGGAAAATCCGTCTGCCACTCGCAACAAATACCAGAAACCATACTGATCGAGAAAGTCAAAGAAGTCTTAGGACTACCAGAGATAAACCAAACCATCGTGCAGGAACATATTTCCCGCATCATGGTTACAGAACACAATCACCTGATCTTCGAGCTAAAAAATGGCTCCTCGGTAGACGTATTCTGGAAACATCCGTCCCGCAGGCTGAGCTGGACGGATGAGATGCGCGAGGCAGCACGGCAAAAAACTTAATGCGATACAGGAAGGAGGAAAAACTATAAGTATGCCAGAAATCGAGATTATCGCGGCGACCAAAACACTGCAACAGCAGCCGCTATCCGTTGCGACTCGCAAGAAGCGGGTCACCGCCTATGCCCGTGTTTCTACGGAACAGGACGAGCAGCAATCCAGTTATGAGGCGCAGGTGGATTTCTACACCCGCCACATCAAAAGCAATCCTGACTGGGAGTTTGTAGAAGTGTTTGCGGATCGCGGTATTACCGGCACCAATACCAAGAACCGGGAAAACTTCAACCGGATGATCGATCTGGCTTTGAATGGCGGCATCGACATTATCCTGACCAAGTCCATCTCCCGTTTCGCCCGGAATACAGTAGATACACTTCAAACCGTACGGGAACTTAAGGCGGTTGGTGTCGAGGTGCGGTTCGAGAAAGAGAACTTACATACTTTTGACCCGAAGTGTGAGATGATGCTCACGATCATGAGTTCTCTGGCACAGGAAGAAAGCCGCTCCATCAGTGAGAACGTCCGCTGGGGCAAACAGAAAAGTATGCGGGACGGGAAAGTGTCCCTGGCCTACTCGCGTTTCCTCGGTTATAAAAAGGGCGCGGATGGCAGGGCGGAGATTGTGGAAGAAGAAGCTGCTATTATCCGCAAAATCTATGACTTATTTCTATCCGGCAAGACCATCAATGAGATTGCCGCCATCCTGACGAATATGGGCGTCCTGACGCCAGCAGGCAGAGCCAAATGGAGCGTCAGCACTGTCCGCAGCATTCTCAGTAACGAAAAATACAAAGGTGAGGCACTTCTTCAGAAAACCTTTACCGTAGACTATCTGACTAAAGAAGTCCGGAAAAACAACGGCGAGGTGCCATCCGTCCGTGTGCGCAATTCCCACGAGCCAATCATAGAACCAGAGGTTTTTGACCGGGTGCAGGAGATATTAGCAGAGTCCACCAAGCGCCGGGCAAAAGTACGCACCAAGCATCCTTTTGCCGGGAGACTCATCTGTGGCGACTGCGGCTCCTTTTATGGTCACAAAGTCTGGCGGCTGCGCAGTACGGGCGAACGTTATAACGTCTGGTACTGTAACCACAAGTACGATGGCGATAAGGCCTGCGAGTCTCCCAGACTCCGGGATGAGGAAGTCAAAGAGGCGTTTGAGAAAATGCTGCAAAAATATGGCGACTCAAATCCTTTCTATACCGATGAGAGGTGGAATAAGCTGGTGGAGTCCGTCAAGGTCTGCCGGGGCGGCCACCTGATCTTCACCTTAACGGAGGACAGGGTTGTGAAGGTTACGCTCTAAAGGCATTGATTACATCACGGCTTACAATGCTTATACACCGTAAAATAACATCAAAAACAATAGATAGCCACCGCTACCATTCTGTAATCACAATAATTAATGCTTGACAGACTCCTGAGATTTCGCTATAATGATAATCGTAAAATTTGAGTGGACTTTTCCGGATTCGGTCATCTTTTTGCCACACAACTGTCTTATGATAGTTGTGTGGCTTTTTTGTTGCCTGCATCTCGGAAATGTTGACAGAATGGAGGATGATTTTTTATGGAAAACAACTTGTTATCTCTGATCAAGACGCGCCGCAGTGTACGGGCTTACAAACCGCAACCTGTCCCTTCCGAGGCGTTGGACGCTGTACTGGAAGCCGGGACTTATGCACCTACCGGCGGAGGACGTCAATCCCCTACCATCATTGCAATCACAGACCCCAAATACCGGCAGGAAATCGCCAGGTTAAACGCAGAAGTGATGGGGAACAATACAGACCCTTATTATGGCGCGCCTGTCGTGATTTTGGTTCTGGCAGATGGCTCCGCAAACACCTTTGTAGAGGATGGAAGCTGCGTCCTTGAAAATATGATGCTCGCCGCCCATGCTCTTGGGCTGGGAACCGTATGGGTACATCGGGAACGTGAGATTTTCGACAGTGAAAGCGGTAAGGCTCTCCTGCGGGAGTGGAAACTGCCGGAAACCTTGCGTGGCGTCGGAGCGATTGCATTGGGTTATCCAGCTAAGGAAGCCGGTCAGCCCGCAGCACGCAAACAAAACTATATTGTTCGGATTTAATGTCCTGCTGTCCGGCGCAATGTTTTTGCGCCGGACAATTTGTGGAGAGGAGAGAAAGCATGCAGACCAATAATAAAATGGCGGTCGCTCCCGTTGGAAAGCTTATCTGGCAAATGTCGATACCGCCGCTGATTTCCATGTTCCTGCAATATTCCTATAACCTGATAGACAGCGCGTTTGTAGCGCGGCTGAGTGAGAATGCGCTGACGGCTGTTTCTCTGTCGTTTCCCATTACAACTCTGATGAACGCAGCTTCTATTTGGATCGGCGTTGGTGTGAATGTGTTGATTGCGGGGTATCTTGGACAGAAAAAGCAGGATGAGGCGAATGCCACCGTCACACATGGATTATTGCTGGCCTTTGGAATTGGTGCTTTGCTCAATCTTCTGTCATTACTGATTATGAAACCCTATTTTCGAGCATTCACCAGTAATGAAGAAATCTATCAGTTGAGTATTGCCTATATGGGCGTATGTTCGTTCATGCAAATCCCCAATATGGTGCATATTGCCATCCAGAAGATGATACAGGCCACCGGGAATATGGTTGCTCCCATGTGGTTTCAGATTGCGGGCGTGGTGGTCAATTTTGTACTCAATCCAATTCTGATTTTTGGCGTTGGCATTTTCCCTTCTATGGGAATCCGTGGCTCTGCGGTGGCTACGGTCGCGGGCTATTCATTGTCCATGATTCTGGCATTTGTCTTGCTGCTGGACAAAAAGCAAAAAGTGCAGATAAAAATCAAAGGCTTTCACTTGCAGAAACAGATGATCCGCCGTATTTTTGCCTTTGGCCTGCCATCTTTTATTATGAACGCCCTCAGTTCGTTTATGGTGACGTTCGTCAATCTGTTTCTGGTGGCGTATTCTGATACGGCGATTGCATTCTTCGGTGCATATTTTAAGGTGCAGCAGCTGATTGTTATGACGGTAAATGGCTTAATCCAGGGTTGTTTGCCAGTCATGCGGTTTAACTACGGCGCAGGGAGCAGCGGACGGCTGCATTCCGCTTTCCGATACGGAACTGCTTTGGTCACTGGTATGATGATACTGGGGACGTTGGCTGTCCTCCTCTTTCCGGCGCAGATTTTGGGATTGTTTACGGCGTCGGAAGCCATGCGCTCCTTTGGAATATCCGCTATGCGGATTATGGCGGCAAGCTATCTGTTTTGCGGCCTTTCCACCATGATTTCCACCTATTTTCAGGCCACGGAAAAAGTGGGCTCCAGCATAGTGATTCAATTATGCAGGCAACTGCTTTTCCTTGTTCCATCCTTATGGTGTCTGGACAAATTGTTCCATCTGAACGGAATCTGGCTTGCATTCCCTGTCGCGGAAACTGGCACCTTGCTTGTTGCTCTCATAATGATGGCCTGGTATCACCGTAAAAAATCATAACGTATTCTGCGAAGGAGGAATTATGAACGATACTTTCATGAAAGAAAAGCCGGTATTACCGCTGATTTTATCCATGTCCCTGCCTATGGTGTTATCCATGCTGGTCAATTCCCTCTACAACATTGTGGACAGTTTTTTCGTCGCGCAGATCAGCGAGGAGGCTATGACGGCATTATCGTTGGTTTACCCGGTTCAAAATTTTATCAATGCTGCCGGAATTGGATTTGGCGTTGGGATCAATGCAGTGATCGCCTTCTATCTGGGCGCGGGGGATCACAGAAAAGCGGATCAGGCAGCCACGCAGGGACTTGTACTTGCCGTGATTCATGGCATTGTTATGACAGTCTGCTGTATTACGATCATGCCGGTTTTCCTGCGGATGTTCACTTCATCCGAAGCGGTCATTGAACTTGGCGTCCGCTATTCTGTCGTTGCGTTCGCCTTTACACTCATTGTTACCGTCAGCATGGCGTTTGAGAAATTGTTCCAAGCAGTAGGAAACATGAAAACAACCATGATCAGCCTGATGTGCGGGTGCATCACAAACATTGTTTTAGATCCCGTTCTGATTTTTGGCTATGGCCCATTCCCGGAAATGGGAATCGAAGGCGCTGCACTGGCAACCGGCATCGGGCAGACTCTGACGCTTGCGATTTACCTTGTAGTCTATCTTGTGCGGCCAATCCGCGTACATATTCGCAGGCAGCACATTCTGCCCAGCAAAAAGATGGTCATCAAGCTGTATTCTATCGGCATTCCCGCAACCCTGAATCTTGCACTTCCGTCTCTTTTGATTTCGGCACTCAATGGGATTTTAGCGGCATATTCCGAAGTGTATATTCTGGTTTTGGGAATCTATTACAAATTGCAGACATTCATCTATCTTCCGGCGAATGGCATTGTGCAGGGGATGCGCCCCCTGATCGGCTATAACTACGGTGCGAGGGAGCACAAACGGGTCAGCCAGATTTATCAGATCGTTTTGTGCATGAGTGGTATTATTATGGTGTTTGGAACAGTAATATGCCTACTGATCCCAGGCCAGTTGATGGGGCTGTTTACCCACACAGAGGCGACGATTCGAGCCGGGGAAACGGCCCTGCGTATCATCGGTGCCGGTTTTATCGTCTCGGCGGTTTCTGTTACCTCTTCCGGCGCATTGGAGGGACTTGGAAAAGGCACCCCTTCTTTACTGATTTCCCTTTGCCGGTATGTAGTAGTTATTATCCCGACTGCGTTTTTACTCAGCAGACTTTTCGGAGCGGTTGGCGTCTGGAATGCGTTTTGGATCACGGAGGTGATTACTGCGATCATTTCCATTTGTGTTTACCGCAAGGCAATAGCAAGGCCGTAATCAACTATGCTGTCCGAGGTAAGATTTACCAGTTGCATCAGAGGGAAAAATGGGAGATTTCTTTATGGCGTATCAATAAGCGCCTCAAGTTGCTCCGCAGTGCTTTTTCTATTGTGCAAAAAACACCCGTGTCACTTCTAAGAAAAAGGGGTGCGGGGAGAACCTTCTGTGTCAAAAGTGGTGTTGTAGACCAATTATTAGAATTGGCCTTTTTCCTCTCATTTTCCCCATTGGTGCAATCTGATCTCCAAGCAAAGCCTGAAATAATCTAAAAGAGTGCAATCATAACCACCAGTTAAACTGGTGGTTTGCACAGGCCCTAAAAGGGCCGCCTA